>JBGSYX010000188.1:0-14692 GCA_041750735.1 Cyclobacteriaceae bacterium
GTCGTCCTGGATTGCCGATTCGAACAGGGCAACGGCAAAACCAACACTTAAAAAAATTAAAGCACAGGAAGGGGTTAGCGCGGTAACCGTTCATCATCCAATATTGGGCGATTTCCTGTTATCATGTGAAGGAAAGGTGCCCCTGCTCTTCACTGAGAACGAAACAAACCACGCACGACTTTTTCCGGAGGAAAGGAATGAGAGCCCATACGTCAAAGACGGCATCAATGATTTTGTCGTAGGAGAGAAAAAAGATGCTGTGAATCCCAACGGTGCAGGAACTAAGGTATCGCCTCACTACAAGATTAAAATAGGTGCTGGTAAGACAGCCGTAATCCGTTTGAGGCTCACCAAAAAATCAGCGCTCGCAAAGGAAAATCCTTTCGGAAAAGACTATGATGAGATATTTAGTGACAGGCTCAGGGAAGCAGATGAATTTTACAAATCAGTAATACCGCCTTCAGTAAAAAAAGACGAGGCTTTGGTAATGCGGCAGGCGCTTGCCGGTATGCTCTGGAGCAAACAGTTCTTTTTCTTCGATGGCGACAATTGGCTGGACGAACACAATTCAAATCCCCTGCACAAAGGATTTCGAAATACCCGAAACTCAGAATGGTACCATATGCTGAACGAGGACATAATCTCCATGCCAGACAAATGGGAGTACCCCTGGTATGCGGCCTGGGACCTGGCTTTCCATACGCTTCCGCTCTCTATCGTTGATCCGGATTTTGCCAAGGATCAAATGAAGCTGATGCTCAAAAATCTTTATCTGCACCCCAATGGCCAAATGCCTGCGTATGAGTGGAACTTCAGTGATGTCAATCCGCCGGTACACGCATTTGCTACGCTCTTCCTGCATCGCACGGAGCAGGCGCTGCGGGGTGAGAGTGACATTAGTTTCCTGCGGGAAACATTTAATAAGCTTGTTCTGAACTTCACCTGGTGGGTGAACAGAAAGGATCGCTTTGGAAAAAATGTCTTTGAAGGTGGCTTTTTGGGCTTGGACAATATTGGTGTTTTTGACCGTAGCGCACCACTGCCAACCGGTGGCAATCTTGAACAGGCGGATGGTACAGCGTGGATGGCGCTTTTCAGCCAGAACATGATAGAACTCGCCGTAGAACTCGCAGCAAATGACCCCATTTATGAGGACATGGTCCTGAAATTTGTTGAGCACTTTTATTATATAGCTGCCGGCATGAATAAGCCGGGGTCTGATGGCATGTGGGACGAAGAAGATGGCTTCTACTACGACCTGCTGTGCCTCCCCGATGGCAGTTCCCAACGGCTTAAGGTACGCTCCATGGTGGGTCTCTTACCCCTGTGCGCTACTACGGTTGTCGAGAAGCATCAGCGTGAGATGCTTCCACAAACCATGCAAAAGATACAGGAACGGCTTCGACGGATTCCGGAGCTCAAAGATTCAATGCACCCTACCGGACCGGGACATTTAGGTGTGGAAGAACGCGGCATTATGGCTCTTATTAATCCGGACCGGCTGCGACGAATCCTTACAAAGATGCTCGATGAAAACGAGTTTCTTGGTCCCTACGGCATCCGATCCCTCTCCAAGTTCCATGAGCAACATCCATTTATCTTAAATGTCCACGGACAAGAATACAAGGTTGATTATCTGCCTGCCGAATCGAATACCGGTATGTTTGGTGGAAACTCCAACTGGCGTGGCCCTGTCTGGATGCCCGTAAACGTGATGATTATCCGCGCACTGCAACAGTTTTACCTGTATTATGGAAATAACTTTAAAATTGAATGCCCTACAGGTTCTGGAAATATGATGAACCTGTTTGAAGTGAGCAAGGAAATCTCTGACCGGCTTGTCAAAACGTTCACCAAGGATAAGCAGGGCAAGCGACCAGTATATGGTGGAACAGAAAAGTTTCAGACTGATCCGCACTGGCGTGATTATATTCTCTTTTACGAATACTTCCACGGTGATAATGGTGCAGGATTGGGCGCAAGTCACCAGACCGGGTGGACAGGGGTCGTCGCGAAATTAATCCAGCTATATGGTATGCTCGATCCCGAAGTGTTTCTGCACAAGGGAAAAACGGCAGCATTCATCAAAGATGAAGTAAAGACCAAAAAAGTAAAAAAATGAGTTCGCAACCCGAATATCCGTCCCTTTATCAGATAAACACCAGGGTGTGGCTCACTGATTTAGCGAAAAACCTTGGCCGGCCGGCCACTTTTGATGACATCCCTGACACTGAACTGGATCGACTTGCCGGAATGGGTTTTGACTGGATTTGGTTCCTGAGTGTATGGAGCACCGGTAGGTATGGTCGGCAAGTTTCGCTCAAAAACCCCGAATGGCGCCGCGATTTTGAAGCTACACTGCCCGACCTGAAAGATAAGGATATAGGGGGATCAGGTTTTGCCATAGCAGACTACAAGGTGCCTCCATACCTCGGTGGAGACGAGGCACTAAAACGAATCCGGGCAAAGCTCAAGAAACGCGGTCTGAAACTCATGCTCGATTTTGTGCCAAATCATATGGGGCCTGATCATTTCTGGCTTAAGGAACATCCTGAATATTTTGTAGCCGGTACCGAGCGCAATCTGGAGAATTCACCTCAGAATTATGCCCGAGTTGAAGCCCATGATGGCAATCTAATCCTCGCTTATGGACGTGATCCATTTTTCGATGGGTGGCCAGACACATACCAGTTGGACTATAGTAATCCTGCCACGGTAGCTGCAATGTCAAAAGAACTTATAAAAATATCAGGCCAATGCGATGGGGTACGGTGTGATATGGCCATGCTCGTGCTGCCTGATATCTTTGAGCGAACGTGGGGTCGGCGAGCCCAGCCATTTTGGTCGGTTGTTACCGGTGCTGTGCGTAAGAAGTATCCGGATTTTTGTTTTATGGCCGAAGTATATTGGGATATGGAATGGGAAATGCAACAACAGGGCTTTGATTATGCTTACGACAAACGGCTGTACGACCGGTTGGAGGAAGGTCATGCACGACCAGTTCGGGAACATTTCTTTGCCGGACTGGACTATCAAAATAAACTTGCCCGCTTCCTTGAAAATCATGATGAACCAAGAGCCGCAGCTACTTTTGCAGTTGACAAACATAAAGCAGCTGCAGTAATCACATTCTTTTCCCCGGGATTGCGGTTTTTCCATCAGGGACAATTCGAAGGCAGAAAAAAACGGATATCACCCCATTTAGTACGAGGACCGATTGAAGCCATCGACCCGGTAATACAAAAATTTTACGATCAAATTCTTACAAGCTTAAAAAATCCGGTTTTTCGTGACGGACAATGGCAGCTTCTGGATTGTGTGCCAGCCTGGAAGGAAAATGGAAGTTGGGACTCTTTCCTGGCATTTGCTTGGGAAGTGCCGGATGGCAAACGCGCCTTGGTTGCCGTGAACTATTCGTCACATCCAAGCCAGTGTTTTGTTCGACTGCCATTTTCAGATATGGCTGGTAAATCTATCAGGTTCAGGGATTTGATAAGTCCTGCAGTGTATGTTCGTGATGGCAATGAGCTATCACTGATAGGTCTGTTTTTAGATATGCCTGAATGGGGATGTCACATATTTGAAGTGAACAATTTATAAAACACGAAGAACATTATTTGCCTTCGAGGAGGTATCACAGATCATAGGTCGGAACAAAATTCAAAACCTGTTATTTAAGAACAGAGAAATACAAATACGATTGGATAACAGGCAATAACCGAATTATCCAGGTCAGTTAATCGCCCGACTCACCGATTTTCTGAACTTCCACCGTGATGATCATCTTTTGTCCACCGCCTGAATAAACAATGCCTTTTAATGGAACTACATCTGCAAAATCCCGCCCTGTAGCCACACGAATGTGCTGGTCGTTTACCAGTAGATTATTTGTTGAGTCAAACTCCACCCATCCGGTATCGGGAATATACAGCGCTATCCATGCATGGGAGGCATCCGCACCAACGAGTTTTGTCTTGCCAGGTGCCGGGATAGTCTCAATATAGCCGCTCATGTATCGGCCAGCCAAACCTATAGAGCGAACACAGGCCAGCCCGAAATGCGCAAAATCCTGGCATACTCCTTTTTTGTGTTTAAATACTTCTTCCAGAGGAGTACTGATCTCCGTGAAACCTGGGGTAAATTTAAAATCATTAAAAATCCGCGTGTTCAACTCGTGCATGGCAGCCATAATCGGACGAGCTGGGGTGAACGATTGTAACGCATACTCCCGAAGGCCTGTTATAAAATTGACATGCTTTGATTCCAGGTAAAACTGTTTGATTTCATTCGACGTTTCCTTACCCCTGAGATTTTTTACCACTTCCTCCCATGCAGGTGTTTGTTCAGGATTTATGCCTATCCACTTTGGTGTAGTCAGTGTCACTGTGCTGTTGCTCTGTACTTCCAGTTCCCGGTGTGTTTTCTGAACTGAAAAATACAGGTATGGATTTTCAAAGTAATCCTGCCGCTTCACAAGGAAATTGGGCTCTGGCATTATGTTATAATGGTAATTGTCCAATCGCTGAAAAGGAAAATCTGCCGGCCATTGATAGACGATATTGTGGCAGAGTGAGGCCATTGTCTGATAGAGGTATTTGGTTTTATGGATTACGGTATAAATCATATCTCCGGAATTTGCATGGTTACGAAGCCATATTCGCTGGCTGTATGATTGAAATAATAATTAACAATGAGATTGGATACTTCCTGAAGATGGGCTGTGATCTTCTCAAGTGATGTTACGAGTTCCTTTCTTTGACCTGTTCTTTCATTTGCTACAGCTAACATGAATGTATCTGCAAGCCTCACCATCGTGATGGCTTCTAGGAGTTTTTTCCGCATAGGATTCAGGTATTGTTCATTGCCTGATGGCAATCGGGCAATTTGCTTATCAACTTCAATAACCTGATATGCAACAGAGCGGGGGTTTTGTTCATTCAACAGTAGCAGGGTGAGAACACTGGAAATTTCAAAGGTCGATCGATACTTGTACCGGTAAGTAATCAGGCTTTCATTGTTTATAAGTACATTTTCAAGCAAAGTCTTTTCCGTTTCATGATCCTGTTTTTTCGCCAGGACACTCTTCAATATGGCACATGTTTTCAATGATGATTCTAAAAAACGGCCAATACTCAACAGGTTCCAGGACTGTTCCCTCATCATGGTATCGACGCTCAGGCCTTTAAATGCCATAAGTTTAACAATAAGGTTGTCCAGGGGTGAAGTCATATCATGAAGTTGATCCGTGTTTTTTAAGATCGACGACTCGGCTGCAATGCTGTCCAATATTCGCCAAATATCCAGCCCCAGCCGATCCCTAACGGCATACCCATTTCTTAAAAAGGCATGTAAAGAATGACTTAGTCCGCCAATTTTTTGGTCATCAGTGATGATGGATAGCAACTCATTGGTGGGATTATGAAGGTTTTTCTTCTCAGTAAAGCCGGGGAGTGTCAGTGTTATACGCGACAACGCTTCCAGAAAGGCAGTCAATACAACATCTCTTTCCGGATGATTTTCGTCTTCTATTTCATTGTATCTTTTAAGTACAATCCTGATCAGCCTGACGATAAAAATGGA
This sequence comes from Cyclobacteriaceae bacterium, assembly GCA_041750735.1. Taxonomy (GTDB): domain Bacteria; phylum Bacteroidota; class Bacteroidia; order Cytophagales; family Cyclobacteriaceae; genus JAAUQL01. The sequence goes on from JBGSYX010000188.1 coordinate 5,581, forward strand.
GCGTTCGGCATATCTACCCAACCAGTAAAGACTTTCCCCGGTGCGGCTTGGCAAAAAACTTTCGATCTGCTTAGTGATGGATTGTGATGCGCCCGTACTGGATTTATTTTCCTCACCGAGCACCCAGGTATCCTTGCTTATCCCTCCCGACTGATTTGAAACCATAAACACCCCTGCCGTTACAGAACTTCTTGATAAACCACCTGGCATGATATAATAGGAATTGTCGCGGGTGTCGGCAACAGCATAACTCCTGAAAACCGCATTGCGGGCTTCGAGCTTTCCATTGATGTAAGATGGCGTTGTGGAGAAATTGACCATCTCCTGTCCTACATAGAGGTATGGCCTTGTAATGATTTCTTTCTTAAGATCGGCCACCTGTTGGTCTGATAGAGTGGGGCCGTAAATGGATTTGTTGGCGCTGTTGCGATATATTTTTCTAATAGTGAGCGATTGAATATTGTCCAGTACATATTGTTTTTCCCTATCATGACCACACCACCAGGTGGCTACTGAAGGCAATATTAGGTCTTCTTTCAGTACATGCTGACAAATAGTTGGCAGGAAGGCCATCAACCCGGGATTCTCCAAAACGCGGCAACCCAATGGATTTATAACCAATACTTTTTTTTGCCTCACGGCTTCCATCAGGCCGACTACACCAAGGTGTGAGTGCATTTCAAACTCCAGGGGATCGCAATAAATGTCATCAACCCTACGCACAATCACATCTACCTTTTCTAATCCTTTTATCGTTTTTAGCCATACATATCCATCGCTTACGGTTAGGTCTCCGCCTGTAACCAACGTGAAACCCATGAACGAAGAAAGATAAGCGTGCTCAAAGTAAGTCTCGTTGGTAGTCCCGGGTGTGAGAAATACAATTCGCGGATCTTCCTTATTTTGCCATGCAAGATCAACAAGGGTATTTTTTAGGGTTTGATAATAAGTAGTGATTTTGCGTACACGGTTTTCGCGGATCATTTCAGGAAAAGCCCGCGTCATGGCAACACGGTTTTCAAATGTATAGCCGGCACCCGAAGGAGCATCTACCCTGTCGTGGAGCACCCACATTTTTCCTGCAGGTCCCCTGGCAAGATCAGCGGAGTAATGAATCAACTGCTGCTCCCCCGGTAGCTTTACTTTATCCATCTGCCTAAGGAAACCTTTGTGGTTGTAGATGAGCTCAAAAGGAAGATGACCCGATAAAATTAAATTTCTATCCCCATAAACATCGCTAAGAATAAAATTCAAGAGTTTCGACCGTTGTTTGAGTCCTTTTTCGATGATTCGCCAGTTCTCTTCACTGAACACCACCGGCACTGGATCGAGCATCCATGGGCGATTCATTCCCGACGGGTCGCCATAGACGTTGTAGGTTACACCGTTTTCACGGAGCTGGTTGGCAACAATGCGCTCCCGGTCATCCATTTTCTCATTGCCGAGTTTATTGTAACTCGCGACGAGCTTCTGCCAATGGGGGAAAATGGTTCCGTTAGGATCGGCTAATTCATCGTAAAATGGCGTTTTATTCTTCCTCCGTTCGTCAAGGTAGGTGGAAATCATTTCTCCTGAGGCCAGAATCTCGTTCATTTTTGTTTATTTCTTGCTTTATATCGTCTCAAATCCATGGTATAAGGGTAGTCGGGATTTACCGTTTCTTCCGATAAATCATATTGATTTATGATATTCACCTTCGTAACAAACCTGCCGGCTGCAACTTGTTTGATGACGGTTGGTTCCACAAGATTGATGGAATGGCCAAAATCAAAAAATCGGGATATCCTTCGCGACTCCGCTTCGTAACTATTTACAGGGAATGTCTCATAATTCCTGCCACCCGGATGTGCCACATGGTATTGGCATGCCGCCACCGATTTTCCAGACCAGGTATCGAACAAGTCGATGATCAGCGGTGTGTCGGTTCCCAACGTGGGATGCAGTGCTGAAGGTGGCTGCCAGGCGCGATAACGTATTCCGGCAACGTATTCGCCTTGTACGCCCGTGTTTTTTAGCGGAATCCTGCATCCATTGCAGTACAACTGATACCGTGTATCTGTGAGACCACTGGCTTTTACCTGTATTCTTTCTAATGAGGAATCCACAAACCGGGCAGTTCCGGTGCTCGACATTTCTTCACCCAACACATGCCATGGTTCTATGGCCATTTTTATTTCAATATGAATATCATCCACCTGCAATTCACCGAGAAATGGAAAACGAAAGGCAAAGAAGGGATCAAACCATCCCAGGTTGAAGTCATACCCAGCGGTTTTCAGATCATTGATTACTTCACTAAAATCCCTGTAGCAATAATGCGGCAACAGAAACCGGTCATGCAGAGCCGTGCCCCACCTGACGAGCGGATGGTTATAAGGTTTGGTCCAGAACCACGCCAGCAAAGCACGAATCAGTAAAAACTGCACCATACTCATACGGTAATGCGGCGGCATGTCAAAGCCTCGAAATTCCAGAATTCCCAGGCGGCCACTGGAGGTATCGGGAGAATAGAGCTTGTCTATACAAAATTCCGCACGGTGTGTATTACCAGTGATATCTACCAAGAGATGGCGAAAGATGCGATCTACAAGCCAGAAAGGCACCTCGTTCTCTTTATAGTCCGGGATTTGCTGAAAGGCCAGCTCCAGTTCATAAAGGATTTCATCGCGACCTTCATCTACCCTGGGAGCTTGGCTCGTTGGCCCGATAAATTGAGTAGAAAATAAATAAGACAACGACGGGTGGTGCTGCCAATAGGTTATAAAGCTTTTCAGCAAATCAGGCCTGCGCAGCAATGGACTATCGGCGGGTGTCAGGCCTCCAAGCGTTACGTGGTTTCCGCCGCCTGTGCCGGTATGTTTTCCGTCGAGGTTGAACTTTTCTGATACCAACTTTGATTCCGCCGCCTTTTCGTACAAGATGGCATAGTTGGTGAGCATCTCCTGCCAACTGCCGGCCGGGTGTATATTGACTTCGATGACGCCAGGGTCCGGCGTGATCATAAGTTTCTGAATCCGGTTGTCCGATGGCGGGTCGTAGCCTTCGATCAATATGGGTATTTGCAGCTTTTCAGCAACCTTTTCAATCGCATTAATCAATTGCAGAAAGTGTTCGAAATGCGTGACAGGTGGCAGGAAGACGAAAAGTTTACCAGCTCTTATTTCTACGGAAATGCTGGTGATGAATATCTCCTTCGTATTGTTGAATACTCCTGATGGAACATTTTCGCTTTCCTTGTCAAATGACAAAGCGCTGGTTTCTTCAAACAAATCTTTTTCTGGTCGTACTTCGGCTTTATCCGGGTCGTATGACTGAATGGATTTGAGAGGCAGTCGTAAACCTAATGGTGAATTTCCAGGTATGAGAAACAGGTGTTTTCTGCGAAAAACCCACTGACAGCTTTGCCAGTTTTCTTTTTCAAAATCCCACTGCACCGGCACGGAATATCCTATTGGATTATTCATTCCCTGCTGAAGCAACTCTGTAAGCCGTTGCCGCTCCAGGGGCGCATCAAGGTTCACCTTTAGCGGATCCACATCCACAGGAATATTGCTTTCTTCCCAGGCGAAATAAAACGGATCCTCATAGGTGCTATGGATATTTGACGGATCTACATTGAGCGCAGTAGTCAACTCGTTCATAAACTTGCTGGCATCTTCGAGCTTCAGCTTGTAATCGCGCGAAAGGTCGGCCATGAGTTTGTCATTATTCCAGAGAGGTAGTCCATCCTTGCGCCAGCAGCAAGCGAGCTTCCATCTGGGCAGGGGCTCTCCCGGATACCATTTTCCCTGGCCATAGAGCATGAGCGGGCCATTCCCAAATTCGCCTTTCAGCTTGTGGAAGAGTATATTAGAAAGTTTGCGCTTATGTTCACCATCTGCCGTTGTATTCCATTCCGGAGCATCCTGATTGTCGGAAGCCACAAAAGTCGGCTCACCGCCCATAGTAAGGCGAACGTCATTGTTCAGTAAATACTGGTCCACCCGATTCCCAAGCTCGACGATTTGTTGCCATTGCTCGTCGGAGTATGGTTTGGTGACCCTGGGTTTTTCTACGATACGGGTCACAGTATTTTCGAAATGGAATTCCGTTTTTACAGCTTCAGCCATGCCGGATATGGCCGCCGCGCTTTCAGGATTTGGAGTACAGGCCAGCGGTATGTGTCCCTCCCCTGCAAAAAGCCCGGAGGTGGCATCCAGCCCAATCCATCCGGCACCGGGAATATACACTTCACCCCAGGCATGCAGATCAGTAAAATCGTTTTCCGGCCCAGATGGTCCATCAAGCGATTTGGTGTCAGCTTTTAGCTGAACGAGGTAACCGGAGGTGAATCGCGCAGCATAACCCAGATGTCGAAGCAGTTGCACCAGCACCCAGGTAAAATCTCTGCATGAGCCGGATTTTATGGTGAGCGTCTCGGCGCATGACTGAATGCCCGGCTCCATCCGTATGTTGTAGGAAAGTTTTTTATTGATCAGGGTATTGATAGCCACTAAGTAATCCACCGTATTCATATCCTCACGATGGAGTTTTTTCGCTTCCTTCACCAACTCAAGCATTAGGGGATCGCGATCAGTGATTTCTAAGTATGGAATCAGTTGCTGCTCTAATCCTGCTTCGTATTGAAAGCCCGGTTTAAAGGCATATTCCTCAATAAAAAAGTCAAACGGATTGATGACCACCATGTCGGCGATTACTTCTACATCCACTTCAAAATGATTGATTTTCTCCGGGAAAACGATCCTTGCCATATAATTGCCAAAAGGATCCTGCTGCCAGTTGATGAAATGGTTCTCCGGCTTTATCTTAAGTGAATACCCTTTGATCTGCGTTCTTGAATGCGGCGCCGGTCGCAGCCTGATTACTTGCGGCGACACCTCTATATGTCGCTCGTATTCATATTTGGTATAATGACGTAGCGCAACTGTAATGGACATGAATGGAGATTTTGCTAAAGATTTAATTTGGACACAAAATTAACCTATGTGGTGCCTCATCAATACAATTAGGTTAAAAATATTGAAAATGGTTTTGTGTGTTGGGATTATCGCAATAATATAATCAGCCTTGAAAAAAGTGGTCACGGAAATACCTGCAAACTTCAGTGTTCAGACATTGGAAAAATAACTTTTCACAACTACCCCTCTGCACTGATGCCTTGTGTAGTCTGGTTATTAAGGTTTTGGAATTTCATACTTCAAGGAAAGCGCAAATTTGTCAAAAGCGAATCCATCTTCACGCATCGAAAATTGAATTGTATGCACGCCGGGTGCCGGAATTTCTAAATATATTTTTTCCGGTTCACCGCAATGGTTCTGCTCTGTTCGCTGCTTGCTATCCCAGGTCCATTGGTTTTTTCCATCACACCACTGCATCCGCCGGCCTGACTCAGGCCAGGTGTCGTTTAGCCCGACATGCAAGCCATTGTCTTCTGAGCCCGTGGAATACGCCCGAACCCACACATAGTATTTCCCGGCTGTTTTAAATTTGACCTTATAAGAAAGCACAGAAAGTCCAGGCTCATTGGAAAAATTAGTTCCCGGTATAAGTTTGTCGTCATGCGTGATGCGTGTATCGGGGAGGAGTTCCACAAAGGAATGCATACTGGCAGTTTTGTACTTCCGAGAATCACGGTCGCCCTCAAACAAACCTGAAGAAGAATCGATAATTTTCCATGTGCGCTCATTTGCGTTTGTCTGCGCATGAAATTGTTCCGCCTCGATCTCCACGAATCCATTCTTTTCTGTGAATGTCTTTGACTGAGATGAAAACATCGCGAGTAACCAAAATATCAAGTAGATCATTTGCATTTATTTTTGAAGTTATAAGTAAAATTATAATTTTGTATACAAAATACAAAACATGATTCAGCATTCCGATCTGAGCAAACCCGTGTATGATGCCGTAAAGGCCATGATAAAGTCCGGTGTACTTGCGCCGGGAGAGAAACTCAAACAGGAGAAGCTTGCCGGGCAGTTGGGCGTAAGCCGGACACCGTTGATGAAGGCTTTGCAAAATCTGGAGAATGAAATGCTCGTAGAGAGCAGGCCAAGGCGCGGATTGTATGTGAAAGCCATCACCTCGCAGGAAATCATTGATGTGTACGACTGCAGGGAAGGCGTAGAATGTGTCGCTGCCCGACTGATAATTGAAAGAGCTACCGATGAAGAATTGCTGGACTTGAAGCAGATTTTTGACCCCTTTATTGGCAAGGAGGTCATCGATGTTTCGAAATATACATTGGCCGACGAGAAATTTCATGACATGCTCATCGAACTCACTAAGAATGCGACATTAAAAAAAATGTCCGAATTGAGTAATATCCATAAAAGGGTTTACCAGTACGGATTAGTCCGGTTGCCAGAGGAAACTCTTGCCGAGCATATAAGAATTACCGAGGCTTTAATCCGGCGCGATGTTCGGGCGGCAGAATCTGAAGTTCGAAATCACATTCAGTTATCCAGAGAAGTATTGATTAAAAACTATTCATAAACATGACAAACTATAATATTGCCGTGGTACCAGGCGATGGAATCGGACCAGAAATCGTACCACTCGGACTGAAAGTATTAGAGGCTGCGGCTAAAAAGCACGGTTTTTCCCTGAGCACAAAATTCTTTGAATACGGAGCAGGCTATTACCTCAAAACCGGTGAATTCATGCCAAAATTTGGGCTGGATGAATTAAAAGCCTATGACGCAATCTATTTTGGTTCGGTAGGTTTACCGGCTGTGGATGATACGCTGCCTGCCAAAGATTTCACATTTAAGGTGAGGATCAACTTTCAACAATATGTGAATTATCGACCGGTTCGAACCTACCCTGGCGTTAATCGTCCTATAAGAACGGAGGCTGATATTGATTTTATTGTTATAAGAGAAAATACCGAAGGCGAGTTTGTGCAAATTGGCGGTCAGTATATGCCTAATGAAGCCGCCGGATATGCCATGGATACGAGCGTATTTACGCGCAAGGGAATCGAGCGGGTAGCTCACTATAGTTTTCAACTCGCCAGAAAACGCAGGAACAAGGTCACACACGTCACCAAATCCAATACATTGATAAACAGCCTCACCTACTGGGATCGGGTTATCAAAGAGGTTGCCGCCCAGTATCCGGATGTACAGCACGAGCAAATGTATATCGACAATGCGAGCGCGTCTTTTGTATTAAAGCCAGAGACTTTTGATGTCGTTCTGACCACTAACCTTTTCGGCGACATACTCAGCGATTTGGGCGGTGCTCTCATGGGAAGCCTGGGATTAGGTGGCGCCGGCAATATTAATCCTGAAAAAGAATTCCCATCGATGTTTGAGCCTATCCACGGATCTGCGCCAGATATCGCCGGCCAGAATATCGCAAACCCCATTGGACAAATCTGGTCTGGTGCGCTTATGTTCGAGCACCTCGGTGAATTTGAGGCAGCGAAAGATATCATGGCCGCCATCGATAAAACCACCGGTAAAGGTATTCTGACACGGGATTTAGGCGGAAAAGCGACATCGAATGAAGTAGCACAGGCAATTATTGACCAACTCTGATTATGAAACTGATCGATTTGTCAATGACGATTTCAAAGGAGATGCCCGGGGTCTCCATTTCAACAGCAAAAACCAGGAAAGCCGATGGCTGGAATGCGACAACGCTGAGTATGTATTCCCATAGCGGCACGCATGTCGATGCCCCGATACACTTCGAAGCCGGCCATATGACTATCGATCAAATGCCGCTGGATTCATTTAGCGCCGATTCATGGATTATCGATTGTGGCCAGCCAGAACCATCTGCGCTTCTCGGAATTAAGGCTTTGGGTGAGGTTGCTGAAAAAGTATTGCCCGGGGATGGATTGATTTTCAAAACCGGATGGTCCAGGAAGTGGGGAACCCCTGAATATAGAAACGCATTACCGCGAATAAGTGAAGAGCTTGCCTTGTGGATGGTGGATAAAAAAGTAAAGCTTGTTGGCGTGGAACCGCCTTCTGTTGCCGATGTAAATAATCTTTCCGAGGTGACCAGGATTCACGAGATTTTGCTGGGGGGCAATGTTACAATCTGTGAAGGCCTAACCAACTTAGATGCTGTCAGCAAAGAGAAAATCTGGATACTGGCCTTGCCACTGAAAATCAAAGACGGTGATGGTTGCCCTGTCAGGGCGATTGCCATTGATCTCCAAACGATATAATCACCCTAGAATTATGAACAACGATTATTTTAAACGCGTCGCGAAACTCACTCCCACCAAAATGTGGATCAATAACGTGACGAGGAAAGAAGCACATATGGCTATTGAGGCCGGAGCATTTGGATGTACGCAAAATCCATCGTACTCATGGAAAATGCTGAACCATCCGGAAGAAAAGGACTACGCCAGAAAACTATTGGCTGAAACGGTGAAGGAGTATGATGATGAGAATGAAATTGCGAGTGCATTTCAGCGAAAACTGATTACAGGCATTGCAGAAATCTTCATGGAAGTGTATGAAAAGACCAATGGAGAACACGGATTTGTCAGCATTCAGGGCGATCCGCTTCATGAGCATCACGCAGATGTGATCATCCGGGAAGCAAGGCTAAACCGCCAGATTAGTCCCAATATGATGATAAAAATACCTGCGATAAAATCCGGCCTGGAGGCAATGAACGTGCTAATCGCTGAAAACACGCCTTTGAATGCCACCGAAGTTATGGGCGTTGCTCAGGTAGTTGACCTGTGTGAAATGTACAGGAAAATTTCCCTGGAGACGAAAAAGAAGCCCACCATGTATCTCTCCCTGATCACCGGGATTTATGACGACTGGCTTCATCAGGATGTAAAGGAAAAAGGTATCGATATTTCCAGTGATGTTCTCTATCAGGCAGGGCTGGTTATCGCTAAGAAAGTATATGGTTTGATGCACGACCGGGGTTATGATATGGGTTTTATCGGTGGCGGTGTGCGCGATCTTCATCATTTTACGGAAATGGTCGGCGGCGATGTTTGCATCACTATGAATTGGGAAGGTCATGTAAAAGAGCTACTGGAGCATGATTTACCGGTAGTTTCCAGATTATTCAACCCGGTTCCGAGCGATGTATTGGACACTTTGCTGGAGAAATTGCCACAATTTCGTCA
>JBGSYX010000189.1:0-5467 GCA_041750735.1 Cyclobacteriaceae bacterium
CTTTTCAAATCGGTGGGTATGAGCACCCCACCATAGAATTTGTGGTTTTCCAACTGATCGTTCATTTGAGTTTCCAGTTTCAGGCCAAAGCCGATCATGGGATCAATGACAAAAGATGTGACAATATTATCGGCGCTGAATTGGGTTTGGTACGGATATGGACCGGCAACATCGCTTTCCTTGCGCAACCTGCGATAAGCGCTAAGTACTGATCCGGTATTTTTTCCACTCTTTACAACATCAGTATCAAAAACATATCCATCGGTTTCTACCACATCGTCAGTTTCGGGTTTTTCTCTGTCAACCGGTGTGGAGGGTTGCACATCAGCAAAACTATAATTATCCAGGTCGATGATGCTTTCGGTGGCTGGATCGTCTTTTATTTTCTGGTTGTACGCATCAAGGAATGAGGAAGATTTTTGCACTTCCTGAGTTATTGGAGTTGTGATAAGTGTCCGCGAACTATCAGGGAGTATTTCAGTATTAATGGCATCCAATGCTTTCCGTTCACGGGCGGCTTTGAGTCGTTGTGCCACCATCTTGGCGCTCAAAAATTGCTGCCGCTTGGTTTGCGCTGTGAATATACTCTGATCGAGATCATAGCTGTCTTCAATGTAGAGATTATCCTTGCCATTATCCCCCATTACAAAACCGAAAAAGCGTTTGTCAGCACTGATGTCATAATCCTTAATTCCGCTTCCGAAATCGGATACCTGGTGTGCAATTTTCTTCGAATAGTCGTATTTGAAGAGATTCGCTATACCTTGCTGTTCGCTGATGTAATAATATTCATTATCGCTCACAGGTACCGGCATCGTATTTTTTGATAGCGTATTCGTGACCCTGAATACGGTATTCTTTGTTGTGTCGATGTTATAGATAAATATGTTGTAGGTATCTGTGATTTTGCCAATATCCCTGCCTTTAACATCGATACTGTCGGTCGTTCTGTTTGAGCTGAAAATAATGGAACTGGTCCCCGGGATAAACCGCGGATTTATATCGTCGAAAAAATCTGTAGTAATCCGCTTTATTGAGTTTCGTTTCAGGCTGATGAGGTATAGGTCGCTGTCGCCATTGCGATCGGCGCTGATCACTGCAAGGTTACCGTTTTTGAGAATGTCGAAATCACGTACCTGATTAATTGTCGTGAGTTCTTTGCGTACTTTCTTTCCGGACGACAGTTCATACATTATCATATAATATCGGCCATATTTTGTGATAATTATGGCCAGCGTATTTTCATCACGCCAACTCAGCAATGGCAAGTTGTATTCGGGCTTCTGATTGATCAAACGGAATCCGCCACCTAACGCTGTTTTTTCTTTATTTCTATCCGTAGCGCCCACTATTACTTTGTACTTGCCATTTGCATTGACGCTGTATGCATAACGGGTGCCTTCGGGGCTCATTTTCACATCTGGCAGATTTGACTCACGAGTAGCGAGTGTTTTGCTATTTTTCTGTGTCGGAAGTTTATAATTCTGATCGATATAGGATGCTTGTTCCAGGTAATACATTTCCCATTCGGCAAGAAAGCTTTTATAGGGTACACCCAGGGTCCCGGAAATACTCCGCTCTTCATTTCTGATGATCCGGGTCAGGTTAAGGATATTGGAAATATAGCTGACGCCGTATTTTTCCGCGATGTAATTCCAGATAGATTGGCCGATCATTTCGGCCTTTTCTCCTGAGTATTTGGTGACATTTTTCAGACCCTTGTTGCGAATGAGATCACGAATAAAATCATCCATTTTCGTATCCCAGCCATAGGCGGCATACCTGGCGGCTCCATTCATAAACCATTCTGGAAGCATCAGTAGGTAACTGTTTTGAAACATATCTGAGAAACTCCCACCAAACATCATGTCATATATGAGCATGGATGAAATTTTGAAGATCAGTTCTTTTTTGAATTCTTCCGCGTTTCCAGGATAGGCGATTTCCACCATTGGCTTTACAAAATCCGTTTGGCCGGCAACATCGAAGCTGTTGTCATTTACCCCAATATTGCTCTGTAAAAGGTCGGTGGGTGAATTATAAAGGAATATTTCTGTTTTGGAATAGGAAACCGAACCAAGCAAATCGGTGATCCTGTCGAATTCTTTTTCCAGGTAGCCCGTGGCGATGGTGGCTATTTCGTTTCCTCCATCATAAAAATAAACGTCGAAGTTTTCGGTGCTATAATACCGCCATTTGAAATTCTTGTATTGCACGCGGTTTTTGCCGAATTTCTCCATTGCCTCCTGGCCGGTGGCTGAAGTGAAAATGAGTAAAAACCCAATGAATGTAAGTGTAAAAACCCTGTTCACGTGTTGTTCTTCTTTGCAGATTGTGAATTGAAATATAAGGAATAATACTTCTTGATATCCACTTCATCATGAAGATTCTTGACTCCTTCGAGATGACTAACGAATTCGCGTGCAAAATATGGCGCAAGTGACACACCTTTTGTTCCCAACCCATTAAAAATATATATAGACCTGAACTCCGGGTGCTGGCCGATAAGTGGCCTGCGTGTCATGGTGCCAGGGCGTATCCCTGCCCAATGCCCGATAACTTCAAACGGCTGATCGGTCATCTGACGCAAATTCGTCATAATCTGATTTTTACCTTCTAATGTTGGTTCCAAAGTAATGTTCTTTCTGTCGTAAGTGCTTCCGACCCTGAATAAGCCGTCGCCCTGAGGAATTATAAAACAGTTCCTATTGTAAATGGTTTCAAAATTTACAGCCAATTTGATATCCAGTATCTCGCCCTTTACGGGAACTAATGGCAACCAGTTGAAAAACCGCGAATGCACCGAGTGATAGCCTGTGCAAAACACGACTCGTTTCGCCTCGATGTCGCGGTAACGTACGGAATCAGGACCAATTTCAAGAATAGCTTCATCAAATTGCTCCTCCAGATAATCGCATTGCTTTTTCAAAAAAGCGTATGTTGCATCCAAAAATACCGGCATGTTTAGTGTCCAGGCTCTTGACTCCAAACCGCCGGCCGGATAATGGACAAAAGGTGCGTGTTCACCTGCATCGCTAAGCCTGTGTATGTATTCGGCATAGCCCGGAAGCGTAGTTTTCCCATACCAGTCGTTCTGCTGTTCGATCGATTGCAATGGCCGGAACATTTTTCGTTCATGGAAAAAAGTACTTTCCAGCACGCGTTCTGCATCATGGTAGTAATCGGATCCAAAAGAAATTAATTCATCAAATTTCCATGACTTTACCATTTTCGGTCCCGTAAACGGATTGATAAGTCCGGCAGCTACAGACGAAGCGGTGGGAAACCGACGTGGATCGATAACCGCTATGCTTTTACCTGCATGAAGTAATTGATTAGCAAGTGTGCTGCCAGCAAGTCCCTGGCTAATGATAAGGTAATCGATCATCATCCTGCGAAATAACAAAAAAGCTTGAAATTGAACTTTTTTAATTGAACTTTGCTTCTAAATGAGTAGCCGATGACCGTAAATCAATTCGTGTTTAATGCCTTTTCAGAAAATACCTATGTAGTGTACGACAATACCGGTGAATGCATCATTATAGATCCGGGTTGTTTTGACGCCTCCGAAAAAACCGACCTGAAGCAATTCATCGCGGACAACAAACTCACCGTAAAAAAACTGATAAATACCCATTGCCATATCGACCATGTGCTGGGAAATAATTTCGTGAAGCAGACTTTTGGCGTGCATCTTTTTATTCATAAGGCCGACGAACAGACGCTCAAAGCCAATGAGATCGTGTCGCAGTTGTATGGTTTCCATGGGTACGAACAGACAACTGCCGATGAGTTCCTGGAGGAAAATGATGAGGTGAGATTCGGCGATTCAACGCTGAAAGTTTTATTCGTCCCTGGTCATGCTCCGGGGCATATAGCGTTAGTAAACATCGAGGAGAAAATTTGCATCAGTGGTGATGTACTGTTCCAGCAGAGTATCGGTAGGACTGATCTCCAAGGTGGTGATTTCGACACGCTCATGAATAGCATCCGAACGAAACTATTCTCCCTTCCTGACGATGTGAAAGTATATTGCGGACACGGACCGGCTACCAATATCGGTTTTGAAAAGCTCCATAATCCCTATTGCGGCATTGGTAATTTCGCATAAATCATGACCCGGCACATTCCAAATTTCCTCACTCTATGCAACCTCGCCTGTGGATGCTACGGTACTGTGGCGGTTTTCCAGGGCGATCTGGAAACAGCCGCCATCATGATATGGCTCGGAGCCGGCTTCGACTTCTTAGATGGTTTCGCAGCCAGGTTACTTAAAAAATTCAGCATCATCGGCAAAGACCTCGATTCCCTGGCCGACCTTATCACCTTCTGTTTTTTGCCAGGGGCTATCCTTTATTCAATGATCAACGCCGGCATTCCAGGACTCTTGGGTTTTTCAGGCTTTTTGTTGGTCGTATTCGGCGCATTGCGCTTAGCAAAATTCAATAATGACACCCGACAGGCAGAGACTTTCTATGGCCTTCCAGTACCTGCCAGCGCCCTGTTTGTCAGCGCATTTCCGTTTTTTACACATCAGGCCCATGGATTTGGAACGTATTTAACCATGCCTGTCGTACTGGTATTTATCGCGATTTTCCTGTCGCTTATGATGGTGTCGGACATAAAACTGCTTGCGCTCAAATTTAAAAATATGAGCTGGGCCGACAATTGGCCGCGATTTGTATTGATCGGCATGAGCGTAATTTTCATCATTGCCCTTCATGTGAGTGCACTGCCTATGATTATCCTCAGCTATGTAATCTTGTCGGTGGCCGTCAATTTTTTTCAAAAATGAGTATCTTTACGCCCCGATAACCTCCCCTGAAAAACGGATTTGTTTAAAATCAATTTACCTTTTCAACCGTTATTCCATTAATTCAAAAATCACATAGTGGGAATTTTACATTCTTTACGCCATATCGTTTTCACTGCCTTACTGATCGTCGGGCTGCATCCTGGTGTATTGAAGGCCCAATCTCCCGAGCAATTACGTATTGACATACAGTGGTCAGCGGAAGAACCGCTGTTAATCAGTGATGCGCTTTATCCGGAAGAACTGGAAGGATTACCCCTGGTAACAATAAGGTTGGCTGATACGGATGTGGAGTTTATCTCCATTGTAAATGAAGCAACTACTGCTTTGCCGGATACAGTGAGCATTCCCAATGTAAATTATGATGTAGTATCCTTGCGGAATACCAGTGATCGTGGCTCCTCGCAATCTTGGATCGATATTATTCCGGTGTATTTTGATTACGTGGAAAACCGGTATTTTAAAATTGACAAACTGCTGATAGTCCTCACAAAAAAGCCTTCTAAATCCTTAAAGGCGCAATTGCGAACTTCTGAAACGGATAACTCGGTATTGGCTAATGGTACCTGGATCAAAATTCCGGTTACGGAAAGTGGCATTTACAAATTGGATGAATCATACCTGAAAAAGGCAGGCATCACAACCGCTTCCATT
>JBGSYX010000190.1:0-21653 GCA_041750735.1 Cyclobacteriaceae bacterium
CCACAAGATCAAACCGACTGGTTTCCATGGAATTTTGGATATTGATCACGTGGTTCAGCCGGTTCATGAAAATCTCAAACCAGTGATGGATGGTGTATCTTTTCAGAGTGGCCTGCATCAAGCTCAAATGTACAATTTGCACTTCTTCCGGCATGGTCAGTGCATCGAAGATGGTGTCGGCCATCAGGCTTACATTATTGGGATTGATGAGAAGTGCATCTGACAATTCTTTGGATGCTCCTGCCATTTCGCTGAGTATGAGTACGCCGGTTTTGTCAAGCTTACTGGCAATATATTCTTTACAAACCAGGTTCATCCCGTCTCTCAGCGGTGTCACTAATGCCACATGCGCCATCCTGTAAAAGGCAGAAAGCTCATTCAGTTCAAAAGAACGATAGAAATAGTGTACCGGGGTCCAGTTGATCTTTCCAAATGTTCCATTGATGCGGCCAACCAACACATCTACTTCCTGTTTCAATTCCTTGTATTGAGCCACATTATCGCGTGAAGGAACCACCACCATAATTAGCGAAACCATTTGGCGATATTCCGGATGCCTGTTGAGGAATAATTCAAAAGCAAGAAGCCGTTGGGGTAATCCTTTGGAATAGTCAAGACGGTCTATGGATAAAATAAGTTTCTGTTTGCCTAGCGAGGCCCGTAAGCGTATTTCATAATCAATTGTCTTTGGTGATGCCGCTGCCATGGCATATTTCTGGTAATCGATTCCCATGGGAAATGAATCGACCTCGATGATCCGGTCGCTGGTTTCGATTCTGCCCCGGTTGTTTGGTATGCCAGCTAGGCGACTTACCGACGATAAAAAATGCCGCATATCGTCATAGGTATGAAAACCGATGAGGTCGGCGCCTAACATTCCCTGCAATAGTTCCTTACGCCATGGTATCGTTCTGAACACTTCATAGGACGGAAACGGGATGTGTTGAAAAAAACCGATTTTCGCCTGGGGGAACTTATTTCTGATCAATTTCGGCAAAAGGAGCAATTGGTAATCGTGTATCCAGACGATATCATCTGGCTCCATGTTTTTGATTACCGTGTCGCAGAATAACTGGTTGGCTTTTTCGTAGGCATGATAATACTCATGGCTGAAATTGGCATACTGCAGAAAATAATGAAAAATCGGCCACACACAGTCGTTGCTAAATCCTTCATAAAAATCTTCGATCAGTTTTTTTGATAGAAAAACCGGCACCATATTCTCCGAACGCAGTTGTGCTGTAACCTTATGGCGGTCGCTTTCGCTTTTAATTAGTTTGCCGGGCCATCCTATCCAGATGTTTTTGCCGTCTTTATAAATCGATCCGAGGCCAGTAGCAAGTCCACCTTCGCTGGGCATATAGTAAATTGTGTCATCCTCGCGGAGGACTTTCACCGGCAACCGGTTTGACACAATGATCGTTTTGCCCATTATTCAGGTTGAGGATTTAAAAGGTATTAGCGCTTGAACTGGCGCAGTTTTATTTCAGTTAACTTTCGCTTCGTATCCAGCGCAAAGTCGTTTTTCTGTATCCAGTCATAGTACATTGGCTCGATAGAAAGAACATCGAGTACACTTTTTCCTTTGTGTTTTCCAAAATTGAACACTTCCTCTCCATTGTCATTAAAAACAATTCTGCCGGCGAGATCCACCATTTTTGTCCAGGTGATATTGTGCATTTTTTCCATGTCGTTGGCTACAATGCCCAGAGTATTACCGCTCATGTCCAGCACTTCCTGACCTTCGTACATTTCTATCTGGCGCAATAGGATTTCGTACGTAGCCTGTGTATCCACCTCGGCACTGTGAGCATTTTCCAGGGTTTTATTGCAGTAGAATTTATAGGCTGCGCTTAGGTTTCTTTTTTCCATTAGGTGAAATATCTTCTGCGCATCGATCATTTTCCTTTTTGAAACGTCAAAGTTGACATCTGCTCTGAGGAATTCCTCCACAAGCACCGGTACATCGAACTTCAATACATTGAAGCCTGCCAAGTCACAGCCGGTAAGGTAGGTTGCCAGCGATTTTGCTATGTCTTTAAAATGTGGCGCATTGGCAACATCCTTATCATAAATGCCATGAATAAGGCTTGATTCGATCGGTATGGGCATTCCGGGATTTACGAGATCGGTTCTGCGCTCTTCCCGGCCATTTGGATGAATTTTAAGAATGGATATTTCGACGATACGGTCCTGAGTAATATTGATTCCGGTAGTTTCAAGATCAAAAAATGCCAGAGGGTTTTTAAGATTCAATTGCATGTGTCAATCATTAGAAGATTCAACAATTTGTCTGGCAAGTTTTTGCAAGTCCAGGTTGCCAAATTGTCCTGAACTCATGAGGAGCAGATTAGCATGTTCCCACTGACACTGAAGGAGGTGTTTTTCCATTTCATCTACATTCGTAAAAATCTTTAGGCCATTGAAATTGAAGGCATTTTCTACGTCGCTCACATTAATTTTGGTGTCATCCTTTTGTTTGCTGTTGTTCGGATTAAAATATATACATGCTTCATCAGCGGCAGCCAATGTGTCCTGGTAATTGGATATGAAGTTTTTATTTAAACTGCTGAAAGTATGGAGTTCGAGGCATGCTACTAGTTTGCGTTTAGCATAGCGCTCCTTGAAAGCTGAGGTGGTTGCCTCTACCTTGGAAGGTGCATGGGCAAAATCCAGAAATATGGCGGTTTTATTATTTTCGTTGAGCAGTTGAAGTCGTTTGCGAGCTCCCTGAAACGAACTTATCGCTTCATAAAACAATTCATCTGTAATGCCAATTCTACTCAATATCTTTCGCGCGCCATTCAGGTTCAGCATGTTGTGTTGCCCGAAAATCTTTAAAGGAACCAGCCCTGTTTCAGTTTTTAAATAGGTAATGTCATTTTTTACGACGTAGGGATGGATGGAATAATGCTGCTGGGTTACGTCCACTCGCTGGTTGCCGGCCATTACCATAGCCATATCATCTTCTTCGCAAAAAATCAACACGCCTCCTTTTGGTGTAGCATCGGCAAAGTTTTCGAATTGCTTCACGTACTCATCAACCGTTTTGAATGCGTTGATATGATCCCAGGAAATTCCACTTATAAGCCCAATATGATGTTCGTAATTCAGAAACTTGGGTATTTTATCGATGGCTGAGGAGTAGTATTCATCACCTTCTATGATAATAATCGGTGCGTCTGAAAGTTTAACAATATTATCGAATCCTTCGAGATGTGCTCCAACTACATAGTCGAAGTCGCGCCCGGCGTATTTGAGGACATGCATGATCATGCCGGTGATGGTTGTTTTTCCATGACTTCCCGCGACTACGATTCGTTGCTTGTCATCGGATTGCTTTCTTATGTATTCTGGAAATGAATAGATTGGAATGTTCAATTCTCTGGCTCTTTTTAGCTCCGGATTATCCTCCTGGGCATGCATACCCAGAATCACAGCATCGAGTTCCGGCGTGATTCGTGATTCATCCCACCCCATAGTTTTCGGTAACAATCCATGATTGATAAGTCGTTGTTTTGATGGTTCGTAAATAGCATCATCAGAGCCAGAGACTTCCAGACCTTTAAGTTTTAATGCTATTGCCAAACTATGCATAACACTGCCACCAATGGCAATAAAATGGACTTTTTCAGTATTTTTCGCGGTCATTGATATGGTTTTATATTTTCAAAGATAGAACAAAATGATGTCGGGGCAAATATAAACGAAGGCCTTTTGGAAGCCTTGGTCAAGACTCCGGAACGTGGATTAGTTGTTAATAAGCGTCGATCTGGGTGGAAAAGTTGCCCATAACTAAATGCAGTTTTGTTTTCATACTGACAGTGGTTGGTCTATGTTTGTAACCACCTAATGAAATAATCACAGCAGATTTTCGTAACTTTTAGAATGGATCCAGGTAAACCTCAAACTATTAAAGCAACCCATAGAACCAGGGCATTAATTCATCAGGATTTAGATGAGAGGCTCGGCAAAATCCCTCCGCAGGCTATTGATCTGGAAGAAGCAGTATTGGGTGCCTTGATGCTGGAAAAAGACGCGCTGACCTCGGTCATTGATATCCTTAAGCCTGAAACATTCTATAAGGACAATCATAAAGAAATTTACGAAGCCATCGTTGAGCTTTTCAATAATTCAGAGCCGGTTGATTTGCTCACGGTTACCAACCAACTAAGAAAAAAAGGAAAGCTGGAGCTTGTGGGCGGAGCATATTATATCACAGAGCTCACTTCCAAGGTCAATTCCGCAGCGCACATCGAATCGCACTCCCGGATTATTATCGAAAAGGCCATAAAGCGCGAGTTGATTCGAATTGCCTCCGAAGTTCATCGCGATGCTTTTGAAGATACGGTAGACGTTTTTTCATTGCTGGATAAAACAGAGCAATCCCTCTTTGAAGTCTCCGAAATTAATATCCGTAAAAATTACGCGGACATGAGGTCGATCATGCATGAGGCGATTCTTGAACTTGAAAACAAAAAACACCAGAAAGATGGATTGACAGGTATCGCCACAGGTTTTACAGCACTGGACCGACTTACCTCCGGCTGGCAAAAGTCAGATCTGGTCATTATAGCTGCACGACCCGGCATGGGAAAAACCGCCTTTGTGGTTTCAGCAATGCGAAATGCTGCTGTTGATTTTAAAAGACCCGTAGCGATTTTCTCACTGGAAATGTCGAGCATTCAATTGGTAAACCGACTTATTTCAGCTGAGGCGGAACTTGAAAGTGATAAAATAAAGAAAGGTAATCTGGAGGAATACGAGTGGGAGCAACTTGTACACAAAACCGCGAAACTTTCTGATGCACCTATATTTATTGACGATACTCCCGCACTTACTATCCTGGAATTGCGTGCAAAATCCAGGAAACTCGTAGCGCAGCATGGCGTTGAGTTGATTATCGTGGACTATTTGCAATTGATGAGCGGTGATAATGCCAAAAATGGCGGTGGTTCAGGAAACCGCGAACAAGAAATTGCATCTATATCCAGATCGTTGAAAAACATCGCCAAGGAGTTGAATATCCCCATCATTGCGCTTTCACAATTGAGTCGGGCAGTGGAAATAAGGGGAGGAGAGAAGCGGCCGCAACTATCGGATCTCAGGGAATCTGGCTCCATAGAGCAGGATGCCGATATGGTGATATTCCTTTACAGGCCTGAATACTATGGAATAACTACGGATGAAGAAGGGAATAATATGCAAGGTGTTGGTGAAGTAATCATCGCCAAACACCGAAATGGCTCGCTGGATACGGTGAAACTTAAGTTTATTGGGAAATTCACAAAATTCACCGACCTCGACTTTGGTAATGCCTATGGAACTTATAGTAGAGGACAAAATGCAGGTGGTCAATTTGATAAGAATACCAATATGATCACATTTCCCAGCAAAGCTAATTTACCCGGCTCATCCGATTCCTCATCTGAACCACCACCTTTTTAATCCAACGAATCCCTCAATGATTTGGCGTGCTGCCTGATGCTGCTTTCGTAGGGATACCCCCGATATGCGTCCAATTGTTTCAGCGCTACTTTGGCATCTTCGATTTTTTGTTCACTAATAAAAATTATAGCAAGTTGAAGCGCTGCGTTCGGTGCGAAATACCAGGCATTATTGTTCTGACTTGAAATGGTCTTTTCATAATTTTCCTTTGCTGCCGGAAGTCGATGAGTTTTATGGTACAGCCTGCCAGCGCGATAGTGATACTCACATAAATCTTTGGATGTGAGTTGTAATTGATCAATTCCGACCAATATTTTTTTTGCCAGGTCAAAATATCCGCCATCTGTGGCAAAGCGAAGTTTATAGAGTTCCGGATGCGATTGATCCTTCAGAATTGCCTCCGATTGCGCGTATTTATCAGCTTCATTTTTTGCCACCCCAGTCTCAAGGACCTTTGACATTAAATTTAAAGAGGTTGGTTTGTCACCAGATAAGTAATAACACAAAGCCGTCTTATAGGCGGCATCTTTCAACAGAGACTGGCCGTCTGCTGTATTTTTGAAGTCATCATAAGCCGATATTGCTTCTGTATAGCGTCCTTGTTGAAGGAGGATTTCGCCGGTGAGGTAACTGAAAAAAGGGAAATGGTCTTTACCTTCTGTATTACTTATAACTTCCATGGCCATGGAGCTATTGGAATTTTTCATCAGCAGTAATGAATACAGATAATTCGTGAGCACGCTCTCCCTGACGCTGCATACCGACTGCATTTCTGTAACACTTATATCATGATCGCCGAGTAAATAGCCGTGGATCATCGATACAATTATTTGCGCTTCCAAAGAAAAGTCTCTTTCATATTGAATGACTTTTTGTAATTCAGCCATGCCCTTTTCAAGATCGCCTTGCATTCCGAAGATCGACAAAACCCAACTGTATTTTTCCGGCACCAAACCGAGCATAGCGTGCAGCAGACCGAATGTTTTACTAATAGGTAAATATCCAGGGAAAGTTTCACTGGTGGTCTTTGCCAGGGAAAAAGCCTGCTTAATATTCCAGAAAGCGGAAAATTCTTCGCCATACTTAAGTTTGATGAGTCCCCATTGAAGGCGGGCTTCTGCCTTGAGGAATCCTTTTTCAGCTTCAGAAAATTTTTCAGCTTCCACGGCAGAAAGAAATTCAGCCTCCATTTTTTTCAATGATTTGAAATGGACTTCATCATCAGCAATAACGAGATTCACTGATGTGGATAAGAGCTGCAGATAATAATTTGATGGATTTTTGGGGCTTTTCTGTAGTTTAGACTTGCATGAATCGAGACGGTAATTCAACAAATAGTCGTAGGCCTGGTCAAGTGGTTCGGTGCCGTAGAACTGAGCGTGAATAGGAAAAGCACCGTATAAAAACAATGCGCATAAAAAAAGGCGAATCTGTTGATTCGCCCGGTTATTCTTAGATTTTACGGTTATAGCCACCGGCTACTATCGGGTACTTTTTTTAGCTACTTTTGGTTCCAAGACCGGAACAATTTTTTCTTCGATATCAGTGAAAATCCTTCCACAATGCTCGCAAACGATGATTTTTTTGCGTTCGCGTACTTCTGCCTGCCTTTGTGGCGGCACCATATTAAAACAACCACCGCAAGCATCTCTTTTTATCGACACCACTGCCAATCCATTTCGGGCGTTACCTCTGATCTTGTTGTATGAATTGAGCAAGCGCTCCTCGACCTTCGAAGCAGCTTTTTCACGCCGTTCTCTCAACTTGTTTTCCTCGTCTTTACTTTCGGAGGTGATCATGATCAACTCCCTTTTTTTACTGTCGAGGTCTTTATTTCTTTCTGTTTGAATAGCTTCTGTTTCGCTTATTTCAATTTTCTTGGCCTCTATCTTTACCTCCGCTTCGCGAATACGTTTTTCGCATATCTGGATTTCAAGGTTTTGAAGTTCCATTTCCTTGGTGATGGCGTCATATTCGCGGTTATTGCGGACGTTTATTTGTTGCTCCTCATATTTCTTAATGAGTTTTTTTGCTTCCGCAATGGCATTCCTGTTATTGGATATAAGCTCGTTTTGATCCTCTATCTCCTTATTGTACTTCACGACGCGTGTCTGATAGCCAATAATCTCATCTTCAAGATCTCTAACTTCATCGGGAAGTGCGCCACGGATTTTTTTTATATCGTCTAGTTTTGAATCTAGTTCCTGCAGATCACTCAGGGCATCAAGCTTTTGTGCAACCGTATTTTCCATCAATTTATGCGTAATGTATTGGGTTTGTATTTACCTCCGTAAAATGGAGTGCAATATTAGGAAAAATTTCTCTTAAATGTTCATATAGCAATTCTTTTGTGAATTGCTCGCTTTCATAATGCCCAATATCGGCGATTATAATTTTGCTTTCGGCACTGAAGAAATCATGGTATTTGAAATCAGCGCTTACAAATATGTCTGCCTGATGTTTTATTGCATCAGGGACTAAAAAACTGCCCGATCCACCACAAAGCGCAATGGATTTCACATGACTTTTTACGATTTCGGTATGTCTGATACAGCCGCAGTTAAATTGTTTTCGCAACATGACAAAAAAGTCTTCTGGTTTCATTGGATTAATCAACTCACCTATCATTCCGGTACCTGTCTGTTTGTCTGTATTTTCCAAACTATGAAGATAATAAGCCACTTCTTCATAGGGATGTGCTTCGACAAGAGCACTCATTACCTTTGACTTAATATGCAATGGGAAGATAACTTCAATCCTGTTTTCCCTGACCTTCTCAAGGACGCCGTTTTGTCCGATACTTGGATTTGCTGAACCTGTGGGGAGGAATGTCCCTGTACCTTCCAACAAGAAGCTGCAGTTTTTGTATTCACCGATCATTCCGGCACCTGCTGCGTGCAGGGCAGAAAGCACGGTGTCAGTATTTTCAACAGGTACAAAAGTGGTGAGTTTTCCAAGGTTGTTACTCTTTGGTCGAAGAATTCGTGTATTGACCAGGCCCAGTTTGTTGGCTATTCGCATGTTAACGCCATGGCTCACATTATCCAGGTTAGTATGAGAGGAATACAGAGCAATATCATTTTGTATTGCTTTGATGACTGTGCGCTCCACGTAATTGGAACCTGTAAGCTTTTTCAGTGGCTTAAAAACAACAGGATGATGGGAAATAACCATATTGCACCCTTTGTTCTTAGCCTCTTGGACTACCCCTTCGGTGCAGTCCAAGGCAATCAACACCCCGGTTACCGGAGTATCACCACTACCCGTTAGCAGGCCGGCATTGTCGTAGTCTTCCTGGTAGGCAAGTGGAGCCATTGCCTCTAAATATTGTACGATGTCTTTTATTTTTATCATATTTATTGAACTTTGCGCGTTCTCAAAAATAGTGAATTCTGTCATCTGATAATGCCTTCGATCAAGTTCCTTCTGTCGCCTTTTGCTATCCTGTATGGGTTGGTGACAGATTTCAGGAATCATCTCTACAACATTGGGAAAAAGCCATCAATTGAATTTGACCGGTTTATAATAAGCGTAGGCAATCTCACGGTGGGGGGCACTGGTAAAACGCCATTCGTGGAAATGCTGGTGCGGTCATTGAGAAATGATTTTAAACTGGCGGTGCTCAGCCGGGGTTACCGAAGGAAAACCACTGGCTATCGACTGGCAGGATCGGAAGATAATGCCGCAACCATTGGAGACGAACCGTTCCAATATTATTTGAAATATGGCCATGAAGTGAAGGTGGCTGTGGGTGAAGAGCGGATGTTGGCGATTCCGGAATTGTTATTTGCCCATGACGATATTGAGGTGATCATCATGGACGATGCCTATCAACATCGAAAGGTGCAGCGGAATTATAATATCTTGTTGTGTGATTATCACCGGCCATTTTACAAGGACACAGTAATTCCAGTCGGGTTTTTACGGGAAAAGCCCAAACATGCGGATCGTGCAGATGTCGTCATTGTTACAAAATGTCCTGACAATATTGATAATAGAGAGATGCAGGAGATTGAAAAGAATATAAAAATATATACAAAGAAAGAAACGCCGGTTTATTTTACAGGGATCCGCTATTTGGAACCAATAGCTGTATATGGGAAAAAGGCGATGTCAGCCAATGTTTATTTGTTCACAGGTATCGCCAGTCACTTGCCGCTGGAAAAGTACGTTTCAACAAATTACAACCTGATTGGCTCAAAGCATTTTCCGGATCATCACCATTTTTCCTCACGCGATATGGATTCTGTGCTGGATGATTTTAATAAATCCGGAATCCCTGATAAATGCCTGGTCACTACCGAAAAAGATATGGTTCGACTATTATCAATCCATGATGAGAGGTTGCATGAGTTACCAATTTTTTATTTGCCCATCGAATTGTTTTTTATAAAAAAGGGCAATTTGTTTACGACAAGTTTGTTAGAGCAGATCAGAAAGTTCAAGACATCTTTTGGGCGGGAGGAAGTTTCATGAAGGTAAATATCATAGCCATATTCGGTGCAATCTTTTTGGGTTATTTTCATGAGGCGACATCTCAAAGCCAGATCATCGACGACTCCACAAAGCAGGTTTATGGCCCATACACAACTTTTTACCAGACTTATGACGATATATTGAACAATCGCGATTACTTGCACAAGGTTGATTCCACCATCGGCACTATGCACCTGTTCAATGAAGTGCAGAAATCTCACTTTAAGTATCAAAGCCTCGGTAATATCGGCACAGCGCTTCATCCTGTATTTTACAATTTACCGACACAGGTTGGTATCAGATCCGGATTTGATGCATATACGCCATACTATACCACGGCCTCAGACATACAATATTTTGATACGAAGTCACCGTTCACCCCACTCAGTGTTATCCTCGGCGGAAGAGGACGCACGGTAACTGATGTCCGTCATACACGGAACATCACGCCCACCTGGAATGCAGGCGGATATTATCATAAAATCAATGCGGATAAGCAGATAGCATCAGCTGGCAGAAATGACGTCCAGTCCACAAAGTTGATGTATCTGCTGCACATGGACTATAAGTCGCCCAATAATAAATATCGTGGTCTGATGAGTTTGTCTCGGTTTAATCAAAAAGTTTACGAACAAGGAGGTATTAAAGTCCCGGATGGCAATCCAATAAATGACTTTTTTGATGAAAATGCCGATGTATATCTGAGTGAAGCCCAGAGCCAGGATTACCGCCTTGGCTATCACTTGTACAATCATTACCAGGTTCAGCCAGAACTTCAAGTGTATCAGTCTATGGAATTTATTCAGAATAGAAACTTTTTTACAAACAATCCACTGGGCCCGGATTTGGATTTTTACGATCAGAATGACTATGATATTCTAATCAACACAGACAGTACTACCGACCAGTCTCAGACAAATCAGTTCATCAATGAATTCGGTATCAAGGGTGACTATACCAAAATGTTTTATCTGTTCTTTGTCAAATTTCGGAATGTGAAGTATCGCTCTCGCTATACACCCGGAGAAAAACTATTTTTTGAAAATTCAGGAGGTGGTGAATTGAGATATGACTTTGATTCGGCTCAAAATATCCGTGCTTCTGCAGAATATATTCTTGGTGGTTATTACAGGTTGGGTGGAACTTATTTCAATAAATTCTTTACCGTAGAATACTGGAGGACACAATCCAGGCCGGCTATCATCGAGGAGAATTACTTTGGAAATCATCATGAATGGTCCAACAATTTTTCCGCCACAGAAAGCGATATGATAAAGGGAAGTCTTATTTACAGAAACAAGCTATTCAGGATAGAGCCATTTGCTTCATTAATCAATGTAAAAAATAATATTTACTACGGGTATGATAAGGCACCGGCGCAAGCGGGAGGTTCAGCACAGATATTATCCTTTGGACTAAATCTGAATCTGAACTTCGGGAAATATATACACTGGGAAAATGAGTGGATATACACTGGCCTCACGGGCGATTCGGAAGCAGTGGATGCGCTGAGGATTCCTGAGTTGTTCGTAAACTCAAGGCTGTATTACGGTAACTATTGGTTTGGCGAAAAGCTCTATATGATGTTTGGCGTAGATGCACATTACAAGAGCGACTATTATGCGCCAGCTTATAACCCGGTTATTCAGCAGTTTTACCTGCAAAACGATTTCATCATTCCGTCGTATCTGCTTATGAATGCCTTCATTGAGTTTCAGGTAGGACATTTATCCATGTTTATCCAATTCGAAAATCTCACGCAACCGCCGAGCAGTGGCTATTTTGTGTATCCAAAATATATCGGGCAATCCCGTATCCTGGAAGTAGGGGTAAGATGGCAATTCTTCAATTAGGAATATCGCTTCCTAAGGAATCAAGGGCTACGTTTTCTGCTTTTTCTTTTTTGCAGCGGGAAAGAGAATATTATTCAGAATAAGCCTGTAACCGGCAGAATTGGGGTGTAAGTTTAAGTCAGTTGGATCTTCTCCAACACGGTGTTCATAGTCTTCAGGGTCATGGCCTCCGTAAAAAGTCCAAAAGCCTTTTCCATATATTCCGTGGAGATATTTCACCTCGTCGATGCCTTTTGTTTCGCCCATGATCACTACATCTGGCTTTATTAGCCCTTTTTTAAATCCTGTGGTTTGGCCCATAAATCCTTTTAGGATTTGGGAGTGGTTTTGTGTGAGCATTGTGGGTATCGGATCCCATTTGGCAGAAAATTCAAATAGGGTAAAGTAGTCGTTGTTTTGTGTCAATCCTCTTCTCCCGGGTTCATTGTCGATATCAGAAAATTCATACTCCATCGGATTCATTCGCAATTTGAAATTCCGAAAGGCAAACGTCTTGGTATAATCAAGCTTACTCTGTGCGTTTGGATCTGGCGGATCGCCGTCATACACGGAGGCACAAATATCAACACCGTCAGCAGCGTGCGCAATATCATAGGTGTCTGTTGCTGAGCACATTGCAAAAAGAAATCCGCCACCGGCCACATAAGTTTGAATTTTTTTCACAATGGCGAGTTTCAACTGCGAAACCTTCGAAAATCCGTGCTTTAGAGCTGATTCGGCAAATTCCTGTTTTTGCTGCTGGTACCATGGGAAATTGGCATAATTATATTCAAATTTTCCGAACTGCCCTGTAAAATCTTCATGGTGCAAGTGTAGCCAGTCGTATTTAGTCAGCTCATCGTACATCACCTCATCGTCGAATATGACATCGTAGGGAATTTCTGCGTACGTAAGAACCAAAGTTACCGCGTCATCCCAGGGCTGTGCTGTTTTTGGAGAATAAACGGCAATTTTTGGCGCCTTTTCCAGTCGCATTACATCGGTGTTAGATGCCGGATTGGCAATTTCCGCCAGTATTCGGTTATATTCACCATCAGAGATCACCGTGTAGCTAACACCCCGGATAATTAATTCATTTTCGATGAGTTGTGAATGATTCATCATGAAGCTACCTCCCTGATAGTTGAGAAGCCAGTCAACCTCCACGCCTTTATCAATTGTCCAATAGGCAATACCGTAGGCTTTCAGATGATTAGACTGCGATTCATCCATTGGTATAAATATGGAATTTGCCATGGTTAAGTGGCAGATTGTAATCAACAGTACAGGTATCAACAGAATTTTACGATGCATTTTACAAGCCTTTTTTACCGATGATGTACGAATAACGTGATTTGAATAATAATAGTTAGAGAACTGCTCAGTAAATTATATTTTTAGACAAATTCAAAAATATGAATTTAAAAGAAAATATTCGGGAAGGGATTAAGTCCATCAAATCCAATCTGCTGCGTTCCATCATTTCAGCGTCTATTATAGCGCTCGGAATTGCCGCACTTGTAGGGATTCTTACCTCCATTGAGAGCTTGAAAGCATCTATCGATACAAGTTTTTCAAGCCTCGGAGCGAACTCATTCGATATCAGGCGGAGATATCCTGAACGTACCGTTCAGGAAGGTAAAGAGACGAAAAGGTACTCCACGCTTCAGCGGGATGAAGTACTTGAGTTTAAGGAACGATATACTGCCGGAACTACCACTCTTCACCTTTGGGTGTCGGGGACAGCAGAAATTAAGCGCTTATCCAATAAGACAACACCTAACTTTACGATAAGAGGTGTCGATGAAAACTATATGGTCATCAGAAATTACAATATAGAAAGTGGAAGAAACTTCACACCGCTCGATATTCAAAACGGGGCAAATTATGTAATCATTGGTTACGAAGTAGTAAAAGAGCTTTTCAAGAATGAGGATCCGGTCAACAAAAAGATTTCGTTTTATGGGGACCAGTTTGTTGTCATTGGGGTGTTGGAGAAAAAAGGGGGATTCGGGGGAGAAACATATGCTGACAGAACGGTATTTCTTCCTTTGAAAAACGGGATACGAATTGCACGAAGAGGTTATCTGGATTACAGGATTACCGTGAGCGTGAAGGATCCTACTAAAATGGAATACGCTGTTGGCGAGGCTACAAGCCTGATGCGCAAACTCAGAAAAGACCCAATAGGTGAAGAAGAATCGTTTGAAGTATCCGCAAATAAAACGCTGGAAGAAGAACTCGAAGAGCTCACCTCAAAAGTTCGTATAGGTGGTTTTTTCATTGTTTTTATAACACTTGTAGGTGCATCCATCGGACTTATGAACATCATGTTGGTTTCTGTGACTGAACGTACCCGGGAAATAGGAATCAGGAAGGCTATTGGTGCAACACCCCAGAAGATTCGTTTACAATTCCTCATCGAAGCCATTATTATCTGTATCATGGGTGGCATTGGCGGGGTGATATTCGGTTTGCCAATTGGAAATATCCTCATGTTTATCACCGGTTCCGGAAAGTTCATAGCGCCATGGGAATGGATTTTTGCTGCATTTGTAGTGTGTCTGGCAGTTGGAATGATTTCAGGGTACTATCCGGCGTATAAGGCCTCAAAACTCGATCCCATCGAGTCGCTGCGGTACGAATAAGGGAGACAGTTTTAAAAATTCATAACATTTAGTAGTTCTCGGTCTGTGTGATATGGTTATCCGCTTAACTGCTAAATGATTGATTGAAAAATGTTGTTCTGTGTTTTCCCGGATCAATATATCCTGACGATCTTATAACTTTTTGTAGTAACTTTCCGTCGGAACGCCCATCAAAAAATCATCATTATGAAGAAGCAATATTATTTTCTGTTCATACTACTTTCTTTACTTTTCATGACCTGCTCAGTTTCAGATAAAAAAGCTGCGTCAGACTCCGAATTCCGGTTCATCACGCTCGATCCGGGTCATTTCCACGCTGCCCTGGTACAGAAGTCGCGTGTGCAAGGAGTTGACAGTGTGGTGCATGTTTACGCGCCGGAAAGCTCCGATGTGCAGGACCACCTGAATCGTATCCGCGGATTTAACAGCCGTGCCGAACTTCCGACCGACTGGGTTGAAGAAGTGTACACCGGGCCGGATTATATGGAAAAAATGATCGCTGATAAGGCTGGGAATATTGTGATTATTTCAGGCAACAATGCACGGAAGACTGAATATATAAAAAGCGCAGTGCAGGCGGGACTCCATGTGTTGGCCGATAAACCAATGGCCATCAATCCTGAAAATTTTGAAGCCCTAAAGCAAGCATTTGATATTGCCAAAGCAAATAATGTGTTGCTCTACGATATCATGACGGAGCGATATGAAATCTCCACCATGTTGCAGAAGGAACTTTCCATGGTTCCCGAGGTTTTTGGTGAGCTATTACCGGGGACAGCTGAGGATCCGGCGGTGACCAAAGAATCTGTTCATCATTTTTATAAGCAGGTTTCAGGCGCTGCATTGAAGCGTCCGGCATGGTTTTTTGACGTTACCCAGCAGGGGGAAGGCATCGTGGATGTTACGACCCACCTTGTTGACCTGATACAATGGGAATGTTTTCCTGACCAGATAATAGATTATGAAAATGAAATTGAAATTGTCCAGGCAAATCGATGGGCCACTGAGCTCACGCCCGATATGTTTTCACAGGTCACCCAATTAGCGTCCTATCCGGAGTATCTTCAAAAAGACATTATCAATGATTCCATCCTGAACGTTTATTCCAACGGGAGTATTGACTACACAATAAAAGGAATCCATGCCCGTGTTTCTGTAATATGGAATTATCAGGCACCGGAAGGTGGTCAGGATACGCACTATTCGATTATGCGAGGCACAAAGGCAAGCCTGGTGATCAGACAAGGAAAGGATGAGAATTATCAACCGTCGCTATTCGTACAGAATACTAGTGAAATGTCAGGTGCTGATTTTGAAGCATTATTGCGAACAACAGTAGAAGCATTGCAAATTAAATACCCAGGCATCGGAATGGAACAGACGGGCGAGGAGTGGAAAATTACCATACCTGATAGTTATAAAGTTGGACATGAGGCACACTTTACACAGGTTGCAGAGAAATACCTGAACTATCTCAGGGAAGGCTCCCTGCCTTCATGGGAAGTTCCAAATATGTTAGCAAAGTATTATACAACGACACAGGCTTTCAAAATGAGCCGATAGGAGGCATCGGACTTAATTTGTCAGTAGTAATTGCCAAAAGACCAAAACCTATCCTTCGTCATTCCTGCGAAAGCAGGAATCTGACCAAACAGAAACGAGCTAAAATTTAACTTTCATTGTACGAATGCAGATTCCTGATCGCGCTTCCTGCGGTCGCTTGTCAGGAATGACGGCTGGGAAAACCGCTAAAAATCCAGTCACGATATTTCGGATTACAAATCGATTCGACATTTCAAATGTCGAATAGCGGAAACGTAGAATAGTTGGGAAGGCTAAAGTTTTAATTCTATTTCTTCCTTAACTAAATACTTTATGCTATCAATCTCCTGCTCTTTTTGGGTATAATTAGGGTTAAAATAGATTTGGAATCCATATTTCTTCTCTTCAACTACTACGCTTCTATTAATCATTTGATAACCTCCCCACGATACACTAGTGTATTTGAAGGTTTCATGTTCATTTTGGTCAATGAACAGAATTTGATGATTATTAAGATCATAATTTAAGTTAAAAGGGAATGAGTAACGTGGTCGAGTGTAACCATCATTGTGTTCAACAATTACAAACCATTCCGCATCTTCATCAATTGTATAATTGATTTTTCTTTCTGAGTACATCATAGTGGAAATGATAATAAGGACAATAGGAATTTCTATTGTCAGTATTGTTCTTCCGCTTGCCATTGTATTCTTAACTATGAATTGTTCAATTAGAACAATTGTCAACGTAATTATCGCAACACCAATAAGAATCACACCTGCAAGTCCCATTCCACCGCTACTCCCAATAGTTAAATAGTATAGTCCAGTAGGGATTGTAATTCCTAGAATTATTACCGAAATCCAGAAAATGAGTGTATGTCTAAACTTCATAAAGTTGTATCCTAAGTTGTTTTATACATATTTTAATTATCTTTTGGTTGTACCTCCCTTAGCTACATGGGATCTTTACAAAAATTTTTCTTCAAATAGTAGAATAAGGTCTTTACCAATTTAACCTTCCCAAAATATCACCAAAAATCCAGAACCCATCACCCATCACTCATAATCCATAACACACTGAGCAACCCATAACTCATTAAGCGACCTCTTTATTAAGAAACTCGACAGCTCCTTGCGGGTCTGAGGAATAGAAGTCGGCGTTGATTTTTTCACAGAATTCATTGTTAACAGGCGCTCCACCGATCAGTACTTTGGTGCCAGGAACCGCTTGCTTGATATCGCTTACGATTTTCTCCATATTGACCATGGTTGTGGTGAGTAAGGCAGAAAGGCCGACAAAGCAACCCGGATGGTTTTTTACCGCTTCTATGAATTTAACAGAATTCACATCGGTGCCCAGGTCCACCACTTCAAATCCGCTGCCTTCCACCATCATAGCGACGAGGTTTTTACCGATATCATGAAGATCGCCGGATACGGTGCCAATGACAAAAACACCTTTTCGTTTTACATCGCCGGATTGGAAAAACGGCTTCAGGTGTACCATGGCGGTGCTCATCGCTTTGGCCGACATCAGTACCTGAGGTACAAATACCTTGTTCTCCCGGAATTTTACACCTATTTTCTGCATACCAACTACAAGTCCTTTTTTCAATACATCATCAGGGTTGACGCCTGACTCGATCGCTTTTTTCGTCAATTCATCAGCGCCTTCCTGGCCTTTCATATCAGGTGGATATGGGCTAGCCAGGTTTATTTTTCCGTATTCCACACAATGGGCAATTTTTTCGAGTAGTTCTTCCATAGTATTATATTTTTTTGATTTATTAAAAAATGGATGCTTTGCGCATCGCCATCAGGTTTTCATGTTTTGTATTGACTGTAATTTCGCATCCTCCGGAAAGGATAAATTTTCTCCCCAATTCATTTTGCACGAGTTGTTTTGAAGCATTAAAGATACTATCGGCATCTTTGGCATCGATGAGCAATGGGCTGATATTTCCACACCGGATTACATCAGGCCCCATGATTTCGTATGCCTCCTGTGGATCCACCTGGTAGTCAATGTCCAGAATGTCGGGTTTTACGAATGCCAGCGAGGGGAGGAGGTGAGTGATGTTTCCACAAATATGAAGTTTTACCTTACCGCCTATTTCATGGATATAATCCACTATTTCCTTGTGCCGATTGCGCACATAGGTATCGTACGTTGCGGCATCAATCTGCGAACAGATAGCATCGCCCATGCCGATGACGTCGCAGCCTGCATCAATCTGGGCTTTTGCAAAATCTTTGGTCGTGACCACACACTTGTCCATGAGGAAATTGCAGAAATCCGGATCGGCCATAAGGTTCATCAACATACTGCTGAGTCCGGCGAGGTCGCAGGCTTCTGCCAGCGGTCCTTCAATCCATCCGATCACGGGAACTTCACCTTTCAGTTCTTTTTGAAACAATTCGGCGCCTTTAATACGGTCGCTGGTTCGGGCGGCCTTGTACACATCCGGCCTTTTCAGGTTATGAACATCATCAATGGTGTTCACTATGATTTCTTCGCAAATTGGCACCGCTTCATCAGGAAATCTGACTTTTGCCCCAAAGGCCGATGTTTCGCGGTAAGGATCGGAAATCAATCCGACAAGGTCCAGGTCAAAATGCTCCATGGCTTCCAAATTGCATCGCACAAGAGTTTTATAATCAGATGCAAATTTGCCATAGGTAGTGCCACCAAAACGTGCGGCAAAGTGCATAAGTATTGGCCTGAACAACGTTCGGTCGGCTGGCATTTTTCCTGAGCAAAGGAGGTCGAAAAGCTGTTTTTTGTTCATTGCGCGAAGCAGTTAATGAAAAAATGGGTTTAATGACAATTTTTAATTACGAGCTAATTGATCATGTTCCATGGTGTTTCGCATATCATAGTTCCTATAATTATCCACACCTAAATCTAAATTTTACAGATTTTTAGTTCCGATGAAATCCCTTCACTGTATCGACCATAGCCACGATATTTTCCACCGGGACATTTGCCTGGGTATTGTGGACAGTGTTGAAAACGAAACCTCCGCCCTTATTGAAGATTTCGCATTGTCTTTGAACCTGCTGTCTCACATCCTCCGGCGTGCCAAATGACAACACTTTTTGGGTATCTACACCACCACCCCAGAAGGTAATCCTGTCGCCGTAGGTATCTTTGAGATGTTGCGGCTCCATACCCGCGGCCGTAATTTGCACAGGATTCAAGATATCGAATCCAGCATTGATAAAGGAGTTGATGAATGGTTCCACTGCGCCACAGCTGTGTTTAAAGGTTTTCCAGGTAGTATTCTCATGAATCCAGTCGTTCAGTTTTTTGTAATACGGAATGTACATTTCTTCCAGCGTATCCACACCGCAAAATTGTGAATCCTGTGTACCAAAGTCAGTACCACATAGGAAGATAGCGTCGATATCGTTACCCACAGTATCATAAAATGCCTTCAGGTTTTTGAGAGCTATATCACTCTGTCGGCTGAAGATCCCATGAATATATTCCGGTCGCATAATCACAGACATATACCATTCAGCAATATCGCGGATGCCTTTGGGTTTCAGTAGATTTAAGCCGGGTACCAGGGCGATATCGCCAAAGGCTGTGCCTCCCATATTGGCAATGATGGCCTTTCCATTGTTTTTTACGGCATTAACACGATCCTTCCAGTAAGCCAGATCATCTTCAGTTAAAAGGGTAAATTCCTCAAGGTTATCATTGATGTCGAGTTTTTCATCGTCGATGGGTTCCTGCCGAATCACTGCATCGAAAAAGTAGCTGGCTTTTGGCATTTTGCCACACGGTGACACCGACGTATTGCCCTCCGGATAAATCAACAAATCTCCATTACTATCGATCGTAGTATTAAATCCTTCCGGAACCAAAACAGTCTGTCCCCAGAAGGTGCGGAATTCCTTGAATTTACCATAATTCTTAATTCCGAACATATTGTTTGCAGGGCTGAGGCCGATCACGTCAACTCCAAGAATTTCCATCAAATCGTCATCAATTTCCCCGAGCATCTGATATGGCTCAGTCACCTTCACGGGTTTATAAGGCAGGCCGTAATAGTTTCTCAGACGTTCAATAGCCAGCACGTGTATGCCTGTGACCGGTGTTGCGCCGAAATCTACGGCAATCCTATCCGGTTGCTGATGATTGATACTTGCGAGTACTCGTTGTTTTGAATTCATAGATCAAAAAAGCTGAAATGTTAAAACCTTAATTCGTAGAATCATTTGCCAATTTACCATAGCCGGCTGACCCTATA
The DNA here is from genome assembly GCA_041750735.1 of Cyclobacteriaceae bacterium. Taxonomy (GTDB): domain Bacteria; phylum Bacteroidota; class Bacteroidia; order Cytophagales; family Cyclobacteriaceae; genus JAAUQL01. Next base: position 20,208 of record JBGSYX010000190.1, read on the forward strand.
TCATAGTTGTTGATTGTATTCTATTAATGCCCTCTCCATCGCTCTGATATTCGCTCCGGACATTCCCGGGCTTACACCACCTCCAAGTGAGAGTATGATCTTTTCACCACCACTTTTTTTCAGAACCTCAAGGGTAGCTTCATACATTTGTTCAGGAGTGCCTTGTACTCCAATTTCCAATGGATTTACGTTGCCCATCAGGCACATACGGTTACCCAGAATCTCCTTAACGACGCTAATATCAGTTTGCTTGCCCCAATTCAGTACGTCGAAACCGCAATCGGGAAGGTGTGTAAGACAAGAATCCACATTGGCATCGTTGTGATAAATTTTAACCCAGTTGGCTGGAAACGCATCGCAAATGCGTTTTAGGTATGGATGTGCAAATTCCAGGTACTCCTGTTCACCGATGAGTCCCACGATGTCATCCAGCACAAAAATTCCCTCTACTGTATCGCCCATCGCCTTTACCTGGGCTTTCAGCCAATCGATCGTGAGCCGTGTGGTGAGATCAAGAAACTTATGAGCCAGATCAGGCGTCATGATCAGGTCCATCAGGAAGTTCGTAGTGCCCCGGACAAAGGATGCCGTGCAAAGAGGCCCTCGTGCTGTGGCTAACGGTAAAATGTGTCCGGAATCCAGTATTCGTTGCTTGTGCATGCGCATTCGTTGCAGAGATAACGACATGAAGCTGTCACATTCTACATCATAATTGGCAATCAGATCCATATCCTCCAATCTGTGCAGCGTTTCCACACAACTTGGCGTATTGTTGGGCCAGAATTTCATTTTAGCGCCCAGGATAGATGGTTCTGCGGCCATGCCATATTCCATCCACCACGAGGGTACAAAAATAATGTCGGGATATTCCTGGTGAATTTTTACGTTTGACTTAAACCAAACTTCAGGATCGAGATAATAATCCAAATGGCTGATTCCAAGGTAGCCAGGAATCCATGGACTGTCTATGATAAGAGCCAGTGGAATCCGGCTCATTTTTTCGCCTTTTGCAGCTTTCTTAAATATTTTCCATTGTTCCGGTAGCATGACTAAAAAGTGGTTTTGGGTTTATAAAAACATCACCCACAAGTTAGCTTGTATTTTTTATTTGTCTAAGCTTGAACTAAAATCATGATGGAAAAATGCTCAGTTTTCCATGAGGTCGATTGGCATGAAGGTTTTAATTTACCAGGCTAATTGCTATTATTGAAAAGTCAAACGAATTCAAAAATTTCTCAGGTAGAAGCCATGCTGGTAAAATTAAGTACTGTCACGCATCAATTATATATTGCGGTAATCGTTCTTAGTATCTCATGCATTTCATGTAATTCTAAACAAGATGCAAAGGAGATAAAACGTCCCAACATCGTGTTCATCATGTCAGATGATCACGCTTACCAGGCGATCAGCGCGTATTCCGATCGCCTTATCCACACTCCTCAAATA
>JBGSYX010000191.1:0-8166 GCA_041750735.1 Cyclobacteriaceae bacterium
TCTCATCTTCACTGATCATTTCGGCAATGATATCACGGGCGCCCTGAAGAGCTTCTTCTTCATTGGCCACACTTTTTTCAGCATCAATATATTTTCTGGCTTCTTTATAAATGTCAGTAGCATGTTGCAGCAAGAGGAATTCCGCGAGGGGTTCAAGTCCCTTTTCACGAGCTACTGAGGCACGGGTTTTTCGTTTGGGTTTATACGGTAAATAGATATCCTCCAACACAGCCATTGTATCAGCTTCGTTTATTTTTTTGGCAAGTTCGGGAGTGAGTTTCCCCTGCTCTTCGATCGATTTCAGAATCGCCGTACGTCGCTTATCGAGTTCCTGAAGTTGCGCCACACGGTCGCGGATTGTAGCAATTGCCACCTCGTCCAGACTGCCTGTGGCCTCTTTACGATAACGGGCAATAAAAGGCACAGTACCTCCCTGTTCTATCAGATCAATAACGGCCTGAACCTGGTTTGCGCGAATGGTCAATTCTGAGGCAACAACAGCAACATAGTTTAGTGTCATGGATTTTACGAATATTGTGGGTGTGTGAATTGTCACACATTGATTTTTTAAATCGGGCAAAAATAGCAACTAGTTTATGAGTGAGGTACAAATGAAAAAGAAAAAATCTGCAAAGCGCGAAATCATTGAATGGGTAGTTTTTCTCGGAGTGATCGCGATAATGTGGGCCACGGGGTTGCATACGCCGGTTATCGGCTTTATCCAGGGATTGGTATTAAAAACTGGAATTGTCCAGCCAAACATTGAATCTGAACATCCCGTTGATGCGGATTTCAACATGATGCTTACCGACCGGTACGGTGATCTCAAATCACTCAAAGATTTTCAGGGCAAAGTGATCTTTATGAATATTTGGGCCACATGGTGCCCTCCATGTATCGCCGAAATGCCGGATATCCATGATTTATACCAGGAAATAAAAAATGAGGATGTCGTTTTTGTGATGCTATCCGTCGATGATGATCTGCAAAAAGCCATAAGTTTTGTCGATAAAAAAGGATTCGAATTTCCTGTGTACCAATTGGCGGGGCCGATGCCGATGGCATTTGAAAGCAGCGCCATTCCAACTACTTTTGTCATTTCTCCGGAAGGAAAAATTGTGGTGAAAAAGTCGGGAATGGCCCAATACAACAGCAAAAAGTTTCGAGAGTATCTCCTGGGATTAAAACAGAATTAGGCAATGTAAATAATAGCCTGGCACTGAAACGGTCGTTTGAAAATCGTTTAAAATCCATGACAGAATCGTCAAATTACAAAAAAATATCCGAATCCAATTTGGTCAGTTCGGATTATACTTCTACATTTGCAACCTGAAAATTTAGATAGTAAAAAATTACAATGGCACATCATCAGTCAGCATTAAAGAGGATACGGGCAAACGAGACGAAAAGGCTTAGAAACAGGTACTACCTGAAGACCACGAGAACATTCATCAAAAAACTGAAACAAACTACCGTGAAGGAGGATGCTCAGGAGCTTTATAAAAAAGTTTGCAGCCTGTTGGACAAACTGGCTAAGAAGAATATCATTCATAGTAATAATGCCGCCAACAAGAAATCGAAACTTTCGAAATTGGTATCAGCTATACAATAGAGAAACAAGACACGATTATACGGCCTCATCGCAAAACGATGGGGCTTTTTTGTTTTTAAGAGTTTGGGATTTCTATGAATATTCTGGATTTTTATTAAAAAACACGCTCTTATGCCAGACTACCCTCCAAATCTGAAAATCCTTAGCTGGGCCGAAGAAGACCGTCCGCGCGAAAAGCTCATGCTCAAAGGGAAGGCCGCCCTTTCGGATGCGGAGTTAATTGCCATCCTTATAGGCAGTGGCACAAAATCGCTTAGCGCAGTGGATCTGGCCAAGATCATTCTGAACAAAACCGGCAATAACCTGAATGAATTGGCCAAACTGAGCGTCAATGACTTAAAAAAAGAGAAAGGAATCGGGGAAGCAAAGGCCATTGCCATTGTTAGCGCACTTGAACTTGGACGTAGGCGTAAAGAGGCAGAATTTACAGAAAAGCGTCAAATCACCAGCTCCAGGGATATTTATGAGCTCATGAAAGCAGACCTGCTCGACAAACAACATGAGGAATTCTGGATCGTTTTATTAAACCGCGCCAACAAAGTCCTGAGGAAAATGCCAATAAGTTCAGGCGGCATCTCAGGCACAGTCGCGGACCCGAAACTGATCTTCAAGTTTGCGCTGGAAGAAAGCGCTTCCTCCATTATTCTGGTTCACAACCACCCGTCGGGTAACCTGAAACCGAGTCAAGCCGATAATGAACTGACGGCCAAATTGAAATCCGCGGGTAAATTCCTGGAAATTCCGGTACTCGATCACTTAATATTCGGTGATCAGGGTTATTTGAGTTATGCCGATGAAGGATTGTTGTAGTACGATTTATAACCAATAGTAATAGTGAAAAAATCCCATTGAGATGAGTAAGCGAATTATAACAGTAATTGTATTGGTCGGATTGGCCCTGTCTGTGATATATACTTTTACCAACAACAGGCCTGCCCAGGAAAGCTATGCTGAGTCAATTCTGAAAAAGAGAAAAGAAACTGATACTTCATTTAAAAACGATAAGGATTCACCGCTCACCACTGAGCAGAAGAAGGTATTTACTGCATTGAGTTATTATGACATTTCAGAAAAATATGCAGTGACCGCCGATTTCTCAATTAACGACAAACAGCAAATCATTAAAATGGCCATCACTGACGGCAGTCAGCGTGAGTATTATATTTATGGAACAACCAGTTTTACGCTGGAAAACAAGGAGTTGAAACTGACTGTTTTCAAACCGGTCGATTTGAAGAAAGAATACTTTTTTATACCATTCTATGATAAAACCAGCGGCGACACGTCTTATGGAGGTGGCAGGTATGTGGAGCCGGAATTGTTGACATCAGGGAAGATGGAAATCGATTTTAACCTTTCTTATAATCCATACTGCGCGTACAATCATACATACAGATGCCCCATTCCTCCGGCGGAAAACAACCTGAATGTGGCAATAACCGCGGGTGAAAAAATTCCTGGATTTGTAAAATGATTCCCTGAATTATACCCTTAAAACATCTATTTTTGCGACGGTCTTTCGCAGATTGATGATTGGGAATATTGATTTTTTTGTCATGCCAATGGCCGCATTATATAGTAATTATCGTCCGAATTTAGTCTAATGAAAATATCACTCAACTGGTTAAAACAATATATCGATATCACCGAAACACCAGACCAACTTGCCCATATACTCACCATGACCGGACTGGAAGTGGAAGGTTATGAGGTATTGGAGACCATAAAAGGTGGATTGAAAGGCCTTGTGATTGGCGAGGTCGTCGAATGTGCAAAACATCCAAATGCTGATAAACTCAGTGTCACGAAAGTAGATGTAGGAATTGGAAGTCCACTTCCGATTGTTTGTGGCGCGCCCAATGTAGCTGCGGGCCAGAAGGTGGTAGTTGCGACTGTCGGAGCAACATTGTACGCCAATGGCAGCACAGAAGGATTTACCATAAAGCAGGCAAAAATCCGCGGTGAAGTTTCTGAAGGGATGATCTGTGCAGAGGATGAAATAGGCATCGGCTCCAGCCATGACGGCATTATGGTCCTCGATACAATCCTGCCCAATGGGGCACCAGCAAACGAGTATTTCAAAATTGAAAATGATGTGGTTTTTGAAATCGGCCTCACGCCAAATCGTGGTGATGCGGCATCGCATATCGGCGTAGCACGGGATATAAGAGCGGTATTAAAACGAGACATGCGTTGGCCCGAAATCAACACTTTTAAGGCAGACAACCATTCTTCCAAAGTGGAAGTGACGGTTCAGGAAACTACCGGCTGTCCCCGTTATTCGGGAGTTTCAATTTCTAATGTTACCATCGCTGAATCACCAGACTGGTTGAAAAACCGTCTATTATCCATTGGCCAGACACCAATTAATAATGTGGTTGATGTAACTAACTTTATCCTTCATGAACTCGGCCAGCCTTTGCACAGTTTTGATGCAGATAAAATCCAGGGCCACCACGTGATCGTAAAGACTTTGACTAAAGGCACATCGTTCGTGACCCTCGACGGAAAGGACCGTAAACTGGAAAGCAGCGACCTGATGATTTGCGATGAAAAGGGTGGAATGTGTATTGCCGGCGTATTTGGTGGGATTGACAGCGGTATTTCTGAGAACACAAAAAACATATTCCTGGAAAGCGCATACTTTGCTCCAGATTACGTGAGGAAGACCAGCCAGATTCATGCGTTGAAGACTGATTCGGCCTTCAGATTCGAACGAGGAACGGATCCGTGGCAAACAGTTTACGCACTGAAAAGAGCCGCACTTCTGATCAGGGAGATCGCGGGAGGAGAAATATCATCCGAGATCATTGATATATATCCCAACGAGATTAAACCTGCTCATATTCCAATGAAATTCAGGGATATCCATAGGTTGATTGGCAAAAAACTGGATGTACTCGAAATAACCAACATTTTAAACCGGCTTGACATCGATTCCTTACATACTGATAATGATGGATTTGTTGCAATAGTCCCGCCCTATCGGAACGATGTGACTCGTCCAGCTGATATCGTAGAAGAAATTCTCCGGGTTTATGGTTATGAAAATGTTGAATTAAAGGAGCACATCGGAAGTGAATTCATGGCCGACTTTCCGGAAGTAACGATGGAGAATAATCAATTGAAGGCCTCCGGACTATTGGTTGATAATGGATTTTTTGAGATATCCACCAATTCGCTTACCAAGGCCGCTCATACAATAAATGCCGGTGGATTCGATGCGACACATAATGTTGAAATCCTGAATAAACTCAGCGAAGACCTGGGTGTTTTGCGTCAGACACTGGTATTCACCGGTCTGGAAGTAGTAGCCCATAACCTGAACCGCAAACAAGCGAATCTTCGATTATTCGAATTTGGAAAAGAATATAAAAAAGCCAATGGTAAATACATTGAAAGGGATGTCTTAGCCCTTTGGATGACCGGAGAAGACCATCGTGAAAGTTGGGTATCAAAGAGCAGACCACTGGAGTTTCATGACCTTTCAGGTATGGTTGTGAAACTGATAACAAAATTTGCTAATGGAAATTTGAAAACAAGTGCAATTTCTGATGCAGTTTTCACTTATGGCCTCGGATTCGCAATCAATGGCGATGAAGTAGCAAAAGCTGGACTTTTGCATAAAAAACTCTGTCACAATGTCGATATAGATGCGTTGGTCTTTTATGCCGAGATAGATTTTAATAGGTTACTTTTGCATGCCAAAGCCGGATTTAATGTGGAAGAAATTTCAAGATTTCCGGAGGTTCGGCGCGATTTGTCATTGGTTTTGGACAAGAAAGTTTCGTTTGAACAGGTTAGAGAGGTAGCAGAAGATGGGGAATTTTCAGGTCTCCTTGTAGACATCAATGTCTTTGATTACTATGTAGGAGAAAAGATAGAAAAAGACAAAAAAGCTTATGCATTAAGTTTTATATTGCAAGACAAAACCAAGACGCTGACCGATAATGTCATCGACAAAATCATGCAACGGATGATGACAAAGTTCGAGACAAAACTTGGTGCAGTGATCAGACAGTAGTTATGAAAAGAGACAGGTTAAATAGTGAGCTTCAGGTACTCGAACGCAAGATCAGGTTGCTGATGGCGCAATACTCCCAGGAAAAGAAAAAAAATGAGGACCTGGAAAGAAAATTTCTCGAATTAAGAAGCCTGCTCGAAGCGAAAGAACAGCAAATTCTGGATTTTCAAAATCGAATTAAAATTAGTACTATTGTAGATAGTATTGCCGTGGGTGAAACTGAGGCAGCAGAAGTAAGAAATAAGATCGACGACTACATCAAAGAAATTGATAAGTGTATCAATCAATTGAATAAGTAAAAGATATGTCTTGTCGCGAATGGAAGAACTATCAATCAGAATAAAAATAGCCGACAGGGAATACCCTATGAAGGTTGATGCTGATGATGAAGAAGCGATTCGGTTGGCTGGGAAAAAAATCAACGAGAAAATTAAACTTTACAGGGATCAGTTTGGAATAGATGACAAGCAAGACCTGTTGGCTATGGTAGCTTTTGATAGTCTTTACGAAAAAATCCAGTCCGAGGCCAGTTCGGTCAGCATGGGCGAGTCCGCGATAGATAAGGTTATTTACCTGAGCAGGTTGATATCTGATGTCACCGACAAGGAGTAAGGTCAACGCCGCTCCAATTCTACTTTTTTGCCTGGCACCCCTATTTTTAACCACTTAATCTATTGACTTATGTTTAACATAACCACGCTATTTATTGCCCTTGGGGGGCTCGGTGCCGGTTTAATAATTGGCAGGATTTTGCTGAAAAAAGTCTATGCATCTGAGGAAGAAAAGGCTAAGGAACAGGCTGCTATCCTCCTCAAGGAAGCTGAATTAAAAGATGAATCCATCAAAAAGGATAAAATTATTGAAGCCAAAGAGCAGTTTCTTAAGTTGAAAGCCGAATATGACGAAGAAGCAAACCGCAAGAAAAATCAGATTATTGCCAACGAAAACAGGTTGCGACAGCGCGAACAAAGTCTATCGAAGCAATTTGAACAGAACAAGCGGAAAGAAGACGAGTTGGACAGTTTAAAAGAAAACCTGACTGCTCAGGTTGAAATTGTCAATAAGCGCAAGTCCGACTTGGAAAAAACCATCCAGGAACAGGTAATTTTACTTGAAAAAGTGGCCAATCTGTCTGCAGACGATGCCCGAAATCAACTTGTGGAAACCCTGAAAGATGAAGCTCAAACCAAGGCATCTATCTACATTAAAGATATCCTTGAAGAAGCAAAGATGACGGCTACAAAGCAGGCGAAAAAGGTGGTGATTGAAACCATTCAGCGCACGGCTACCGAAAGCGCTGTCGAAAATTGTGTTTCGGTTTTCAATATTGAAAGTGATGATATTAAGGGAAAAATTATAGGTCGAGAAGGCCGAAATATCAGAGCGCTCGAAGCTGCCACAGGCGTAGAGATAATTGTGGATGACACACCAGAAGCCATTATCATTTCAGGATTCGACCCGGTTAGAAGGGAAATTGCCCGATTGTCACTTCACAGACTCGTTACCGATGGCAGGATTCATCCTGCGAGAATCGAAGAAATAGTGGCTAAAACCCAGAAAAATATCGAAGAAGAGATCGTAGAGATTGGTGAAAAAACCAGTATCGAACTCGGTATTCATGGCCTGCACCCGGAACTGATAAAACTTATTGGCAGAATGCGATTCAGGTCTTCCTATGGACAGAATCTATTGCAACACTCTCGCGAGGTGGCCAAGCTATGCGCTACCATGGCGGCCGAATTGGGCTTAAACTCAAAAATGGCAAAGCGGGCAGGGTTACTCCATGATATTGGCAAGGTCTGGCATGAAGAACCAGAAATGCCGCACGCACTTCTCGGCATGGAGTTGGCAAAAAAATACAATGAGAGCAAGGAAGTTTGTAATGCTATCGGCGCTCACCACGATGAAATCGAAATGACCACAATGATCTCGCCGATTGTTCAGGCGTGCGATGCGATTTCCGGTTCACGACCGGGAGCCCGCCGCGAAATCATGGAGAGTTACATGAAGCGTCTAAAAGAACTTGAAGAGCTCGCTTTAGGGTTCGAAGGCGTAAACAAGTGTTTTGCCATCCAGGCAGGCAGGGAGCTTCGTGTTATGGTGGACTCTGAGGTAGTGACTGATGCTGCAGCAGCCCAACTTTCCTTTGACATTTCACAAAAAATTGAAAAGGAAATGCAGTACCCAGGACAGATTAAGATCACCGTGATCCGTGAGATGCGATCGGTCTCCTACGCTAAATAGATTTGGACTTACCAGATATTGAAAGCAGGACTCAATCGCCCTGCTTTTGCTTTTATATAAAGTCCTCTATTGGCAAATAATCGGTACGGAGCTGATGACAGGGACAAACAAATTTGAGGAGAAAAAGTAGCGAGGACGGGAGTTGAACCCGTGACCTCAGGGTTATGAATCCTGCGCTCTAACCAACTGAGCTACCTCGCCAAATCGGAATGCAAATATGCAGGGTTAGGGACTAAAATGCAAGTCTTACGAATTAAAAAACGCATTATTTACAAATCAATTAAAA
>JBGSYX010000192.1:0-4583 GCA_041750735.1 Cyclobacteriaceae bacterium
TTGCCGGTCATCGTTGTGATGATGTTTTTTGTCGTAGGGTTTATTATTTTCATCGAAACGTCACAGAGACGTATTCCCATTCAATACGCCAAAAGAGTTGTCGGTAGACGAGTATATGGAGGGCAATCTTCTCATCTTCCTTTAAAAATCAATGTATCTGGAGTTATACCCCCCATTTTTGCATCTTCAATAATGATGTTTCCTGCGACTATAGGTTCCTTTATTAAAATAGATTGGGTGCAACAAGTTTCTGCAGCTCTTTCGCCAGGAACTATTTACTATTATATAATGTTTGTGGGTATGGTTGTATTCTTCTGCTTTTTTTACACCGCTGTCACTTTTAAGCCTGATGACGTTGCTGAAAATTTAAAAAAGAATGGTGGTTTTATTCCTGGAATTCGACCTGGTAAAAAAACTGCTGAATTTCTTGACAAAGCTCTTGTGCGGTTAACTGTTGTTGGTGCACTATATCTGAGTATCGTCTGTGTAATGCCAACACTTCTTATTGAGAAACTCAATGTACCTTTCTATTTTGGTGGTACTGCTTTGCTTATAGTTGTTGGTGTCGCCATAGACACTATTTCACAGATTGAATCTCATCTCATCATGCGTAATTATGATGGATTTATGAAAGCTGGTCGGATCAAAGGTAGGCGCTGATATAGTTGTGGCCAGTGACCATTACGATAAGGCAGTTACGATAAAATCGCCTGAAGAAATTGAGCTGATGTTTCAGGCAAACCAGATAGTTTCTGGTGTACTTTGCCTACTTGAATCAAAAATATCAGAAGGTGTATCAACCTTTGAGCTCGATCGTTTAGCCGAAGAATATTGTTACGCGCATGATGCTGAGCCTGCTTTTAAAGGGTATAAAGGTTTTCCTGCAAGCCTTTGTGCATCTGTGAATGAAGAAGTTGTCCATGGAATACCTTCAAAAAAGAAGATTCTTCGCCCCGGTGATATTATTTCTCTTGATTTTGGGACTCGCTATAAGGGCTTTTATGGAGATGCTGCTATTACAGTAGCTGTCGGACCAATAGATACTCGGATAGTTCAATTAATAGAGGTCACCAAAACAGCACTCGATAAAGGTATAGAGCAGGCGAAGGTGGGAAATAGAATTTCTGATGTTTCTCGGGCTATTCAGCAATATACAGAGGAGCATGGTTTTTCAGTCGTGCGTCAATTTGTTGGGCATGGTATTGGTTCAAACCTTCATGAACCACCTGAAATACCAAACTATGTTCAAAGGCAAGCCTCTCCCCGAATCTTGGAGGGAATGGTCCTTGCGATTGAACCGATGGTCAATTTTGGTGTAGCAAAGGTGAAGGTCATGAATGACCAATGGACGGTTGTGACAGCGGATCGAAAACCATCGGCCCATTTTGAACACTCTGTTGCCATCACCTCACACGGTCCAAGAATTCTTAGTAAACGGATTTCTTTTTGTTAGCTATTTTGGATGGCTAATAATAAAGCTTGATAAAATAAGCGTAATTCGATATAATTTACAGTTTTATTTGATCGAATTGGGGTGTTTTGAAAAATGTCGAAAGAAGAGGCTATAGAAGTAGAGGGTACTATTGTCGAACCATTGCCAAATGCCATGTTTCAAGTGGAATTGGACAATGGACATAAGGTGCTCGCGCATATATCCGGAAAGATGCGTATGCATTATATAAAAATCCTTCCTGGTGATCGTGTGACTGTAGAATTGTCTCCTTACGATTTAACAAGGGGCAGGGTTACTTTTCGCGCTAAGGGCGGAAAAGGAAAAAAATAAATTATACTGTCTGGGGCATGATATGAAAGTTCGGTCATCGGTCAAGAAAATATGCAGTGAATGCAAGATTTTAAAGCGCAAAGGGGTTGTTAGAGTTGCCTGTGCAAATAAAAAGCACAAACAACGTCAAGGTTAACAAGTCTTTTTGAAATTCTAGCAATTTTCTGAAAAAGGAGCACAAATTTGGCACGTATAGCTGGTGTGGATTTACCACGCAACAAACACATGGATCGGGCGTTAACATATATTTACGGGATTGGTTTGACTACTGCGCGCCAAATTCTCGACAAGGCTGATCTTCCTTACCAGATGAACAGTGATGACCTGAGCGTAGAGGATGTAAATCGAGTTCGAACCGTCATTGAAAATGACTACGTGGTTGAAGGTGACCGGAGACGTGAAGTTTCCATGGACATCAAACGACTCATGGATCTCGGATGCTATCGGGGACGAAGACACAGAAGAGGGTTGCCTGTCAGGGGGCAAAGAACAAAAACAAATGCCCGTACCCGAAAAGGTCCACGACGTGGTGCCGCTGTTCGGAAAAAATGAACACAGTTTTTTTAAATAATATTATTTGGCTATAGGTAATCAGGAGCATTTATGGCAAAAGCCGGCAAAGTTAACGTAAAAGTTAAGAAAAAAGATAAAAAGAACGTCCCAGAAGGGATTGTTTTTATTTACTCTACCTTCAACAACACGGTTGTTACTGTTACTGATCGCCAAGGAAATACTCTGTCTTGGGCGAGTGCAGGTGTTTTGGGTTTTAAGGGTTCCAGAAAATCCACTCCCTTTGCTGCTCAAAATGCCTTGAGTGATGCTGTGGCTAAAGCTAAAGAGCACGGGTTGCGTAAGATTGAAGTGCGAGTAAAGGGACCAGGACCTGGGCGGGAAGCTGCATTGCGTGCTTTAACGACAGTCGATTTGGATGTAAGTCGAATTGTAGATGTCACCCCGCTTCCACACAATGGATGTAAGCCCCCCAAAAGAAGAAGGGTCTAAGTTTTACTTTGTCATAATTCGTTATTTATGTCTTGCTAGTGACCCAAGACAATTATTTGGAGGTAAAAGTTGGCTAGATATACTGGAGCATCATGCAGGCTTTGCAGGCGTGAAAATCTAAAAATGTTTCTTAAGGGAGACCGTTGCTATTCTGATAAATGCGCTTTCGAAAGACGTTCATTTGCCCCTGGGCAACATGGACAGAATAAATTTCGTAAGGTTTCAGATTACGCTGTCCAGCTCCGTGAAAAACAAAAAGTAAAGCAAATGTACGGAATGCTTGAAGCTCAATTCCGACGATATTTTGAAAAAGCCGAAAGAGCAAAAGGTGTTACGGGTGAAATTCTTCTCATTATGCTCGAACGTCGGCTCGATAATGCCCTTTACAGAGCAGGTTTTGCAAGTTCTCGAGATCAAGCACGTCAGATGATTCGGCATGATCTTTTTACTTTGAACGGGAAAAAAATCAACATCCCCTCCTATCAAGTGAAACCTGGTGATGTTATTTTTTTGAAAGATAAAAATCAGAAAAATGCCGTGATAACTGACAATCTTGAAGGAGCAGCTCGCAGAGGACTGCCGAGCTGGTTAGTATTTGACCAGACTAAATTTCAATGTGTTGTTAAAGCATTGCCAAACCGTGATGAAATAACGATGCCAATTCAGGAACAACTCATTGTAGAGCTGTATTCTAAGTAACTTTTATAGTTAGGTATTGCATGGCACAAGAAATCCGGGATGAAAATCCCTTTTACAATAACTGGCACACCCTCATAGCTCCTGAAAAACTGGAAGTCAATGAAGGTTCACTTACCAGTCGTTACGGTAAATTTGTTTGTCAGCCTTTGGAAAGAGGATTCGCTACAACTATTGGAAACTCTCTGCGTCGAATTATGCTTTCCTCGATTCGAGGAGCGGCTATAACATCCGTCAGGTTGAATGACGCGCTTCATGAATTCACAACTATAGACGGTGTTCATGAAGATGTGGCTGAGATTATCCTTAACCTAAAACAAGTACGACTGAAAGTGAACGGGCCGGAATCTCGTACTGTCAGCATTGAAAAAGCTGGTCCAGGACAGGTCCTTGCAGGGGACATTAACGGTGGCGCTTACGTTGAAGTTATGAATCCTGAGCTCGTTATCTGTACGATTACTAGTGAAACTACTTTCCGTGCTGATTTAGAAGTTCATTGGGGAAAAGGGTATGTCCCCGCAGAGTACAATAAAAAAGAAGGGCAACCGATTGGTGTCATTCCCATTGATTCTGCGTTTTCACCTATCATTTGCGTGCAATACGTTATTAGCCAGGCTCGAGTTGGTCAGCAAACCGATTATGACCGTCTCACGATTGAGATTGAAACCGACGGAAGCGTAGAGCCTCAAAATGCTCTTGCCTATGCCGCGAAAATCTTGAAAGAGCAAATGACAATTTTTATCAATTTCAACGAAGAAATCGCCAAAGCCCCTGATAATTCAGATAATGATGAAGATGGTAAGGCGTATCCTCCTTTTCTTGATAAGAATGTCGAGGACCTTGAGTTGTCGGTACGGTCTGCTAACTGTTTGAAAAACGCTCAAATCCAATACATCGGCCAGCTTGTTAATAAAACTGATGCTGAAATGTTGAAGACCAAGAATTTCGGTCGCAAATCATTAAATGAAATTAAAGCTTTACTTTCAGAACACAATCTCACTTTGGGGATGAAGTACGACGGATGGGTCCTCCCTGAAAAACGAGAAGAGAAAATTGAAGAGTAGGCTTGTATTCCTTGCTAAAGGACAATTCTTGCTAAAGA
>JBGSYX010000193.1:0-2314 GCA_041750735.1 Cyclobacteriaceae bacterium
CAATTTAAAGCGTTCTTGTTTGGAATTAGTTCGCTCATTCCATGGCTCATCAATGGAAAAACCAATTTCTCTCCAATCAAGGATAAGGTCGATATCCTCAGAGAAACGATTGATTAAGGCGTAACATTTAGATAAGCTAGTACCACCCTAGAATATAAGATGGTTTTTGAATTCTGATCGATTAAATAAATAATCCAAAATGTAACAGACCCAAAAGTCTTTTTCAATTATTACAGCAGGAACCCCCATTTCTTTAGAAACAATTTGAAATATTTCTGTTCTTTCTTTTCTATCAGCTTTTGCGATTTTCAACATCTATAATGTTCCTCATTTACATATCTGTACAATTATTTCACGAATCCACTCTGTAACTCTCTTAGTTTCTCGAATAAGATTTATCTTCTCTTCTTTCGTAAATCGGTCAGAAAGAAATAAAACGATATCCTGGGTAATACGATCCTTTCCTAGTGTACTTAATGCCTGTACAACCAAACGAGATAAAGGAGAAAGCCCGTCCAAATTTTTATTGGTTGTATGTTTGAATTTTAGCTTCGCTCCATCCATCTCATATTTTTTGTATGGGCCATCAGTTATATATGTCCAGATAGCCGGAATTTGAGTCGATAAGCCAAGTCTGTTGAGTGCGGTCTCTCCACTTGCTGTGATTTTCCAACCTTTGGATCTTGCAATCGCCTCCGCTACCTGATTAGGATCTGCCGGTATCTTTTCATTTAACAATTTACTCATCTTTGGTCTAAAAAACACACCAGGAATTATCCGCTCTAGCTTCCCATTATCAACCTGTTTTTTTAAGAGTCTACGAATAGTTTGTGCATCTGTAATATCAGAAAAATCACTTGCTACAAAAGGTGTGCCTTCAGTGAGAGCGTTGATGCGTTCGTTAAGCCGTTCAGTAAAACCTTTAGTATTCATAATTTTCTCCAAATTCGCGTTAATTATACACTTTTCGCGAATTTGAATTATACCCCAAAGCTGAATTTCTGGTGGATGATGTGCAACAGGCGCGCCAGGACATGGAAGCCATCGGCATCGAATTCGTAGGACCCGTCTATGTTACAAAAAAACACAAACAAGATCTAAATTTGATCTTAACACTTTCTCAACAACCTCCTTGTATCATAGGGATCATAAGTAACAAACAAAGTTACCAATAAAAATTGAAAAATTTACAAGGAGTTCGAAATGAAAAAGAGTCTTATAGCAGTATTAGTAGCAGCTGTGTTAGTAGCAAGTTTTGGTGTTGTGTCAAGCGTTTATGCTTATGGTGGAAACCCGGGTAATGGGAATGGCTCTGCAGTTCGTCAACAATTGCAGACCGAAGATGGGCTGGGATTGTATCACGATGAAATCCTGGTTGCCTTCTCCGAAGCCCTTGGCATTTCGGTTGTGGATCTGGAAGCACAAATTGATGCTGGCAAAACCATTATCGAGATCGCAGTTGAAGAAGGTATGAGCTTAGAAGATGCGCAGGCACTCCTGCCGGTCGGTAATTTTGTTGGTCGCAGCGCTGGATGGATGGGACAGGGTTTCATGGCAACAGGCGAAAATGCTGAATTCGCTCCCGGTGGGCAATACGTGGGTGATGGCACCTGCCTGGTCGATGGAGAAGTTGTTCCACAAAATCTCCAACAAGGCATGGGACGCGGCCGAAACTGGTAAAAAAAAACTGAATAATGAAGTAATAGCGGTTTTCCACCGCTATTATTATTTAACTGCCTGGAGATTTCTGAAAGTGATCTGCCACTGTGTGAAGACCCGACTGCAGTTACCTGCAACAAACTTTCCATATCGCTGCGGGATTAGGCTATCAGGCAGCCTGCGTTGATCTGATGACTATCATATCCTGCCGGCTATGGTGATTCCACTGCAAAGGCCGTGAGGTAGGTGATATATTTGGTTCAAGAATATTTAAATCGAAAGTAAGGGCGAGTTTTTTCTTCTGAGGACGAATTTTAATTATTAGTAAATTTTCCTCTCTGTGTGTATTCAGTGTTAGCAAATAAAAAGTGGCGGTGCTAAGACCGCCACATTTGCTGTGCCCCCGGAGGGACTCGAACCCCCAACCAACTGATTCGAAGTCAGGCACTCTATCCATTGAGCTACGAGGGCAATTGCATTTCGATTATACCGCAATGACCTATTTCTGGCAATTAATCGAGTAGGGAGCGGCGACTAACCGCCCCCTCTCACACCACCGGACATGCGGGTCCGCATCCGGCGGTTCATCAAGCTAAACACAGTTCTTGATACCTTATTTTGACACTTTTCAGCCCTAAGTTACGAAAATATCCGT
>JBGSYX010000194.1:0-1693 GCA_041750735.1 Cyclobacteriaceae bacterium
TCCATTCAATATATTTTCTTTCATCCTGAGAACGCACGAGTAGAGCAGGGCCGTGGGTTTTCAGGCCATTGGTGTATCCGATGAAATCACCTGTAATAAGATCGTTATAACCTCTAAGCCATGGTTCGGAAGGTATCTGGCCGTTTGAAGCAAAATGGATCAATATTTGAAGAAGGATCAGGGCAATGGGATAAGTTTTCATGACAAGGAATTATGGGTATTCAGGCAATGAATAAATATAAAACAATTGCGTTTAGAATGTGTAAATGTTCCAAATTTGGAGCGTAGAATCATGAAATCTCATTGCTTCATCGTAGATTGAATCTGGGTTTAACAAATTTGATAATCTCCATACGGCAATACAAATGAAAACATACGCTGGAATTTTCCCTATCCTTTTATTTACATCCATTGCCTATGCTCAAACAAAAAGTCTTGATGAGTTAGGCTGGCCCCGCGACATAAAATTACAGAAAGGATCGATTACTATCTATCAGCCGCAAATTGAAAAGTATGCGGACAACCGCGTTGACGCGCGAGCAGCAATCGCCTATAAAGTCACCACCAAGTCACCTGTATTTGGAGCCATGTGGTTTACCAGCAGGGTAGTAACTGACAAAGACAGTCGCCTCGTGGTTTTCGATCAGATCGTTGTGGAAACCATGAAATTCCCTGAAGGGGACGAAGCGAAAGTGAAAAACCTTAAGGATAATATCATTGAAAGTCTTAATGGTCAAAGTCTCACCATGGATCTGGACCGATTCCTTGCCAGCATTAAACACCTGGAAGAAGGAAGCATTACTGCGGATCAGTACAATAACGATCCGCCAAAAATTTTCTACGAATCCAGCCCGTCAGTACTGGTCTTCATCGATGGAGAACCAATAATCAAGGACGTGGAAAACAGTTCTTACAAATACGTGATGAATACGCCTTTTTTCCTGGTTCAAGATTCGAGTGATAAGAATTTTTATCTGAAGGGCGGTAAGTGGTGGTATATATCCAGGGCCGTCGAAAGTGGTTGGAAATCCATTGAAAACCCACCGAAAGGAGTGATGGAACTTTCACAAAAAGCCTTTCAGGGTGATGACAACGCGGTGGATTCTGCGGCGATTAATTTGACATCGCCTCCCAAAATAATCGTGAGCACAGAGCCGGCAGAACTGATCCAAACAGACGGCGAACCGAAATTTGAACCCGTCCAGGGAACCGACCTGCTCTTTCTTTCAAATTCAGAGAGCGACATTATTATGGATATCCAGTCACAGCAATATTATATTTTGATTTCCGGCCGATGGTATACTTCCAAGGATCTTAAGGGAATGAAATGGTCCTTTATATCACCTGAAGATCTGCCCGCTGATTTTGCTAAAATACCGGAGCAATCGGATATTTCGGATGTGCGTTACAGCGTACCCGGAACCCAGGAAGCGCAGGATGCGATGCTTGAAAACTCCATTCCTCAGACAGCCGAGGTTGATAGAAAAACGGCTACAGTGGAAGTAAAATATGACGGTAACCCGAAGTTTAAGAAAATTGAATCCAATGCTGTGAGCTATGCGGAGAATTCTGATAAGACCGTACTGCTAGTGCACAACAGATACTATTGCGTAGATAATGCCATTTGGTTCATGTCGGCCAAACCGAGTGGTCCATGGGAAGTATGTGTGGAAGTGCCTGAGGAAGTGCAGGA
>JBGSYX010000195.1:0-14501 GCA_041750735.1 Cyclobacteriaceae bacterium
ACCATCCAACGTTGTCTGGCCGAATATCCCCTACCCTTACAACACACTGATCTACTCTGGTACCTACGATGGCGACATGGTAATAGGACAATACTTCACCCAACCCGACAAAGCCGGTTGGTTTGGATACGAACTGGTGAATTTGTATAAAATGACCGGCAACAAACATTATCTCACGGCCGCCATCGAGGTTGCCAATACACTCGCAGTACATACAAAGCCGGGCGATGAAAAATCCTCTCCCCTGCCATTTAAAGTGAATGCTGTAACCGGTGAAGTCAGAATTCTAAAAAGTAATAGCGGTGACGGTTCAATGGAAGGCACATCTTCCTATTCAACCAATTGGGCCGGCACTTTGATGCTTTTCAGCGAATTGAAAGTGCTGGGACAGGGCAATCCGGGCATCTATCAAAACGCCTCGGACTTGATTATAGCCTGGCTGCTTAACTACCCTCTAAAGACTAACAAATGGGGTCCATTTTTCGAGGATATCCCCGGCTGGTCCGATACCCAGGTCAACGCCGTAACCTTAGCCCAATATATGATGAATAACCAGGAGCACTTTTCCGAATGGAAAGAACAGGTGAAAGGTATCTTCGACTGGGTTTATAAGACCCTTGGAAATGATCAGTGGAAAAAATATGGTGTGACCGTAGTAAATGAACAAACTGCCTACCAGACTCCCGGCAACAGCCACACGAGCAGGCAGGCCTCGGCGGAATTGCAGTATGCCATGCTCACCGGCGACAGGACGAATTACGAAAATGCCATAAGGCAATTGCATTGGGCAACCTACATGGTCGATAATGATGGGAAAAATTGCTATCCGCGCGATGAAGTATGGCTAACCGATGGTTATGGTGATTATGTCCGGCATTACCTCCGTGCTATGGCACATGTTCCGGACCTCGCTCCGGACAACGCTAATCATATCCTGCACTCCACCGGCGTTGTAAGTCAGGCTGATTACTACCCCGATTTCAATAAAACCCTTGTGCCCGATGTCCCCTATGCCGATGTTGAAAAGGTGGCTTTGTATTACCGTACATTTGATAACAGTTCCACCGAAACCATCCGGATGGTCAGCAAACCCTTGAAAGTGGTGCTATGGAAAAATGAGCTACCCGAACGCAACAACCTCGACAGCGAAGGCTGGCAATGGATCCCCATGGAGAAAGGAGGATTATTGAAAGTCCGCCACGAAACAGCCAATGTAGTGACGGTGTATGTGAAGTAGTTCAGTGGTAGTTGGATCAATAGTTCAGTGGATCAATAGTAAATGCGAAGAAGTGGGAAAGAGGGGAAGTGGTGGAATGGTTAATAGTCTTGGGTTCATTGGTTCAATGGTTTTCGGTTCACCGGTTTAAAATGTAGCCCCTGCACATCTACTCCCTACCTCATTCCTTACAAGCGCAGCGCGATCAGGAATTTGAGAGTTCGCTCAATAATCAAGGGAGTCCAAGGTCCCGCCCTATTGGCCACCCAAAGTCTTGGTTATTGTGTGGCGTAGGTTAGCGAGGTTTCTTTCCAGGATCTTGTCTTGAGTCAAAGAATGTTAAAAGGATAATTTGATCATTTTTCAAACGGTAGAACACACGAGTCTGTCTGGTGAGTTGAAAACCTCTTAATTTCTTATCAGGTATCTCCAACGTCCCAATTTCCGGAAACTCATAGAGCAATCGTGTAAAATCCTTCGTTTTTGTAATAAAGGAATGTCTCGCACTACCACCGAATTTGAGTTCGATGTAGTCCAATATTTCAATGAATCTCTTTCGGGCTTTTTTGGTCCAGACAATTCTCATTTCAGGTCCTTCCAAATCTCCTCGTCGTCAATGAGATTTGCGTCATCTTCGGATTCTTCATAGGCTTGAAGAACCTCTTTTTTTTGCGCGTCTGATAATTGTTTCCATATCCGCCCGTCCTCTGAACTTTCACGCTTTTCTAGAAAGCTGTAAATAGCACGAAGCAACTGTTCATCTTCAATTCTGTCAACTATTTTGTGAAGGTTCGATTTCAACTCAATTGTCCCCATAAATCTAAATTTCTGTACTAATATAGCATTTTTTAGAACAGCAGCGTCAAAGGCCTATTTCTCACAAAGTTGGTATTTTAGCGGCGACTTATCGCAGTCGAGTCCGATCCATGTGGCTGACTGAAATTTAGAAAACTAAACCTTATACCTACACGACACCCGCGGATTGCATAAACTTTTTGTGTGCAGTAGTCCTTCACTAAATTATCTCTTTAAACTCGCACTTGCCTATGATTTTTCCGTCTTTGTCCATCTTGATAAAATAATGGTCGACAAACTCAAGAGGTTTGAAAACGGTCATTTGTACAACATAAGTGTCACCAAGTTGAATCTTTGACCCAACCCGCAATTTGAGTTGTTTTGAATTACTTCTCTTTTTTATCAAGATATCAGTCGGTTTAGAATTCAATACAATCTGTGTATTCGTTTTTCCTTTTTGTATTTCTTTTTTGTCGGTCTCTGTCCATTCTTCGCATCCATAAACGTGTCCCACATAAATTGTTGTGTCGTTCTTGTTCTCAAATTCAATTGATTTATAGTCTTGGTACTTTTCTTTCCAAATAGTCCCAAAAAAATAGTCCGCAGCCAATTGTTCATAACTCGAAGTCGAGTAGGTCAATATTGTTCCAAGTAGTATATAAATAATTGTCAGCATAATCTAATATCAACGGCCTATTGCACACCTTGAGCTATTAGCATGGCCCATTGCCCTTACATATTTTTCTTTCTAATCTATTGAGTATTTTATCCATACAAAAGCTGTTCAGCCGCCGTTTTGAAACATTTTCAGGCCAGGAAATTTGGGGACTTTATTGGCATATTAAGCGCTTAAACAACGGTTATGCCAGACAATGACGGGATGTACAAATGCAGATTCGCCAACAGATACTATAAAAAATCAGGATTCCTCTAACTTTATTCCATCATTCGGAAACCTTTGTTCCGACGACTTGTCATTGGATAAAAATTAATAGTTAGTCGTTTGCATACCGATCAGAAGTCAATACACACTTACCTGATAGTAAAGAGCCAGGAGGGCGACCGTCGGGCTCAAAACGAGCTATTTAAACTATATGCCAATGCCATGTACAACATCTGCCGACGAATGATGGGTAACGAAGAAGACGCAAAGGATGTCCTTCAGGATGCCTTTGTAGACGCCTTCACAAAGATCAGTGATCTGCGTCAACCGGAAATGTTTACCGCATGGCTGAAACGCATCGTGGTAAACCACGCCATCAATGCCCTGAACAAAAAACGCCTTTTCACCAAGGACCTTGAAGAATCGGGCGACTTCGCCGAAGTTGAGGATCACGGCTTTTCCGAAAAATTGCAGTACGAGGTGAAAAAAGTGCTCGGAGCTATCGACAGAATTTCGGAAGGCTGCCGCACGGTACTTAACCTCTACCTCTTTGAGGGATATGATCACAAGGAGATTGCCCAGATTCTGAATATTTCCGAATCTGCCTCCAAAGCGCAATACAGCAAAGGCAGGGCAAAAGTGAGGCAACTATTGGCCACAGAAAAAGCATAGCTATGAAAGATGACCTGAAAGAATTTACTGAAATGAACCGGGACAGCTTCGAACTGCCGTTGCCTGATCTGGATGCCGCATGGGAGGGCATTGTAGAACGCCTCGACGACAAAAAAACCGTCATATTCACATGGCGCACCATCATGAAAATAGCGGCCACCCTATTCCTGGTTGCCGTGGTCGGAATTGGCTATTATGTCAATACCAGGCGTATCGATACAGAAAACAATGGCATCGCATTGCATAATATTTCAAAAGAGCTTGCCGAGACAGAGGCATTTTACGCCGGGGAGATACAGGAGAAAATACAAATGCTTGAAGTAGCCGAAGGATCAATTGATCCGGATGTGCGCCTGCAACTCGATCAGATGGACGAGGACTACAACGAACTGAAGAATGACCTTCAGGACCGGGCAGACAGCGAAGAAGTAATCAACGCCATGATCGGATATTACAGGATGAAACTGGAACTACTTGAGAAAATTTTGGAAGAGATACAAGAAACAAATGAAGATAAAACCAATGATGAGGCCAGGACCATTTAGCAGTATTATCGCCGCGCTGGTACTTTTATTTGCCCACGTTGTTACTGCGCAGGAAACCAAACTTTCGAAGAGCATCAACCGGACCTTCGCCGTTTCCGGTCGGTTGAACCTGGAGGTTTCCAACAAATACGGCAATGTGATTATAGAGACGCACAACAAAAACGAAGTGGCGCTGCGAATAGAAATTCTAGCTTTCGGTAAAGACGAAAGTTCAGCTGAAAAGCTCATGGACCGTGTGGAATTTGATTTCAAAAACACCAGCGATTACCTGCAGGTAGAATCTGTATTCGACAGGAAACAGAGCTTTTTCAAGGAAATGCTCAATTCCGTCAACGACTATTCCGCTTCACTGCTCAGCAAACACAAATTGCAGGTGAATTATGAAATCACCATTCCGGCAAATACAGCTTCCATTTCAGTCATCAACCGCTTTGGCGATGTCCATCTTGCCGATATGGATGCCCGGCTCGATCTCACTGTTTCCCATGGAAATCTTCGGCTCAATGATGTCGCGCAATTTTCACGAATCAATATGAGCTATGGAAATGCCAGAATTCACTCCATCAATGAAGCATCAGTTGATCTGAAAGGCGCAGAACTGGACCTGGATAACGCCGAAAAACTAACGCTGACGAGTAGTACTTCGACGGCACAAATCGGTGCTGTGGACTTCGCGGACCTCAGCTCCACAAATGATAAAATAACCATTGAATCGGTTCGCGAAGTGTCGGGTACGGTAAATTTTACTTCCCTCCAAATTTACCTTCTCGTGGAAGTATGCCGGCTAAATCAAAGCTATGGCGATGTAATTATTAAGAACATCCAACCTACCTTCAGAGATATCCGGCTCAATGGAAAATCGACCGATTATCAATTAACATTTCAAAAGAACACTTCCTTCGATGTGCGGATAAATACGCGCGATGATAAGCTCCAACTGCCCGATTTTCCCGGGAAAGTTCAGAAACGGTATCTTGATGAAAAGTCGAAATTCATAGAAGTATCTGGTTATGTCGGAGCTGTAAACTCAGGTCGGAATGTAAATATCGACGCACAGAGCGGCATGGTAAAGCTGATATTTATCGACCTGTCCAAGGAAACATACAACAAGTGAAACTGACATTTTAAATTATCTAATATGATTCGTACAGCTATACTATTTTGCTTCCTTCTCAGCGCCTGGACGCTCCATGCGCAGGAATATAAAAACTCCGCGGGCTTCAGGTTTGGCAAAACCGATGGCCTGACCTATAAACGCTTTATCACAGAAAATGGCGCTCTCGAAACGATGCTTGGTTTCGGCGGGTACGACGGAGGCATGCAGGCTTATGCCAACTATCAATGGTATCAGCCGGTTCCGGCACATATCACACAAAACCTCCATTTCTACTATGGGGTTGGCGGTCACATGGGCTATATCAGGCCTACACGAACTGTGGATTATTACGAAGGTGACATAATCGTGTCAGAAACCCAACAACGCACCGACTACGTGATTGGCGTAGATGGCATTCTCGGAGTGGAATACCGGATATTCTCCGTGCCGATGACCGTAGGCATGGAAATTAAGCCATTTTTCGAGTATTACGGCCTGCAATACACACGGGTCAGGTTTTGGGATTTTGGGTTTTCCGTAAAATATATTTTCTAATTTACACATAGAAATATCGATATGAAATCATTGATAATTTTCGCGTTTTCAGTTGTCCTGGCAATAAACGGCAGCTATGGCCAGGGTGAAATTGAGGTAATAGGGTCTAAAGACCAGATGCAGACACTCTTTGGGTACGACTCAAAAATCACCGGGTATGGCGCCGCAGACACCAGGTTTTCACTCATTAATGGCAAAGAATCAGTTATAATCGGCGGCCATGGCGGTGTCATTTTCAACAGCTATTTCTACCTTGGTCTTGGCGCCTATGGACTGGTAACAACACAAAACATGGCTAAGGCCCCGGATGATGTACCGCTGGATATGCAAATGGGTTATACCGGTCTTATGTTGGGAATGAATGTAATGCCTAAAAAAGTTGTCCATTTTTCCATACCTCTTTTCGTTGGTGTCGGAAATCTCGTGATGGAAAAAAACGATGCACGACTGGAAAGTTCGCCATTTATAATAATTGAGCCGGGTTTACAGCTCGAAATCAACATCGTCCGGTTCATGAAAATCGGCCTGGGTGGTGGCTACAGAATGGTGCGCGGATCAAGCCTGGACTACGACATCTCTGATGCAAATCTCTCCAACTGGTCAGGGAATTTTTCCTTGATTTTCGGGAAATTCAAATAACGGGTTTGTTAGGTTAGTGAATAAAGTAGTAGTCCTTTCCCCCATGGTTGTAGTGATATTCTATCATCGGTGGCCAAAGTGGCGGCGCCATTTCGGCTGACCACGCAGCATGTATTCCCGCGAGTCGTCTTGCCAAATCGGGCTGATTGTGAAAAAGATCGGTCGATTCGAACGGATCGTTACACAAATCAAACAGCACCGTATCGGCTGCATCGGAATTTATGCTGAGCTTCCATTCATCGCTCCTGATTGCTTTGTTGTAGCCGATCTGCCAGTAAAGGTAGTCATGGGGATTTGATGCATTTTCACCGGTGATATAGGGCGACAGGTTTACACCATCATAAACCCTATCATCAGGGAGCTGAACCCCTGCTTCGTGTGCGATTGTTCGGAAAATATCCAGCGACGATACCATCGGATCGTAACGCAACGGTTCGATATGTCCCTTCCACTTGAATACGAAGGGTACCCTGAGACCCCCTTCAAAATTAGTCATCTTACCGCCTTGGTAATCACCGTTTTCTGTGGTGCGGGTATATTCGGCCCCACCGTTATCGCTAATGAAAAAAATCATCGTTTTCTCATCCAGATCAAGATCGTCCAGATGGTTCATTATTTTGCCGATGTTATCGTCAAGGTTAGCAATCATGGCATAGTATGTCTGCTTAACGGGATCGGGCTCTGTGGCGAATTTTTCCATGTATTCCAATGGAGCCTGAAGCGGTGTGTGCGGCGCACTGTAACCCAGGTAAAGAAAGAACGGCTTGTTTTTGTGATTTGAAATGTACGTGATAGCTTCCTCGGTAAATACATCCGTCAGATATCCGGATTCTTCCACCCTTTCGCAATTTCTAAAAATACCATGCCCGTTTTTGCGCCCGTCATTCCAGATATACTTATCTGTAAAATCCTTATCAACCGGCTGATCATGGACTCCTGCTGTAGTTTTTTCTGTGTACAAAGAATGGGAGGAATAAAAGCCATATTGGTAATCGAACCCAAATTCGCAGGGCATTTTATTTTCACCGAGATTCCATTTACCAATAAGCGCGGTGTTGTAACCTGATGCTTTCAAAAGTTCGGGCAGTAGAATTTCCGAAGTGGGTATGCCTTGGTTATCCATTGCCTTTTTTGTTGGTACATCTGGCGTCCAGACCGGCATCCATGGGTAGCTGTCTATAAAATACCGGAAGGCAACATATTCGAGGCGATTACTTAGGTAGCGTTCACGTATCTGGTGTTCGAATCCAAAGCGCTGCTGATAACGACCCGTGAGCATGGCTGCACGTGACGGACTGCACAACGGCGCAGTTACATAGGCATTTTCAAATACGACCCCAGACGAACCTAATGCATCGATGTGCGGTGTTTTGGGATAACCACCTTTATACAGTGACAGGTCTGCCATACCAAGGTCATCCACAACTATGAAAAGAATTTTTGGTCGGTCACCATCATTTCGAGGTTCGACAGATTCCAGATATTTTTGTTTGGCAATTACACCGTGCTCATCAATAGCAATATCAAATCGATGATCACCTAGCGGCCATAGCATAAAAATCACCGCTATCAATCCTATTGCCAAACCATAAATTAATTTCTGTTTACGCATATGTATTTCTTTCTTTAGCTTGTCAATGGATCAGAAGGAATTTGAAAATGCAGTTTTTCGATGCCGAAAATTGATTTTTTTTCTTCTGGATAAATGAACATTTTTGCACCTCGGTAGTATTTGAAATCAATAGAATAGTATTCCTCTTGAAATATCTGGTCCATTTCGCTGTATTGTGGATGTCCGTGAACACCATGGCTCAGGACACTGAGTTTACCATTACCGGCGAATATCAGGGTAAAAGTTTATATGTTCAAAATCCATTATCGCCCGACAAAGTAAATTTTTGTTCGTCGGAAATCTACCTCAATGAAAAATTAGTCCTTTCCTCGCCGAAAACATCGGCTTATGTTATCGACCTGTCGGCACTTGCCATCGGCGACCCGGTATTTGTAAAAATAGTCCATCGCGATGGTTGCATTCCAAAGATCATAAATCCCCAGGTTATCAGGAGCAAGAGCAAGTTTCAGTTTTTGAATATACGGGCTGATGCTCAGGCGATATCATGGACAACCATCGGAGAAATGCCCTACGGAAAATATTTTGTAGAGCACTATACGAATAAATCATGGATCAACATCAGCACCATCTCGGGGAAAGGGTCCTTCGAGAGCAACCAGTACAACCTAAAGCCGGATCATCATAGCGGCGACAATAAATACAGGATAAAATACCTCCAGAATGACAACAAAATCTTTTTTAGTGAGGTGATTAGTTACTTCAGCGACAACGACCCGATAAGTTTTTCGCCATCTCTGGTCATCGATAAGATAACGCTAAGCAAGGAGACGGACTACATGGTCATGGATTCTTATGGCAACAAAATCGCCAGTGGCAAGGGTGCAGTGATCCCTCTTCCAAATCTCCAGGCCGGTATGTACACATTGTACATCGACAACAGGGAGGAGAAATTCGTTAAGAAATAATTATAACTCCTTAGGTATTTCGGCCATTACCTCCCCTGCCATAACGCCGGAAGGAGAAACGCTTTTAAGCATTACGTCATAGATTCCATTCACCAGGTCTTTGTCTGCCGGTACACCGACTCGGATATAATTTCCAGTAAATCCATGGATCTTCCCGGCTTCCAGGTCATTTTCAAAGAGCACCCTCGTTGTGCGACCTTCGAATTGTTCGTAAAAAATTCTTCGCTTCTTCTCAGAGAGCGTTCGCAACATTTGCGATCGCTCGGCTCGTTTATCCTGCGGAACAGCATCGGCTATTTCTGAAGCCAGTGTGTTTGGCCGCTCTGAATAGGTAAATACATGGAGGTACGAAACATCCAGTTGATTTATAAATTGATACGTGTCTAAAAAATCGTCGTCCGATTCTCCTGGGAATCCCACAATCACATCCACGCCGATGCAGCAATCCGGCATCAGGTTTTTTATTGCCGTCACACGGTCTCTGTACAAATCGCGCAAATACCTCCGACGCATGGATCGGAGAATTTTATCATTGCCTGATTGCAGGGGTATGTGAAAATGGTGTGCAAACTTATTTGACGTGGATACGAACTCGATGATTTCCGGAGTGAGCAGATTGGGTTCAATTGATGAAATGCGGATTCGCTCCACCCCTTCCACAGTATCAAGTTCTTTTATTAAATCAATAAAGCGATCCTGTCGTTTGCCATCGCGTATGCCAAAATCACCGGTATTCACGCCTGTCAAAACGATTTCCTTTACGCCACGATCGGCAATGTCCCTGGCTGCTGCTAATACATTTTCAATGGTATCGCTCCTACTCTTTCCACGGGCCAGCGGAATGGTGCAGAACGAGCAGGAATAATCGCATCCGTCCTGGATTTTGAGAAATGTGCGCGTACGGTCGCTGATAGAATATGCGCTATTGAACGCTCGTGCATCAGCAATATCGCTGGCTATAACGATGGCATTTGAGTGCTTTTCAAAACCATCCAGCAACTCCAGCAACCTGAACTTTTCATTGGCGCCAAGTACAGCATCTACTCCGGGAATCGCCGCTATTTCCTGCGGTTTCAATTGGGCGTAACAACCAATGACAATGATGTATGGATTTTTACTGCTTTTTTGAGCGTCACGTACGGCCTGGCGACATTTTTTATCGGCATTATCGGTAACAGAACATGTGTTGATAACGACGATGTCGGGGCTATCCATGATTTCCACCCTGTGATAGCCTTGCTGTTGAAACATCCTGGCAATAGAAGAAGTCTCGGAAAAATTCAGCTTACACCCGAGGGTGTGAAATGCCACTGACTTGCTATTTCCTAATACGCTTCCCGTAAAAGCCATAATTTTCCATTATAGCGGATTTCGACCTTGAGTTTTTATCCACTGGTTTCACCTTAAAACGGCAAAGATAAGTGATTAACTTCCAGTGAACGCAAAATGGCTGCGTATTCTGATAAGAAAAAGAATGATGGCCATTTCTACAGGCTATCGCCAAGACTTTCTTAGTAACTTTTTCGCTGACCTAAGTTGCCTAGAGACTCCACCTGAATCTCAGAGTTGGAATTTTAGGAACCATCCAGCACAACGCCTTCAGGCGCGAGTTTGTAGATGTCCTTTGGGTTGATACAAAGAATTGCTTTCCCGTTCATCACGGCGATTGGCGCCTTCACGAGTTCAGGATTATTGCGCAAAATATCCAGCCAGTCGTCATCGTCGAAATCATGGCCGGCGAGTCCTTCCTGGTACTTTTTCAATGACTTATTCAGGAGGTTCTTTGGCGCCAGATCGAGCATGGCGAGCAACTCTGCCCACCGCAGCTTAGAGAGTTTGGAGTGCTTGAGCGAAATCTCATTCACATTTTTGGTGATGGATTTAGCCAGTACCCTGGTTTTTCTATGTGTAGCTGATGCCGGATCGAACAAAAGCCACATCTCGTTTGGGTGGATTTCCATTTTTTTTCGAATTAATGTCTATACCATTAGAACAATTTTCCACGCTAAAAAATTTAACTTTTGACATATTATTACGAGCTGCCAACTGTATGCACTTTGTATTTGGTAAATAATAAGGATATACTGAATTTGAGTGGTATTTAAAAAAACCGGCATACTATTAAAGTAATTGAATTGCCGGACCTGAAGCCATTCTTTTTCTCTTTTGATGAAAACAATTTCACCAATGAAACAAATTCTACTTATATCAGCCCTTCTGCTTTCCATTGGAATTTCACAAGCTCAAAAAATCGTAATCACGGAAGGGGACGGCGTAGGCCTCCTCAAAATTGGTCAATCCGTGAATGAGGTAGTTAGTATTCTGGGATTTAAGGGGACTATGAAGACATACGACGATTATGTAGCGGAGGAACTTTTTACGGAAGATCCCGGCAAGTCGCTCGAATGCATCATTGGTTTTGACTACTATATCAAGTACCAACACCTCATTATGGTACCTGTTTCGTACATTTTTATTAAAAACAATATGGTTAGCCAGATAAAACTTACCAGCTTCCCGGAATATTTCTTCGGAATTTCAAGGGCAACTACTACCAGCACGGGGTTACCCTTTTGGGCGGACAAAGATGAAATGATCAAGCTATACGGCAAGCCGGATGCAACCCGCGACTATGAGTCCTTTATCCTGGAAACATCAGTTTATTTTGATAAGGGTATTGCTTTTAGTTTCAGGGAAAGTAACTACCGTGTTGCACATATCTTTAAAAGGCCCACCGACGATCAAATAAAGAAATTTAACAGCCAGGGTTAGATTGCAGCATCGGCTGACTTCACACCATGTTGGTGGTTGAGGGTATGGTCGGGCAGTTCCACGATAAATTGTGAGCCTTCGCCATAGGTGGATTTGACTTTAATAGAACCATCGAGTTTGTGTACCATTTCGCGGGCGATGTAAAGTCCAAGGCCAGAACCTTTTGACTTTTCAGAAGCACGGTAGAACATGTCAAATATTTTATCTAGAAGTTCCGGCCTGATGCCAGCACCATTATCTTCAAAAATCAATTGGAAATTGTTATTTACTTTTAGGGTGGATATGCGCAACCAGGATTTCTCCAGCCTTGCATTGGAAAATTTGTATGAATTGGAAATCAAATTCTTCAGAATAATTTTCAATCGCATCGGATCCGTCATCACCTCCATATCTGGCGGTACGTTCAGCATAATTTCGAACTTTTCGAAACCATCACCAAAATCATAGGTGCGCAGTATATCATCGATAAAGTAATAGAGATTTACCTCCCGGTTTTTCCTGTCAAGACGCATATTCCTTGAAAAATCCAGCATATCTTCCAAAAAATCATCCAGGCGGTGAATACGGGACGTCATGAGTTTCAGACATTCTTCAACCTCTTCCTTCTCCGATGAAGCTTTTGCAATATTGATCAGTCCCAGGATCGAGGTCAGTGGGGACCGGATGTCGTGCGAAGCACTATAAACAAAGCTGTCGAGTTCCAGATTTGTCTTTTCGAGAATTTTATTTTGCTTTTTGATCCGCTCTTCAGCCAATTTGCGGTCGTGGATTTTCACTACCGAACCTACCATCCGTATCGGATCACCGTTCTCATTCCAGAGCGCCTGGCCGGCATCGGAGTACCATTGATACTCTCCCTGCTTTGTTTGCAGTCGCAATTCAACAGAATATCGGGATCCGTTGAGAAGATGACTTTCCAGAATGGTTTTCGCCCGGCTCTTGTCGTCGGGGTGTATGAGGTCGTAAAAAGTTTCTATTGAATAATCATCCAATTCGTCGTAATCATAACCCAGTAGTTTTTTCCAGGTTGGCGAATGGTATATCGTATTATTTTGAATATCCCAATCGTAAATACCCGCGTTGGAGCCGTTGATTGCCAGTTCAAAACGTTGCTGGCTTTCCTTCAAATCCTGTGTCGTACGCATCAGGTGCTCATCCTTTTTCAACAATTTGGACTCAATGCTATGATTGAGCTTTATTAAAAATAAAATGATAAGTACAGTAGCGAGTATAGAAACGACAAAATGCAGGATAAAATTAGCCGCCGAAATCTCCGCAGCCTGGGTATCGGGTGGCATCCATTGTACTCCAACCATATAAATAATACTAAATGCCAGGAGTATAAATCCAAAAAACAGAAACCCCTTGTACAATTGGTTATAGCCAAACAATGCAAATGCTGCTACAGTCAATGGGAAAAAGTTGAAATAATTCCCACTCTCCATAGGTTCAGTAATACTAAAGAGAAATATGATTCCCAGTGTTGAAAAGAGAAGTAAGAATTTGGCAAACTCGTACCGACCTGAGCGGTTCAAAAAAAAGGCGATAATGGCAAAGTTGACGACCGTGAGATAATACAATAACGCATTGAACATACCGGCCAATAGGTCAAAAGCCATGTAAATACCGCATATACCTATTACCAACATACTGAGATAACCAGTGAGCATGGCGCGCTTGTAGATACTCGTGTATGAGATATCATGCGACTCGCCTAAAACGAAGCGGTGTGAAAAGTCCTCCAGATTGCGGTAAAACATCAAAAATCAACTATAAACCAAAGATTATCAGAAAATTGTAATAATCAAAAAAAATACGTCCGAAAACTCGAGCGGCAGGAAAAAGGTAATTTAAAGACAAAAAAAAGGCAAAGAATGGATGTTTTACTTGAAAGGAACATTTGCTTTTCAATATATTTGCGTCCCCTTTCGGGATGTAGCGCAGCCCGGTAGCGCGCGTCGTTCGGGACGACGAGGCCGCTGGTTCGAATCCAGTCATCCCGACAAAACCCACTGATAATCAGTGGGTTTTATTTTTTTCGGACATAATGCGGACAAAAATATAGCTTTTTTGAGCTATTATTAAGTTATAAAAATCATAGAAAGTATTGATTAGGTTACTGTGTTTGAACTATTCCGAGCAGATAAAACGATACGACATTGCCATATAACTTTCTTCTTATTCCTTAAAATACGGAGGATCGGTACAGCGATCTTTGACCTTACGGATGGTAGTAGTCCAGAAAAACCACTACGGCCGAATGGTGAAACGCACGAAAAATACGGGGTGGCCAAATCACTAGCTGTGATGCCGGGTGATACTGTACTTATGGAAATATACGCCGAAAACTTGGTGAACAATAGAAGCGCCGAAAGAGGCCCTAAGGTTTTCCTGAATTAATATGGCTTTCGATAAGAATTTTGTACTGAAGACCGATGCAAGCCAGACATAAGGTTCATTTAGTATGACTTATGGTAATAGAGACATCCTACATTTTTATTTCATTTCTTACCGTTAGAAAAACGGATCATTGAAGCAATACTAGTCACATGTAGTAAATAACCAAATGCCAGGTGGGTATACTATTTTTTCGGTAAATAGACCCGAAAAATTTTACCTTTTTGTATAATTTTATACTTGTAAAATATTTCTAGTGTTAAGTTAATAGTAATATGACGTATATTAATCAAATATTTGTATATTTGGAAAAAGCTATACAAATGATACGATATGAGATTAAACTAACTAAAAGTGAGGTAGAAGAACTTATGAGTATTATCAATAAGGGTT
>JBGSYX010000196.1:0-7431 GCA_041750735.1 Cyclobacteriaceae bacterium
CGACATTGCAAATGTCGAACAGCGGGATAAACCTTAATATATGGCAGTGTGTACTAAGATTATTTCCTCACTTTCCTCCATCCTAATACTTTGTTATATTCGGTTAGTTCGTCAATTTTGCCGGTCGTTTCATGGAAAAGACGGGATAACTTTAGCACGATGAAGATAACATTCCAAATAAACTATTATACCCACTGGGGTCAGCAACTTTTTATCACTGGGTCAGCCGCGGAACTCGGCAACAACAACCCAACGTTAGCCGTGCCAATGAACCATACGGGCAACGGCAACTGGGTAGCTTCAGTGGAAATCGACGCCAAAAAATCGCCGGAAATCCATTATAGGTATATTATTAAGACAGAGCAAAGTGAAAGTATCCTTTCGGAATGGGGTCATCCGCGTAAGTTGACTATATCGGCATTCAAATCGAAAGAGATTTTATTGAAGGACTTCTGGCGGCCACAAGACATCGAAAATCCATGGCTTTCCCAGGCATTTGCAGGTAATCTTTTCAGGCGCAAAGGCACTAATAAAGTCAAATCGCCCAAAGAATTTAATGTTAGGATTCAACTCGTTGCACCTCGCATCGGTCAGGATCAGTCGTTCTGCATAGTCGGCAGTAGTGCTGCGCTTGGGGGCTGGAATCCGGAGCTTTGCTTTATCATGAGCGACGATCAATATCCAGTATGGCAAGCCGACTTCAACCTCGAATCGGAGGATTGCGAGTACAAGTACGGGATTTACGATCACCAGCATAAACGCCTGGTTGAGTTGGAGTCCGGTGAAAACCGTTATTTTTCCATGGAAAAATCTGGTAAAACCGCGGTACTCGTCCGGACTGATCTAAAGTTCAATTACCCATTCGGTTTATGGAAAGGTGCCGGTATGGCTATTCCGGTATTTTCCATCCGCACTAAAAATTCTTGGGGTGTTGGTGAATTCGCAGATATTAAGCTTCTGATCGATTGGGCTGCTAAAACCGGTTTGAAATTAGTACAGATTCTCCCAATCAATGACACTGTCGCCACACACACATGGACCGATTCCTATCCGTACGCGGCGATCTCGGTATTTGCACTACATCCCATTTACCTGCATCCGCCAAAAGTGGGACTTCTCAAGGATAAAAAAGAAAATCAGAAGTACTTAGACGAAGCCGCCCGGCTCAATGAACTACCGCAGATCGACTATGAAGCAGTGATGAAACTGAAGTCGGTATACTATAAAAAAATCTTTGACCAGGACAAGCACCAATTCCTGGGCGATCCAGCTTATCTAAAATTCTTTGAAGAGAACAAAGAATGGCTAGTTCCTTATGCTGCGTTTTCGCGATTGCGTGATTTACACAAAACACCCGATTTCACTAAGTGGGGTGAACATGCGCATTACCGTGAGGATATGGTAGCAAGTCTTACCGATCCAGAAAATACCGACTTCGATGACTATGCCGTGCATTACTTTATTCAGTTTCATCTGCACTGCCAAATGATGGATGCCGCCGAATATGCTCGTGAAAAAGGCGTGGTATTAAAGGGCGATATTCCCATCGGCATTTACCGGAACTCGGTGGATGCTTGGATGGAGCCGCATCTCTACAACATGGACAAGCAGGCCGGCGCACCACCCGACGACTACGCTATTTCCGGACAAAACTGGGGTTTCCCAACCTATAACTGGGAAGAAATGGCCAAGGATGGTTACCACTGGTGGAGGATGCGTCTGGCAAAAATGGCGACCTATTTTGACGCATACCGCATCGACCATATCCTTGGGTTTTTCAGGATTTGGGAAATCCCATGGCAATCGATCGAGGGCCTCATGGGGAGTTTTAATCCTGCCATTCCGATGTACACTTATGAGCTTTCCGGCAACGGTTTATACTTCGATTATGACCGTTATTGCAAGCCGTACATCCGTGAGTATATGCTCGATGAGCTTTTTGGTGAGGATAAAAGGCATGTCATCGCTGAATATCTGATTAAGGGGGAACACGATTTCTATTATATGAAAGAGTCGTTCGATACCCAGCGAAAAGTGGATGAACACATTTCGAGACTTATGTCAACAGCCGGGGCTGAAAAGGATCGGTTGCTGAAAATAAAGTATGGGCTTTTTACACTTATCGGTAATGTGTTATTGATCGAAGACCTTAATACCAACGGACAAGGGTACCATCCGAAAATTGCGCTTCATTTTACCTACTCTTTCAGAGAATTGGATGATGCTGCCAAAGCCGCGCTCGACCGGATTTACATACATTATTACTATCAGCGTCAGGAACACCTCTGGCGCGAAAAAGCACTGGTAAAACTTCCAGCTATCATCAACGCAACGGATATGCTTGTCTGTGGCGAAGACCTCGGGATGGTGCCTGAATGTGTGCCCGGCGTCATGGACGAACTCGGTATTCTGAACCTGGAGATTCAGCGAATGCCCAAAGGAACCAGTTCAGAATTTGGACATCCCGCTCATACCAAGTACCTCAGCGTCGTGAGCCCGAGTTGCCATGATATGTCGACCATTAGAGGTTGGTGGGAAGAAGACAAGGATCGAACGCAACGATTCTACAACCACCTCCTGGGTCATCATGGAGCTGCTTCGCAATTTTGTGAGCCATGGGTTTCCAGGGAAATGATCCTGCAGCACCTTCATTCTCCGGCCATGTGGGCGATATTTCCATTACAGGACCTTGTGGCCATGGATGATAAACTGAGGATTGAAAACCCGTTCAGTGAGCGCATCAATGAGCCGAGTAATCCAAAACACTACTGGCGTTTCCGCTTTCATCTGAATATGGAGGACATGCTTGTAAATGATGACTTCAACCGCATGCTGCATGACCTTATCAGGCTTACGGGCAGGGAGGGGTTATGAGTGATGAATTATGAATTATGAGTTATGAAGCTGAAAGCTAATGGCTTGTAGCTTGCTACTTTTTACTTAATACTCGATACTTAATACTCCATTTCATTTATTGCGCGGTAATAGGTAATTTCGGCCTCTGAAAATGAGCCTGACGACGACGTAAATTTTTCCATGTCAATTCAAATTTCCGGTTTAACAAAGGTGTATGATCAACAGGCCGCTGTTGATGACCTGTCATTTAGCGCGAAAGCCGGGGAAATCGTAGGTTTTCTCGGACCTAATGGCGCCGGCAAGTCCACCACGATGAAAATCATCGCCGGGTTTATTTCGCCGACAAGCGGGTCGGTGAAAGTATGTGGCTACGACGTAGTGGAGGATTCGATCAACGTGAGGAAATGCATCGGCTACCTTCCAGAGCACAACCCGCTTTACCTGGATATGTACGTGCATGAATACCTGCATTTTATTGGTTCGCTTCATATCAACAGCAATAAAGAGCTAAAAAGAAAGGTGCCGGAAATGGTGGCGCTTTGCGGGCTGGAAAAAGAGCAGAACAAACTCATCAGGTTATTGTCCAAGGGGTATCGCCAACGGGTAGGACTGGCACAGGCCATGCTCCACGACCCGCAGGTTCTCATTCTCGATGAACCAACAACAGGGCTTGATCCTAATCAGATCATTGAAATACGTGAACTCATCAGGAGCGTCAGCCATGACAAAACGGTTATTTTATCAACGCACATCATGCAGGAAGTACAGGCCTTGTGCAGCAGGGTTCTGATCATAAACCAGGGGAAACTTGTTGCGGATGATATACCTGAGAAGTTAAAATCGGTGGCGGCTGCTACCGTAGTGATCACACTGGAATTCAAGGAAGAAATAACAACACAAGAGCTATCTGAACTCGAAGGTGTCCTTTCACTACATAAAAATGGAAAGATTATTCTTGTGGAGGCATCTGCCGAAGTCGATGTTCGGCCGCTGATCTTCAAATTCGCCACCGATCATGGCTACACACTTTTAGGAATGAACCAGGAGGTCAGCTCCATGGAAGATGTTTTCAGGCAATTAACCAAAAAGTCATGAGGCAAATTCTGATTAAAGAAATCAACAGTTTTCTCAATTCCCTCATTGCCTATATCATCATCGCAGTATTTCTTACGGCCACCGGACTGCTGTTGTGGGTATTTCCCGAAACCAGTATTCTGGATTATGGCTTTGCCGATATGAGTTCTTTTTTCAGCTTCACACCGTACATTTTCATGTTCCTCATACCCGCCATCACCATGCGGATGTTTAGCGAAGAAAGGCGCAATGGCACCATGGAATTGCTGCTCACCCGACCGTTGAGAGATATCGATCTAATTCTGGGAAAGTACCTGGCCGGCGTGGTCCTCGTACTATTTGCCATTTTACCAACCTTGCTATACTATTTTACTATCAGCCGTCTTGGCAACCCACCGGGAAATATTGACACAGCCGGGGTAATGGGATCGTACTTTGGTCTTTTTTTGCTGGGAGCAGCATTCACGGCAGTTGGAGTATTTTCATCATCATTCACAGAAAATCAAGTCACGGCTTTTATCATTGCCGTCTTCCTTTGTTTTTTGCTCTATTTCGGATTCAATGCTATATCCACTCTCGCCGGGTTGTCGGCATTTGCTGTCACCATTGACGGACTGGGTATGATATATCATTACAATGCCATGAGTAAAGGACTCATCGACCTGCGCGATTTCGTATATTTTCTCAGCGTCATTACCGTGATGCTCCTGTTGACTAACCTGGTTTTAAAAAGCAGAACATGGTGAACCTGGAAAGTAAACGGCTAAATTCCTTTCTTACTTTCCTGTTAGGAGTCATGGTTATCATACTGGTAAATCAAC
Source organism: Cyclobacteriaceae bacterium (assembly GCA_041750735.1). GTDB lineage: Bacteria > Bacteroidota > Bacteroidia > Cytophagales > Cyclobacteriaceae > JAAUQL01. The sequence continues at coordinate 4,752 of JBGSYX010000196.1, forward strand.
TTTTATCAGGAATGATTTACCGCATCGATTTGACCGAAGAAAAGCGATACACCATATCCGAACCATCCAAAAACCTGCTTCAAAACCTGGAGGATGTGGTATATGTGGAAGTTTACCTCGAAGGCCAACTGCCAGCCGGAGTGAAAAGATTGCAAAAAAGCGTCCGAGAAACGCTTGAGGAGTTTAAGGTATATGCAGGGCCAAATCTGCAGTTCCGGTTTATTGATCCATCCACAGCAAAGAGCCAGAAAGCCAGGAATGAGTATTATGAAACCCTGATTAGAAAAGGCATCCAGGCGACTAACCTTTACGATAACGTCGACGGCAAACAGACCCAGGTTTTGATATTCCCGGGTGCGCTCATCAGCTACGGCGATAAAGAGGCGGGTATTACTTTTCTCAAGGGAAATAAAGCGTCATCGCCCCAGGAACAATTAAATCAATCGGTGGAGGGCGTGGAGTTTGAACTCGCCAACACCATTAAAACGCTTACACAGACATCGCAACCAAAGGTGGCCATTCTTCACGGCCACGACGAACCGGATACACTGCACTTGGCAGGCCTCACCTCGGCCCTTATGGTGAAATACAAAGTTTTTCATGTGAATCTCAACAACCGGCCAGACCTCAATGGATTGGATGCGATAATTCTGGCTCAGCCGCGCTTACCCTTTTCAGAAGCTGACAAATTCAAAATAGACCAATTCATTATGAATGGGGGAAAAGCCGTTTTTCTCATCGATGCACTCTATGCCAATATGGATAGCGCCGGTTCGGAAGACAATATCGCATTGCCTTATGAAACTAATCTCGATGACCTGTTTTTCAAATACGGTTTCCGAATAAACCGCGATCTCGTCATAGATATGAATGCCGGTCCGTATCCGGTAGTAGTTGGTAATTTGGGTGAAAATCCACAGGTCAGGTTGTTGCCATGGCCATTCTTTCCGCTGGTGAATGATTTCACCAAACACTCCACGGTCAGAAACCTGGATGCTGTCATTACACGTTTCGTCAGCACCATAGATACAGTGAAGGCCGATGGAATAGCTAAAATTCCATTGATGCAGACTTCGCAATATTCTAAAGTATTGCCATCGCCGGTTAAAGTGAGTATCAATGAGCTAAAAAAGGAAATGAAACCTGAGTATTTTGATTCAGGACCACAAACGGTCGGATGGATTTTTGAAGGTAATTTTACTTCACTATATAAAAACAGGTTTCTCCCGGAGGGCATAGATACCACCGGTTTTAAAGCTGATAGTCCCGACGCCAAAATCCTCATCGTATCTGATGGTGATATTGCCATGAACGACGTAAATCCCCGGACGGGTCAGCCTCTCGAACTGGGATTTGATCAATTTACAGAAACCAGGTATGCCAATGCCGAATTTTTGGTGAATGCACTGACTTATCTTGTAGAAGAGGACGGCATCATTCAGACACGCGCCAAGGAGGTAAAAATCAGGCCGCTCGATGCGGTGAAGGTAAAAGATGAGCGCTTTTCCTGGCAGATCATCAATCTGCTGCTGCCCATACTCGTGATCATCGTTTTTGGATTGATAAAATATTTCATCAGAAAACGCCGGTTCACCCGGTTTGGATCGTGAGTTTACGCAAGAAAAATATTCGCCTGATTGTCCTGCTCGGAGTAATGATTATTGCGTCAATCGTTTTGGCGCTTATGGATTCTAAGTCCGTGAGCAGCATCGATAACAAGGAAGCCTTTTCTGTTCAGGACACCGCTGCCGTGGATATGATCACAATTACTTCCGGCACCGGCAAGGTCGAATTAGCTAAGGAAAACAGCGTCTGGAAAATCAATGGTTCTTTTGAGGCCGAACAAAATATGGTTCGTGTACTGCTGGCGATATTGAAAGATGTTGAGGCAGTGAGAAATGTACCAAAGACCTCAGCTCCCGAAGTAGCTGCCATGATTCGCACGTCTGGAAATGCGGTGGAAATTCATGGAGGTGGCAGGCTAATCAAGGCATTTTATGTCTCAGGAAACAGCAACAAAACGATTTCATATATGATGGAAACCGATAGCGAGATTCCAGTTGTGGTAGCTATTCCGGGTTATGAAAACTATGTAGCAGGGATTTTTGAAATACCTGCTAATGGCTGGCGCAATCGTGCTCTGCTGAATACCAACTACCGCACGCTTCAGGAACTCACCGTCAGTTATACAGAATTTCCCCAGTACAACGTCAGGATATTTTATAATGTGGATTTTCTGAATGTGGAAGGTGTAGATCAACTTGATACCTTGAAAATGATGAATTATATCGAAGGCTTCGGACCGTTGGAAGCTGACAGGCTTATCAATAAAAGTGAATATCCCAGATACGACAGTTTGCTGAAAACACCGTTTACCGTCACTATTTCCGTGAAGGATATTCAGCCAAAAAGCACACGCACCATCGACTTTTTCCCATTGATCGCCAACGATCCGATGATGCTGGGTTTTATTCGTGAGGATGACCAGATGGCGCTATTCGAGGCGAGGCGTATTCAAAAGTACTTTGCTGTGGCGGAAGAGTTTCAGGCTCCGCTGAAGTAGGATATCGTTTAATCTGCAATATTTCCGGTGGCTAAAATGAAGGAGCCACGTATCCACACGGAAATTTCCCCATATGATCTCTTTTGGATTCGATCAGCTAAAAGTCCATGGATAACT
>JBGSYX010000197.1:0-4592 GCA_041750735.1 Cyclobacteriaceae bacterium
ACTAGTACTCCGGCAAATAAGTATTTCCTCATAGTCGGTCATTTCGATCCAAGCTAAAAGCTAAAATCCAAAACCTAAAAGGCGAAGGGCTGAAGTCAAGTTAGAAGCCGAATGCTTTGGGTCTCCTGCTGGATTTTTGGCCTTTGGCATTTAGCTTTTCGCTTTTTGTTTTTAGCCTGGATCGGAATGTGTCATGGCACGACGCTCCGTAGATTTACCACGGGCTGTTGCAACGGATTTCCCCAGAATGGCTCTCAGCTGTGTTGCCTCATCCACCAAATTGCCTATTTTATCGGGAGCAACAAGTGCAGCCTTGTTTATGAGGCAGAGCCAAAAGCGTGATTCTCGCATCTCTTTCAACGCTATCTGCAGCTTATAACAAAAATCAGCTCTGCTATCAGCTCCTCGAGATTCCTCGTAATTGGCACCAACCGACATCGTGGATCGAATAAGTTGATCGGCAATCTTGCGCCCGGCCAGTGTTTTTGGAAGATGATCCAATAGCTTGATAACCTTGGCACTAAATAGCAAAAGACGCTCTGATAGATCAAATATTTCAGTGGTCATGGCCCCCTCCTTTCGTTTTGAAGGTTTAACCTGACTACGGCAAAAAATACCAGTGACAAATAAAATATCATTGGATGACCCCGCCATCCCTGATGCAAAGTCCTATAACATAAGGATGCAGGAAAAATTTCTGTTCAGACTTTTGTGAATTGCATCGAACTAAGCGGCATAGTCCAGACTTTTTCTTGCTTTTCTTTTGGTGAAGCGCCAATCGATGGTCTGTTTCTTGGCATTGATCCTTTTGTTCCATGCCATGGTTAGAACCTTCAGGCTCTCGATGTCTCCGACCCTACCATCTCCCAAAGCCTGTCGCGAATACATTCCGATAGCAATTTCAGCCTGATTCAACCAGCTTCCATGCTTAGGCGTATGGTGAACTTCAAAACGTTCCCATAGCTTGCTACCAAGCGTATCGCCCATATGTTGCATTAGAATCGATTGCGAATGGGTAGAAAGGTTGTCCATAACAAGAATTATCTTTCCGGCATCACGGTAGCGAAGAGCTACTTCGGACAAAAATATGGAAAACTCCTGACCACAGCGTGTTTCTGTTACTTTGTTTATATAAACGCCAGCCTTGGGCTCTACGGCACAAAATACATTGGCACTGCCACCTCTGACGTATTCATAATCCTTCAGCATGGTTTCTCCGGGACCACGCGGTGGCAAAGGCCCGACCTTGTTAGATATGAGTGGAACCGGCTTCTCATCCAGACAAATAACGGGAAATTGGGGGTCGTAGGGCCGTTCATACACATCAAGAACATCTTCCATGCGAGAAATGTATTCCTCGTTCATTTCCGCAATGCACCACATCTTTTCCTGCCATGGTTTCAGATCGTGTTCATGTAAAATGATGCGAACCATTTCTCGGCTGATGCTGCCCTTCACCAGTTTCCGATTGACGACGTCTTCAACAATTAGATCAAGTGTCCAGCGATAAGTCCCCTCCGGGGGATGGGAGCAAACCATGGCGATTATTCTGGAACGCTGCCTGTCATCAATATCAATAGGACGTCCCGAACGCTCATCATCAAATAAGGCGCTTTTAAAGCCATTCTCCAAATAAGTATTGCCTATATTGACAACTGTTTTTCGATCAATATTGAGGATTGCGGCAATTGTAGTCGAAAAATAACCAAGATGCAGACAATTTAAGATATTTGCCCGACGGATCACGCGAGGTTCCTCTATCTGAACCAAATGTTTTATTTGATCCAACTCAGCTGGTTTTAGCCTTAATGATAGTGGCGCCATAACGAACTTCCATGTTCGGATTGATCGCAAAGATTGGCAGAATTACATCCAACTGTCACTAATTATTTTGACTGGCTATGTTGGGGAAATCCATTGCAACAGCCCGTGGTAAATCTACGGAGCGTCGTGCCATGACACATTCCGATCCAGGCTAAAAACAAAAAGCGAAAAGCGAAACGTCAAAGTTCAAAAATCGAGCAGAAAACCCTAATCATTTGGCTTCTAACTTGACTTCAGCCCTTCGCCTTTTAGGTTTTGGATTTTAGCTTTTCGCTTGGATCGGAATGACCGACTATGAGGAAATACTTATTTGCCGGAGTACTAGACCTAAAAGAAGCATATAAAAATGCTTTACAGGGTTGACATTAAAAGAAAAAGCCTCAGTTTTAGGGGTGAAAACAAAAAACCTGCGTAATACAGAATACCCTAAAGAGGCTTTTTCAAGTGAAGAAAAAAATACGTCAAAAATTGTCCGCTGAAAAGAGAAAAATTCAAAACCAATTGGAAAAATCTCGGGATACTTTCAGCGAAAGTCCTATTTTGAATGGTTTAAATATTAAATATGAATTAGCAGATAAAAACAGAGGGATCGTCTGCGGCGGTATTGGCATGGTTCATAAGACCCTCCAGAAAACTGGCCTGATACCAAAATTGAATGAGGCACTGAAATTTTTCAAGATTTATAAGCCCTATCATGAGTCTGACCACGTCCTAAACATTGCCTATAACATTCTTTGCGGTGGAAAAACTCTGGATGATATAGAAATTAGACGCAATGACACTGTGTTTCTTGATGCTATTGGCGCCAAAAGCATTCCCGATCCGACGACCGCAGGTGATTTTTGCCGCCGCTTTCAGCCGGAAGATATTGATGCTTTGATGGATGCTGTTAATGAAGTTCGCTTGGACATCTGGAAAAATCAACCCGAAAGCTTTTTTGACTTGGCTTATATTGATATTGATGGATCGATCGTGGAAACTCTTGGTGAGACTAAAGAGGGTATGGATATTTCCTATAAAGGAATATGGGGCTATCATCCTCTGGTGGTGTCGCTTGCCAATACGGGCGAGCCACTCTTCCTCCTTAACCGTAGTGGCAACGAAACATCGCATCATAACGCCGTAAAATACATCAATAAGGCCATTGCTTTATGCAAGAAGGCTGGATTCAAAAAAATCATGTTACGAGGCGACACTGATTTTTCATTAACAGAACATTTCAGCTGCTGGGATAAATGGGGTATTCAGTTTGTTTTTGGGTATGACGCCATGGCTAATATGAAAGCACTCGCAAGCGATATACCGGATGAAATGTACTCTGAGCTGATCCGTCATGCTGAAGATAATTTTTCGAAAAAGGCGAGGCAAAAACCTATCAATTATAAAGAACAAATCGTCAAGGAAAGAGAACTGAAGAATATCCGCCTTGTTTCCGAGGATGTTGTGATGTTTGATTATCGTCCTAAAAAATGCGAAAAGGACTACAAAGTGGTTGCCTTAAGAAAAAACCTATCTATTGAAAAAGGAGAGATGGCTCTATTTGACGAGATTCGATACTTTTTTTACATAACCAATGATACCTCCTTATCTCAAGAGGATGTTGTGAATGAAGCTAATAAGCGATGCAACCAAGAAAACCTGATCGAACAGCTTAAAAACGGCGTTCATGCCCTAAAGGCGCCTGTTAATACATTAAACTCGAATTGGGCGTATATGGCCATGGCATCTTTGGCTTGGACGTTTAAGGCTTGGATTGCGTTGATGGTACCAGTAAGTCCGCGCTGGAAAGATCAGCACGTACAAGAAAAAAATCGGCTGTTGCGCATGGAGTTTAGGAGTTTTATGAGTGCGATGATTTTAATCCCCTGTCAAATAGTTAAAGCAGCTCGGCGGGTTGTTTATCGCTTTTTATCTTGGAATCCGTGGCAGCATGTGTTTTTCAGGTTGCTTGATGCTTTAGATTAGGAGTCTAAAGATATGGATGCTGAAGTTAGGATGCTTCAGCGTGGGTTGAACCCTGTATTTATAGTGAGATGCTTATGGTTTATAAGAAATTTTTTCAGATTTTATGGCCGCCATCTGCGGTCATACGAGAATTCCTTTGTTTTCTTGGCGGCCATAAAATCTGAAAAAATTTCTTAAAGGACTACGCTTGTTTTAGGTCTAGAATACAAAGCGTATCTCCTTTGGAAACCAGATCTCCCTTTTGTACCAAAATATCAAGTATGGTTCCCGGCAGCATCGCTTTCACAACATCTTTACCTGTAATATCACTTTTCATAATTCACTCGCAAATCTCAATATGTCTATAATGGGATATTTCCATGTTTTCTACTTGGTAAAGTAGTTCGTTTATTTTTTAGCGCATCTAAATATCTTATTAGAGCACCTCTAGTCTCATTCGGTGCAATAATGTCATCTACATATCCGTATGAAGCAGCAATCTTTGGATTAGCAAATTTTTCTATATACTCCCTTTCACACTCTCTCTCTTTTTCTAGAGGAGCTTCTGAGGATTCAATATCCTTCTTAAACACTATATTTACTGCACCCTTTGGCCCCATTACAGCAATCTCAGCGCCAGGCCAAGCAAGCACACAATCTGCTCCAAGGTGCTTTGAACACATGCAGATATATGCTCCACCATAAGCCTTTCTTATAATTACACTCATTTTTGGAACAGTAGCTTCGCTATAGGCATATAGTAACTTCGCTCCATGACGAATAATTCCTGAGTGCTCCTGATCAACTCCTGGTAAAAATCCAGG
>JBGSYX010000198.1:0-2199 GCA_041750735.1 Cyclobacteriaceae bacterium
GCCCCAGAAAGTTCTACCGGTTTTCGTGCGACGGGCGACAATTTCCTTGCCACAATCAGGACAGGCAACACCGTCCACTACTTGTCTCAAACTTGCTTTGTATTCGCACGTTGGAAACATACTACACGACATAAATTTGCCGAATTTCCCCGAGCGAATCACCAATTCTCCTTCACCACACTTGGGACATTTTTCACCCGTTTTCTCGACAGGAATCTCTACTCTTGGTGTTGATTTGTCGACTGCTTTCAGCAATTTGTCAAAAGGACCCCAAAATGACTTCATCACTGCTTTCCAATCCTTCTCTCCTCGACTGATTCGATCTAAATCTTCTTCAATTTCCGCGGTAAATTGATAGTCCATCATCGTGGGGAATTGGGCAATCAAAAAATCATTAACCGCTTCACCCACAGATGAGGGGTAATATCGTTTCTCCAGACGTTCAACATATCCCCGATCGACAATTGTCGATAAAATACTGGCATAGGTAGAAGGCCTACCAATCCCGCGCTTCTCCAATTCTTTGATCAGAGACGCATCATTAAATCGTGGAGGCGGCTGTGTAAATTTTTGCTCATTCAAGACTTCCTTCAAATCCAGTGGTTGTTTCTCTTGAACCTGAGGTAACAAAACCTCTTCCTCTTTTTGCTTGACACCTTCGTAAACCTTCTTCCAGCCTGGAAATTTCACCACCGACCCCGCCGCTCTTAATTTATAAACTCGTCGTCCCGTCGCCTCTCCCCTCGCCTCAATTAATATCGCTGTTTGGTCGTAAACCGCCGGCTTCATTTGGCAAGCCATAAAACGTCGCCAAATCAGCATGTACAGCTTTTTCTGCCGCTCATCGAGTACGGGCGAATTATTATTCGCCCCTACATAAGAAACATTTGCATTTGTTGGTCGTATCGCCTCGTGTGCCTCTTGCGCATTTTTGCTCTTGGTTGCGTATATATTTGGTTTTAGAGGAATATAGGTTGGTCCAAAAAGTCTCTCGATTTCAATCCTGGCTGCCACGACTGCTTCTTGAGCTAAATTGACTGAATCAGTTCTGTGATACGTAATCAAACCAGCCTCATATAGTTGTTGGGCCATCTGCATAGTCATTTTCCCGGACCATCCCAAGACATTAGCCGCTGCTTGTTGCAAAGTAGATGTCGTAAAAGGAGGATTAGGTTTTTTTTGCTGCTCTTTTCGCTCCACCGACAACACTTGATACAAAGCGCCCTTTAAATCTTCAATAATGGGTTTAGCAATAGCCTCAGAATCAATGTAAAAACGATTTTTATCCTGACCCCTTACTCCGGTCTTTTCGCCGTTTACTTCCACCAAATCAGCCATGAATATCTGTGATACTGTGTCACCGTGACACTGTAATTTCGCGCCTATGTACCAATATTCTACCGGAACAAAAGCTTTTATTTCCCGTTCGCGTTCAACAATCAATCTAACTGCAACTGACTGAACTCTTCCCGCTGATAACCCTCGTCTCACTTTGCGCCATAATACAGGTGAAACACTGTATCCGACTAGTCTGTCCACAACTCTTCTAGCCTGCTGGGCATCTACCATTGCCATATTAAGCATTTCCGGATTTTCCAGAGCATGCGTGATAGCAGTCCTTGTGATCTCATGAAACGTGACTCGCTTAAATACGGCATCTGCAATTTTTGGAGTTTTTTTTCTCCCGTTTTGTTGCAAAGCAAATTTGACATGCCAGGAAATCGCTTCGCCTTCCCGGTCAGGATCCGTCGCTAAATAGATTATTTTGGCAGTTTCAGCAGCCTTTTTAAGCTTGGAAATCAACTGACTTTTCCCCTTTACCACTTCATATTCTGGTTCAAATCCATGAACTACATCAACTCCCATGCTGCTTTTGGGCAAATCCCGAATATGCCCCATACTCGCTTCGATGGTATATTCCGCCCCCAAGAATTTCCTCAAGGTTTTTGCTTTTGTTGGTGATTCGACAATAACTAAATCCATACTGCAAAAGGATATCACACAACAAATAAAATACCCTACTCCTCTTTCCTCTCCCCTAATTTAGGGGAGAGGATGAAAGGTAAGGGGTATTTATTTCCCCAACCAATATTCAATCCCCTTTTTAGCAATAGGGGCAGCCACTTCACTTCCCTGACCTCCGTTTTCCACTAATACTGTCATAGCTATAGTAGGATTATCTGCCGGTGCATATACAGT
>JBGSYX010000199.1:0-5118 GCA_041750735.1 Cyclobacteriaceae bacterium
TTCATGTTGATGCCGCGTGCATATTCAATTCAAATGGCCGATTCAGCAATTGCATTATTTCAACCTGTGGTAGTTCATGTAGATTTTAATTTTTATAATGAATCCACCGAAAAACTCATCCAGGATGGAAACGCACGCATGTGGATCAATGCATTGGGTGTGTATGACCCGGCATTTGGCACGGAGCGAGAGCCTGAGGCTTTGGATAAATTACTTAAATTCGGAGCGAATGTGATTCAAACCGACCAGCCGAAACTGCTCATTGAAGCATTAAAAAAGCGAGGTCTGCATTAATAATTGTTAACCGAGACCAAAACCATGAAAAATCTGATAATTATTGTCTCCATTGCATTCGTCCTATTTTCCTGCAGTAATTCGGAAAAGCCCCCTACAGCAATATGGTACAAAGGCAATGCGCACACGCATACGGTAATATGTGGCCACGCGGATACCCATCCTGATACGGTTGCGCGTTGGTACCTGGACCGCGGTTATAATTTTCTCATCCTCAGCGAACACAATCATTTTATTAATCCTGATAGTGTGAACCTGCCCCCAGACCGACGGAAAGATTTCATTCTGATTCCAGGTGAAGAAGTCACAGACCATCGACATGTGCATACCACAGGTATGAATGTCCACCGGGTTTTACCTGCCCATCGGCCCGATCCGTTGCCAGATTCTTTGCCTGAAGGCTACGAGAATTTCAAGGTGTATCTCATGCAAAAACACACTGATTCCATCAGGGGTGTTGGTGGAATTCCGATACTCAACCACCCAAACTGGGAGTCAGGCGTACCTGCCTCCAATATTGAGCAGGTAAACAGTCTCAACATGATCGAATTGTTCAATGGCCATCCGGAAGTAAACAACTTTGGAAGTGATCAGCATCCATCCATGGAACAAAAGTGGGATTCGTTGCTTAGCGCCGGCAGAAAGATATATGCGGTCTCGTCGGATGATGCACACTATTTCCATGAATGGGGACCGGAAATCAGCAATCCGGGTCGTGGATGGGTAATGGTCAGGTCGGAGAAATTATCTTCCGAGGCGATAAGCGACGCTATGGAAAAAGGTGATTTTTACGCCACGAGCGGTGTCATTCTTTCGAAAGTAAACATCAGTGACGGAAGTTATGAGGTTGTGGTTGATGAAAAGGCCACCATAAAATCCATTGCTAATCCTTATGTGGCTGGATATAAAACGGAATCGCAAACACCGGGATTTACCATTGAATTCATTATTGATAACGGACAGGTGATTGAAACGACCCTTGGTGAATCAGCGAAGATAACGGTACCAGATAATTGCAGTTATCTTCGGGCAAAGATGACATTCACGACTTCTAACGGACATGAACAATTCTTTGCGTGGACGCAGCCGTTATTTTTAACAGCAAAATAAATCGCGGTATTAATGGTAGATGTGTTTTTGACGCATCTGACTTTGATTGCAATATTTCGTTGTAGTTTTTATTACCAATTGAAACAGGGCAATTTTTAATTGATGAAGATTTGGTATATTTTTGAGGTAGAGAATCCGATAATTGAATTCAAAAATATACTAATCAACTTTATTCGATCCACTAATAAAAGCAAAAACATGAAAAGAATCATTCCAATTTTACTTTTAACAATTGCAGCTTTTTCATGCCAACCCGCAAAGGAAAAGACAACTGAAATCATTCCGCCATCAAATTTCGACCAGGCCCGGTCAGAATTCCTTCGTAATCTGCGATCAGCCAAGGAAGCTGCCGCACAGATTGAGGCAACAGCGGCAGATTTTAATCCGACCCTGATGAACATTCCCATCGATTATGCGGAATTATCAAAGGACACTTTGAAGCGAGCTGCCAATCTTGGAATATACCTCGCTGATCTTAACTATTCTGCGGCATACAAACAATCCAAGAATTCCCAGGATGCTTTCCAGTCTGCATTCAAACTCAGCAAGTCAATTGGCATTGACGAAACTATGCTTTCTTTTATTGCCCAACGGTTTGAAGCAAATATCAATCAACATGATTCTGTAAAAAGTGCATTTAATGAACTCTTTACCCAGGCGACAGAAAATATCCAGGGGCCTCAGAAAGAACGAATCTTAGGTGTTGTAATGGCCGGATACGAAATGGAAAACCTCCACCTTGCACTTGGAGTTATTCAGACTTATCCGAAAGATATCCTTCCAGAAGACAGCAGAACCCAAATTCTTATTCCGGTATTTAAAATGGTACTAGAGCAGGAGTCGACTGTGGAAAAGATTTATACTTTTCTCAGAACACTTGGCGATCCATCAGACCCTGAAAGAACCCCAAATTTTGCTTTCTTTGACAAGTCGTTCAGCGAACTTTTAGAAGTATATCAGCGACTGAACGTACAGGAGGCTATAGCAAATAATCAGGCATCGGCATTATTAAACGATGCGGTGGTAGCAGAATTAAGCGAAAAAGTCAATACAATCAGGAATAAGATCGTAACACCATAAATGCTAAAAAGCAAAATTTACAAGCCTCGGTCAGCAATGTCCGGGGCTTTTTTTTGTTTTGACATGGTATGGAAGATGTGCTTATTCAGGGCAGTTGACCGGTATGAATGAAATACTTTTGAAGAACCATTAATGAGATAAGATCCTCGCGACGCAGGTTGTAAAATTGGCGGAGGTATTCATGGGCGTTTTCTATAATTTGAAGAGCCTTTTGATCGTTTTCAATGTAGTAATTCAACTTTTCCTCCAGATCAGAATAGTCGTCCTTAATGAGGATATAATGAAAATCGGGGATCAGCTTACCCTCCATAAACCAGGTTTCAAATTTTGGCTTAGGCATCACGGCAATGGAATTTGAAGACATTACCCATTTCAGATTGGTGGCAACATCATTGCCCTCGATGCACAAAATGAATTTATACTCCAATTGCTGATCAATAGACAGATGTTCGCGTAACCATTGTGGATTTCCGAAGCTTGGATTCACCTTACCAACATCACACATCGGGTGGTTGTTATAAATTTTCATGAATCGCTCCCGGTGTTCCACCTGCACCGCACCGCGCCACACCAGCATGTTTTTTTTTGTATTGTATGGCCGGTCATATCTCACAAAGTTGAAATGCCGCACTTTGTTCAGGTTGAGCAGTATGGAATTCCGGTTGTCGCCGGCAACCGGACGGCTTTTTAGTATGGCGGGCTCTTCCGGCACATGGGTGATATCGCCTTCCAATAGGTGAATCCGTAACTTTGTATCGAAATACCGTGCGTATTCGATGAAGTCGAAATAATATACCTTATGGCGTTTTGGCAATTTATGATTCGCAATAGCGGGTGCTTTATCTGAAAGAGAAAGGCTCTCATTCAGCTTGTTATAATAATTCACCCTGCGTAGGATATATTCCCCTTCTGAGGCGGGAATCGCCTTCAGCTTTCGTTGAAGCTGTTGCCTGAACCACCAGAAAGGGTAAAGCTCACGCAACGCGCATCGAACATAGTAGAAGAACTTTATGTTCTTCTGGGGAAGGAATATTTTTTTAATTCTCCACATGGATCGGACTATTCGGGGAATTAGTTATCGAGGAAGTTGATTCAATGAATCGCTTGTTTTTATTTCGCTGCAACATACATAAATTTGGCTTGAAGCCAGTTCAATTATTTTCCCCGAAACATCTGAATTATGAATGTATTAAATAAACAACAACTCGCACAATACCATAACGAGGGCTACTATCTCGTTCGCGGACTTTTCGATAAGGAAGAAATCGGCATGCTGAAACGCACTGCCATGGAAGACAGGATGCTCGACCAGAAATCCTTCGGCCGTGGCGATGGCGAAGGTGGTACTGTGAGGCTTTCGCTCTGGAACCATCCGGGCGATACCATCTATGGAATGTTCGCCCGATGCAGAAAAGTGGTTGATACAGCAGAAAAAATTCTTGACGACGAGGTATATCACTATCATTCCAAAATGATACTTAAAGATGCTAAAGTTGGCGGCGCTTGGGCCTGGCACCAGGATTATGGTTACTGGTATCAGAATGGTGTGTTGTTTCCGGACCTGGTAAGCGTGTTTATTGCTGTGGACCCATCCACCAAGCTTAATGGCTGCCTCCAGGTGATTAAAGGTTCGCACAAACTGGGCAGAATTAACCACGTTCTCACTGGCGATCAGTCAGGCGCAGATTTGGAACGGGTAGATGAAATATTGAAGCGACAGGAACTGGTGTATGTGGAAATGGAACCCGGCGATGCTGTCTTTTTTCATGCGAATACCTTGCACAGGTCTGACCAGAACAAATCGGATATGTCGCGTTGGTCGCTCATTTGTTGCTATAATGCAAAACACAATGATCCATACAAAGATTCGCATCATCCGAGGTACACACCATTGAAGAAAGTCAGTGATTCGGCGATAAAAAAAATCGGGATGCACCGATTTGAGGATTCGGATATGAGTAATTTTCTCGATCCGGAGAAAGACCAAAGTGCCACCAGTTTAAATACCGAGCAGTAGTCAACGAGTCAGCAAACGTTGGTACATATGACGTGCAGGGTTTTTTAAACACGTTACTGTCCCACGTTGATATACTAAATTAGCTGAATAAACGTAAATGGCAACACTAAACCCCTGCATGGCATATGTATTTTGTTGGCAGCTGGCACCTTCGTCAGTCCTTGTTAATTAGTCTCAATACCATCGCTCTTTTTTCATCCTTGTCTTTGCGTTGAAAATCGGTCCACGTTACATAGTCAACTTGTTTTTCAATTGTCTTATTGTTGTCAGTGTAGTACCTGATTGGCTTTTTGCAAAGTGGACAAATTGGGTAATCACTCGAAAAACTTTTATTGTCTTTCTTGTCCGCCAACTGAGTCATTATTTTATACAAGTCGTTTGATTTCTTGTCATTCAGTATTTCTTCAACGTCTTTTACTGATTCATTGTCTATAAATACTGCCACGAAGAAGTCTTGTCCGTCAGTAGTTTGAAAAATAACCTATAGTGTTTTATCCGTTGTTTTTCCGGCAAGGAAGATAGTTGAAAGGGATGAGAAAAGGAATAGCGGCGGTGTCAGGAAAGAGGAGATGGAAAAATAGCGGATAAAACTAAGTTGGACTGAGCCGGGAATGGGC
>JBGSYX010000200.1:0-9538 GCA_041750735.1 Cyclobacteriaceae bacterium
TTCCAGTGATAATGGTCCATGGCTGGCGATGAAAGAGTTGGGCGGGTCTGCCGGAAAATTAAGAGAAGGGAAAAATTATTCTTTTGAAGGTGGGATGAGGGTACCGACCGTGGCTATGTGGAAAGGCCATATTCCAGAGGGCACAGTACATGATGGCCTGGCTACCCAGATGGACTGGTTTCCGACAATTGCGAAGTTAACTGGCGCAACACTTCCCATTAACCTTACAATTGATGGAAAGGATATCTCTCAGGTTTTATCAGGGAGTGGAAAACGGGAAGGCGATTCTTTTCTGTTTTTTAATCGGGACGTCTTAGAGGGGTACCGAAAAGGAGAATGGAAAGTCAAAAAACCCTATGGGGGAAATGAGGCAAGTCTATGGCGGCAAGCGGTAGCACCTCATGATACATTACTATTCAACATCAGGGAGGACCCTGAAGAAAGGATTAATTTATTTGAAGGCAACGAGGAGACCACCAGGGCACTTTTCAAAGAGATGGAGAAAGAATTAAAGGCCTTGGGAGACTTGCCGCCTTCTTTAGTGGTTAGAACCATGGCCGACAATAGCCATTTTGAAATACTTGCCGAAAGAGAGCGTAATGCTGTGAATTCCGGAAGCATAGAGATTGATGGAAGTGCTTTGAAATACACAATTGAAGGAGAAGGGATTCCCTGTTTGGTGATTGGTTCCTCTATTTATTATCCCCGAACGTTTTCAGATAATCTACGGCAGCATTTGAAAATGTACTTCGTGGATATGAAATGGTTTGCAAAAGATTATGCCAAAGAAGATCTAAACCAGGTTACCATTGAGACTATTGTTGAAGACATCGAGCAGATACGGGCGGCCTTTGGCCTGGAGATGCCATTGATTATAGGACATAGCATACATGGTACCATGGCCACAGAGTATGTCAAAAAATATGGAGAAAAAGTATCCGGGCTAATTGTGATTGGTTCACCTGCCGAATGGGGTAATGCTACCTATCATGAAAAGGCTGCGGCCCTTTGGGAAACTGCCTCACCAAAAAGGAAAGAACTTCAGGAAAAAAACTGGGGGCAGACAAAAGAAATCGACCGGCTGACGGGGCAAAAAGAGGCGGTTGCGAGATACAACAATATGGCTCCTCAGTATTGGTACGATCCGGAATACGATGCAGGCTGGCTTTGGAAAGATATGACTGTACATTCCGAAGTGACACAGCACATTTTCACCCGTGTGTTCCTTGATTACGATATGTTTGAATCATCCATACCTATCAGGGTTCCTGTGTTTGTAGGTTTAGGAAAGTATGATTATGTGATCCCCTACACCCTTTGGAACTCCACCTATCCCAATATACCTGATTTCAAATTGGTGATTTTTGAAAAGAGCGGTCACACTCCTCAATTAGAAGAATCCAAACGGTTTGATGAAGAACTTATGGGCTGGATCAATCAAAAAATCAAAAGCAATTACAAATGAGAAGAAGACAATTCATTACCCACTCCCTGGCAGCAGCAGGTACGCTAAGTCTTGGATCCATGGGCTTCCTTGTTGATCCAAAAAAGACTCATCTTTTGTCCCTAAGTTTTGACGATGGGTTCAAAAAATCCTTTTACCGAATTGCAGAGATTCATGAAAACCACGGTTTGAAGGCTTGTTTGAATGTGATTGCAACAGGGCATTTAAAAAGCTTCAATACTGAGCCTAAATGGATTCCTCAAATTCTGTTAGGTGACTTCAATGATTGGAACAGGCTAAAAGAACGAGGACATGAAATTATGCCTCATACATGGGAACACCTAAGACTCCCTGAAATCCCCATTGGAAAAGCTAAGGAAAATATCGAAAAATGCCTTGACTATTTTGAAAATAACCTTGGTGGATACACTTCCGACGGTGCCGTATATAACTTCGCCTACAATGCCTCCACGCCAGAACTGGAAGACTTTGCACTGACTAAAGTATCCGCTATTCGAACTGGAGGCTGGTTGGTTTTGAAAGATTCTATGGTTAATGCCGTTCCGGTCAAAGAGCGGACCCTCCGTCTGGGATGTTGGGGGCATGGTCCTGACTTTTGCGATGACTACGTTGAACAGGAAATCAACAAATTCTTGGCCACTGAGGGAGGTTGGCTGATTTTGAACCTTCATGGATTGGATGAAGAAGGTTGGGGACCCGTTCACGGCGATTATCTTGACAATTTACTAAGACGGTTAGTTAAGATTGACTTTTTGTCCGTACTACCAACCGGAGAAATTGTGAAACAGATAGGTAAAAAGTAAAACGCCCAACATTGTATATGCGAGAATGCTCCCTAAGCGGTCGCACTACGCATATATTGACCGTTGTACCGCATGCAAAAAAGACTATCGTTCTATGAACAATTATCAGGATAAAATAGACAACCAATTCGAATTTAATAAAGGGAAGAATCTCTTTTATAATGGGATAGTTAATTCATTAAGATTCAGCCCTGATACTTTAAAGGCAATTGAGAGGATAGATTTAATTGATTCGGTTTCTGAAAATTTGCTTATTGATTATTTGACCAATAGAGCCGTTCAGGAGTTTTGTAGGATTAATCAATATTACACTTTTAATAAACAAGCTCGATTGCTTTTAAGAAACCTATATGTTGATTTGTTTGCAAACATAAAAAGTCAAAAGACTTCAATTGCTGAAAAGCATTATGAAAATTTGATAAAATGGCTGAAGGAGTCTAATTCATTTGCAGAAAAGATTTATACTTCAAAAGGTGAAATAATAGAATCTGTAGCATGTTCAGAATATAGTCCAGATTTGCAGATCGACATTTTACAGATTGATACTGACCAAATTGTCGAACCAGTTTTGGATATTGGGTGTGGTAAACAAGGAAGTTTGGTTTTGTTTTTATGTGTAAAAGGTATTGATGCCTATGGGTTTGACAGGTTTGCAAATGAACACTCAGTCCTTAATAATTCGGATTGGTTTGAGTATAAATTCGAAAAAGAGAAATGGGGAACGATAATAAGTAATCTTGGATTTTCAAATCATTTTCAGCATCATCATTTTCGAAATGATGGAAATTATATTGACAATGCAAAAAAATACATAGACATTTTGACTTCCCTGAAAATTGGAGGAAATTTTCATTATGCTCCTGATTTGCCTTTTGTTGAACAGTTTTTGGATAAGGATAAATATCAATTAACAAAGCGCAGAATCGGAAATCATGAATTTAACTCGACCAAAATAAAACGATTGAAATAATGCACGACGGCACAACACATTGTAGCGTTCATAAGGATTTAGCTTCGCTGAGCTCCCTTCGGTCGGTTCAGCGTTTTTCGAATGTTTGTTGCTCGTAAAAAAAGTTGGTGTAAAGTGACCTCGCTCCGCCGAAGCTTCGCGAAGGCGCAGTAGGAAATCGCTTCGTAATCCCGCACGACACCATACCATCAACCGTTACCAGCAATTCAACGTATGAGAAAACTGGTTGATTTTGGTTGTTAATGATAAATTTTAAGATAGTGTAAATCAATTTGTAAGATTAAAGTTAGTCAGAATAAAATATATTAGTTTAAAAACAGATTTGAGTTGACTATAAAAATGTGAATATTATGATAATGAAAAAAAATGTTTTTTTGATACTAACTATTTTTGTAATTTCCATATCAGCGTACGGACAGAAAGTGTATTTGCCAACAAAAGAATCACTTAATAACAGAACAACACCGGAATGGTTTGGAAATGCAAAATTGGGTATTTTTATTCATTTGGGTTTATACTCAGTACCAGCATGGGCTGAACCCAATATTTCAGTTGACAAAGTTACAGATTGGAAAGAGTTTTACCGTAATAATCCTTATGCAGAGTGGTATTTGAACTCTTTACGAATATCTGGCTCTCCAACCAATTCTCATCATAAAAACAAATACGGAATAGACTTTGATTATTACAAGTTCAGAGATGCCTTAGCCTTAGTAACAAAATCTTGGAAAGCTGACGATTTGATTGAAATAATCAAAAATGTTGGTGCAAGATACGTGGTTATAACATCTAAACATCATGATGGTTTTATGATGTATCCATCAACTGTTGCAAATCCTTTTTATGAAAAAAATGAAATTACCAGTTCGCGCGACTTTGTGGGTGAATTAGCAGAAGCATCGCTAAAAAAAAGTTTAAAATTTGGTGTTTATTATTCAGGTGGTCTTGATTGGACATTCAATCAAAGTCCTATAACCAACCTCTGGCCTGATTTGTTTCTCAGTATGCCCACTTCTATTTCATATACTATGTATGCTGATTGTTAAATTCATGAAATCATTCACAGATATAAACCGGATATTCTATGGAATGACGTTAATTACCCTAAAAATGGTGACATATTAGGTATTTTCTCAGAGTTATTTAATTTAAATCCCAATGCTGTAATTAACGACAGGTGGGAACAATATCAAGAGATAGCTGATTATAAAACACCCGAATACAAGGTACTTGACAGTATTTCTATTAAAAAATGGGAAACATGTCGTGGACTTGGATTTTCTTTCGGGTATAATCAAATGGAAGACGAAAAACAATTAATATCATCATTTGATTTAGTAAGATTATTCATTGATATAGTAAGCAAAAATGGAAACTTATTGTTAAATATTGGACCCAAAGCAGATGGTACCATACCACAATTGCAACTTAACCGTTTGAACGATTTAGGTACTTGGCTTAGAATTAATGGAGAAGGAATTTTCGACACTAAACTTTGGAAGATAGCAAGTTATAATAGTAATAACGATTTAGATTTGAGATTTACGCAAAAAGGTGATAATTTATATGTTTTTATTTTCGGGTTGCCTAAAAACAACTTAATCAAAATACCACATATAAATACGACAAAAAGTTCAGAGGCTATTCTGATAGGCTTAAATAATCAGAAAATAAATTTCAAAAAATCAAATGAGGGAATTGAAATTCAAATGCCTGAAAAATCAAACTTTTTTTATGTCAAATGATTAAGATTTCAAATATTCAATAATCGTAAAGTTAGTGATTGATAAAAATTGTAAATTCAAATAATGCTGGGAACATACAACATAGTGGTCATTGCCTTTTTTTGTAGGCAGATGTGCAAACTTGAAACTTTGTGCAAGAAACGGGCTTTTATCTGTAATCGAACATTTTACCGTTGAACCTCACAAAAAAAGGCAACGCCGCATGTTGTTTTTCGTTGGTAGCAATGCAAGAAAACGACACAGCAGAATGATACGAAATACATTGATAGTAATATTTTGGTTGGTTTCTACAATTTCATTTTCTCAGACTTTTTATTCCGGACTTGAAAGAATGTGTTGGATTAATGACATTGGAGAAAAAGAATGCTATGATGAACCCAGAAACTGGTACTATTTAAACACACTTCTTTTTGATAATGATTCACTTTTCATGTATAAAGTTCCCGTACAAATAGAAAGCGGTGATACTTTATTTTCTGCATCAGACGGTGGATTTTTCTATTATTTTGGAAGGCAAAACAACGAAAATGCCGATACTACTGCTTTTCTGACAATGTACAATTGTGATTATTGTGTTAGACAAGTGAGAATAGACTCTATTACTGGTTTTATGTTTCCAATGCCAAAGATTGATACTTTAAAAGTATCCAAAATGAATAACAAATTGATTTTAGGAGATGTAATTTATGAAATTAGTAACAGGTCGGACTTCTTTCCACCTAAGAGTATGTTCTATCCTGATTCAAATAGCATTTATCGAGTTAATCCAAAAGGACAATATGCTTTGATTTCAATCGGAATAAAGAATTTTCTTCAAACTCAAAATTTAAAACTTGACAATAACTCTCTAATTATTGGACTTGATAGAATTGATGATGGAGAAAAAATTGAGATTTTGAATCCTGACCTTCTTTATATTGACACATTGGGCCTAGATTTTAAATACTATTCACTTAACGAACTTGATAGTCTGGTGAATATAAGTAAACGAGTTGTTCGATACATTGAAATCGGAGAGATTATTGATTATTGGACTGCAGCAAGAATCTCTTTGACATATAAGATTTTGATACCTAAAGAAGTTTCAAATTTTAAGGAAAGGCAATACAACTGTTTATTGGAATATAAGAAAGCTGGAATGAATTATTTATTACAAAAAGACTATATTCAAAATGGCTGGGAACTCATTGAACAATAAAGCACTGCTACCAACAAATAAGGCTTAAACGCAGCGTCGCCAGCCGAAGATATTGGAGATGAGGCGGAAAGTTAGCCTGGCGGGGCTTCGATTTAAGCCCAACATCGGTTTTGTGCAAGTGGGGCTGACGGAAGTAACTCAACATTTGTACTACTATTGGGCTTTTGTGCAATATTTGGGCTGTCGGAATTCTAATTCCCCACCTGCACAAAGCCGTAGACGTTATCAGAAGGTTAAAGCAAGACAGTGAAATAATAAAATCGAAAACAGTTAATACAATGAAAAAAAGCAAATTAATTTTAATTGGACTCTTATTACTGATTCTTGGATGTAAAAATGAGATACCAATAATAAAAGAAACCTGGATTGAGAAACCACTCACTCAATGGCCAAGTTTTGCACTTACAAATGAAATTAGTTTTAAAGATACTACTTACACCGATTTTGCTAATTCTTTTCTTATTAATACTGGTCAAGATACATTAGGAATTTCGTGCAAACATTTATTTATGGTTTTTGAAAATCAACTTGGATTAAATACAATCGATTTGGGAACGAGTTTTAATTACTGGAAACTTTATCCCAAGAATGACAATGAAAAAAGTGTTTCTATTAAGCGGTTGATTAATGCAAATTCAAAAGAAAACATTGGGCAATTTAACACACTAAAAGTACGAGATTGGATTATCTTTGAATTAGAAGGACAGAATAATCAATTGTATCCATTGAAGATTAGATATACACCGGTAAAGATTAATGAAATTGTTTATGCAGTTGGATGGGGAGTGAAACAGGAAGATAACAGTAAGCCAGCATTAATAAAGGTACAATGCATCAAGAATTTAGAAGATTACTATTATATTAAATCACTAAAAACCGACACTCAACCTCATGGAAGAAGTGGTTCTCCTGTGATAGACAAAAATGGATATTTAGTTGGAATCGTTTCAGGACAAGAAGGGAATATGGGAGTGATAGGTGGAATTAATTACTTGACTAAAATGTTAGATAAATATAATATTAAGTATGAGAACCCCAGCCACTAACCCACAATATACCCAATGCGGTTTACGAGCGGATTGAAACCTAATTTGTATCTAGAATCCCCGCAAAATATCGCTTGGACAATACAAATTAAACAGTAATTTTAGCACAAAGACAATATTTAGCTATGAACGGAATTGAAACCACAAATCTATTAAGTTCGCACTGTGCATATTGTCAACGTTGTATGTTATTAAAACAAGATAAATAACTTATTATGAAAAAAGCATTTAACCTACTATTGATTGTTTTAATCACATTCTCGTGTACTGAAAACAAGGGTAACAAAGAAACTATGGTATCTTCTGAATTGTCATTAGACTCCATCCGTTCCATTGCAAAGGAAGCCTATATTTATGGCTACCCGATGGTAGATAGCTACCGAATTCAATACGGGTATTATGTAGACAGTACAAATTCTGAATTTAAAGCACCATGGAATCATATAACGAATATAGCTAGTGTTTTTTCACCTGCCGATATTGCTATACAGACACCCAACTCTGACACGCCTTATTCATTTGCAGGTATAGATCTGCGTGCAGAGCCTATTGTATTAACATTACCAGCGGTGGATGAAAATCGCTACTACAGCATTCAGTTCGTAGATGCCTATACTTTTAATTTCGACTATTTAGGTACTCGATCTTCGGGCAGTAAAGCTGGTAAGTATCTTGTTGTGGGTCCTAAATGGAGCGGAGAGGTTCCTGAAGGTATAAATCGTGTAGTGAAATCGGAAACTGAATTTATCAATCTACTATACCGAACACAACTTTTCAATCCTGCTGATATTGATAACGTAAAAAAAATTCAGGCACAGTATAAGATACAGCCTTTATCGTCATTTTTAAATGCGGAAGCACCCGCTGCTGCACCTGAAGTCGATTTTATTAAGCCACTAACTCCCGAATTACAAAAATCATCTTTGGATTTCTTCCGGATTATGAATTTTGTGATGCAGTTCTGCCCAACGAATCCAACGGAGACTGAATTAATAGAACGATTTGCAAAAATTGGAATTGGTGCAGGAAAAGAATTTGATGTTGATAATCTTTCCCCTGAAGTGAAGGCCGCTTTTGAAGAAGGAATAAAAGATGCATGGTCTGTTGATTTTGCGCAATTAATGAAGAAAGTGAATGCAGGACAGGTCGCTTCGGGTGATGTATTTGGGACGCGAGCGTACTTAAAGAATAACTACCTATATAGAATGGCCGGAGCCGTATTAGGTATCTACGGAAATTCAAAAGAAGAAGCCATGTATCCGTTTTATGGAGTAGATTCGGATGGAAATAAATTAGATGCAACGACAAACAAATACACCCTACATTTTGCTGAAGGCGAACTACCACCTGTTAATGCCTTCTGGTCTTTGACCATGTATAAATTGCCGCAAAGTTTATTGGTAGAAAATCCCATCAATCGGTATTTATTGAATTCACCCATGTTACCAGGTTTTGTAAAAGATAAGGATGGAGGTATCACGCTGTATATTCAAAATGAATCTCCCGGCAAGAGCAAAGAAGCCAATTGGTTGCCTGCCCCAAAAGGCCCATTTGCAACAATAATGAGATTGTATTGGCCAAAAGAAGCTGCACTAGATGGTAGTTGGAAAAGACCAACCTTGAATAATGTAAAAAATTAAACTCATAAATAGTTAAAAATGAAACTTATAAAATTCAAAGCACTGATAATGATTACCCTAATTGGAGTAATCGCTGCATGCAATCAACCGCAGTCGAAAGATGCACTTGTAGCTAATAATGCTGTTTCACTTGCTGATGCCACATTGCAAGGCGATGAATTGATTAAAACCAATTTTGGTGATATTCAATTGAATCAAAGTTACCTTACTAAAGAATCTATAACTAAGCTGAATGACCAATTGAGTTTACAAAGGGCTATTGAAGTGTACCAATGGTCGCTTCCGGTAACCACTTTTCAAATGTGGTACAATGCGCATTCTGAAGTCTATGGCGGAGCAGATTTGGATTTTGTGGAGTACAAATCATTCAATGAAAAAGTAGGCATTCTGACTGCTAACGCCACCACTCCTTACGTAATTAGTTGGGCAGATCTTTCTAAAACTGGACCCGTAGTTATTGATTATCCTGCTGGCGCTTCTGCCGGAGGCGTAATAGATTTTTACCAACTTTCCTTGGGCGATTTAGGCTTAATGGGGGCTGATAAAGGAAAAGGCGGCAAATATCTTATCCTTCCAAATGGATATGATGCTTCAAAACTAAATACCAAAGGGTACATTGTTATCAATAGTACAACCAATAAAATAATGATTGGTACCCGGTTTCTATCGAC
>JBGSYX010000201.1:0-5281 GCA_041750735.1 Cyclobacteriaceae bacterium
GTTTGTGAGCTATTTCATCTATCAAAGCCCCATCAATAGCCTCATAAAATTCAGATTTCAACTGATTTAATGATCGTTTCCTGAAAAATGTTAATGGTATCTTGCTCTAATCAGAAAACCTTAAACTGACGGCTATGGGCACAGCCGAGCGACTGAGGGGATTTAAATGCTTTCATGCAGGGTATTAGAATACCTAATTATTACTTCACTCTGATATATAAAGACATAGACTAAGTGATAATTATTCTTAATTGGAATTTTGGCACAAGTACTTGGATTAATTACTATTTCAAAATCTTTATCCATATCCTCTATTTTTAGTTTTTTTGTGATATATCTACCAGTGGATCCTGTTCTTTCATCACTTGTAATGTGTTCATTCATTAGAATCTCATCACCGAAACGACATATTACTTCATCATTAAAAGAGTTCATAAAAAATATAGTAATTGAATTATAATTGTGATGTATAATTCTGCCATCTTTTTGCACTTTAACTTTATCTTCTTCATATTGATATTCAACAAAGTTACCACATGTGGAAATAAGTTTAGTAGCCTGGCATGAACAAAGAAAAAATACGACTACAAGGGCTCTCATTTTTGTTGTTTTTATCCAAATCATCAATTGCCTTTAACTGGCCAGTTCCGACATTTAAGCAATCTAAAAACCATTCAGCAAATCGGCAAGATGCCTCAATCATATTTGTCACCCGGCTCAGCCGAGCGACTGAGTCACACCTCGCCGGTATAATACACGGACAACGGTCAATCAGCGGTGGGATTTAATTTGTCGTGGTTTCAGAGGGGGATTCGAGCTAAGTCTACTTATTTCTTTTCAGCTTCCTTGAAGGTTTTTGGTGACTGCTAAAAATATCAGTAATAGTTACAGTCTCACCCGCAACCTTGTAAATGATTTTAAAATGGTATTCCAGCAAAGAACAATGTGTTTTCCCAAGAGATTTTAAGTCCTCCTCAATTCTTCCTCTGTTCGGATAATTTTCAAGAGTTTCTGCTCTGTCAATAATTTTGTTCACAATCTCTGATGCTTTTTCAGGGCTGGCTTCTTTTGAATAATAGTCGTAAATGTCTCTTAAGCAACTTTCTGCCCATGAAGCAAATACTATCTTCATGGACTACCAGTTCTTCATTTCTTCCCTTACCTGCTTTGAGGTTTTTACCCGGCCTTCCCTAATATCCTCTTCTGCTTTTTCTGCCCTGGCGATTAGGTCTTCTTTAGTGATCGGTTTGCCATCCATTTTATAACCAACAGGAGAAGATTTTTGATCAGCCTTTATCAATCCATGGATGAGTTTTAAAACCCGGTCATCTGCGTGTTCGAGATATTCGTTTATTTCTTCTTTGATCTTGACGGTATTCATTGATTTTCTCTAGTTGCCATGTAAAGTTAACGATTTCAAATAACAATTTGATTTATCATAACCGATGATGATACATCAATACGACAGTTTACAGCAATTTGTGACCTAATTTACTGGTTTGGGTTTCAACCCCAAACCTATTTCAATGACAGATTCCTACAACACTCGCTCGGCTGTGCCGATTGAATGAGGCCTATGTTAGGCATTTTGCTTTTCGCTTCTGTCTAACCCTGATTATCAACATTACCATAGCAAATATCCACCCGGCAGGGTAAAGTAGAATGAGTATATCCCACAACCAGATAAGTTTGGATGTACCTCCAAATTCTCTCAGACTCCACGTGAAGTAGATAAAGAATACTCCTACAGCAATCATAATGAGTGTAGCCAGAAACTGTTTTCTTTGGCGGTCGTTAGTTATGTACATGGAAATAACTAAGAGAAGATTTCCTGAAAGGATAAGCACTGAGCCCTCGAGCGGGTAAACCGCCCCAAGGATCATCGCTACAACGCCAGCGTAATAGAGGATGCGGGTGAGTTTGGTTTTTTCTTTCATGTTTTCAGTTTATTCCCGAGTAACAACAATAGTATCTTGTTAAGAAATAGGACTTCGACTTTTTGTTTAACTGAAAAGCAGGCTGAGATGATAAAAAATAATATTCCCCGTCATCGCGAGGCACGAAGCGATCTGCTTTTATAGCTAGAGATTGCTTCTTCATCGTCCTGAAAAGCGGGCGATTCATCGCAATGACGCCAACACTTCATCGCAATTGAACACGTTGGATTGATTGAAATCCAGCTTATCTATTTCTCCCATAGGTTTCATGGCTTGACACCCAGTCTGATGATGAAATGGCGCTGCCGAGCGATATCTCTCCTGCAAGCGCTACAGCGCCAATGATCTCAGCAAGTTTGTTTACTTTTCCTTTTCCATAACAGTGCAAAATCTCCAGGCATTCTTTCTGGGAAGGCAGTCCGGTGCCACCGCCATACGTAGCCACTATGAGCGACGGTATGGTCAGTGAAATGTACAAATCCCCGGCAGGAGTCAGCTCAGTGTACAAAATCCCGGCCGACGATTCAGAAACATTGGCTACGTCCTGTCCTGTGGCAATAAACATAGCCGTGATGGCATTGGGCGAATGTGCGCCGTTGTTGTTGGCGCCGCTGAGGAAGGCTCCTATATTGGCAATATTGGCATGATAATTTAGCTTTTCTGGTTCCACTCGCAGGTGCTGTACTAACACGTCGCGTTTTATGGTCGCCTCTGCGATCACGCGTTTGCCGCGGCTGTGCATCACATTGATCTGGGAGGCTTTTTTGTCGGTAGCCAAGTTGGATTCGAGGTAGAAGTTCTTAATCATACCTTGTTTATAATTATCCAAAATCCAGCTACAAGCTGCGAAGGTTGCCCGTCCTACCATGTTTTGACCTGCAGCATCTCCGGTGCTGTAGTTGAACCTCAGGTAGGCAAACTTATTGGACAGGTAAGGGTCGATGTATTGCAGTTTGGCAACCGACGATGTCGCTTCGGCTTCTTCTCTGATCTTATCTGTATTTTCTTTTACCCACATCACAAAATCCCTGGAACCACGGGCATCTTCAAAAACAAAAACCGGAGCGCGTTGCATAGCGTCGGCTACGACGGTGACTTTAGCGCCTCCTGAAAGATTCATCACCTTGATGCCGCGGTTATACGATGCCACCAATGTACCTTCTGTGGTAGCTAGTGGAATGAAGAATTCGCCCTTTGCATGTTCGCCTTTGATAAGTATAGGCCCTGCAAAACCCAGCGGCACCTGTATCACACCGGTGAAGTTTTCGATGTTCCCTTTGACCTCTTGTGAATCGAAGGAATAGCTGAAGAGATGCTTGTATTTTTTGCCGGTGAGCTTTTCGATAAATGATTGTCGCTTGCCGATGATATCCACGCTGTAATCATCTTCGTTGTGCCGTGGGATTCTGATGATGTGAGTTGTGTCGGCGGCAATGGAGTCTTCAACTTTTAGTGAAAGACTACCAAAAGGTTCTACCTTGAATGTCACTTCTATTTTGTGCTTCGCCTCCGGAAGGTTTAAATCTTCGATATGTACATGAAGTATCTTTCGGAGAGGAAAAGGTATAGGATTGCGCTTTATATCCCTGACTTTTACGGAAACGCCATCTTCAAAAACGATGCTTATCCGCGAACTATCAATTAGTGAGTCATCAATGCTCAATGTTTTCACCTCAGTTATCGTGGCGTCGGTGAGCCTGTTTTTAAGCGAGAACTTGAGCGAGGAATTACTGTTTTTCAGGCTGCCGTTTGTGTAGAGCTGCCTCAGGATCATTTGCGGGATAAGCATGACTGGTAGGATTAATGTGTTCTATATAAATTTAACCAAAAAGTTGGCAATTCGTGTGTATTTGGCTGAAAATAGGCCCAAATTGTCAATGATTTACCGGCACAGCGGTATCTGTTTACTTTTATTCTATGGAGAACCTGCTCGGATATATTGTCGACAACATTCCGTATTTAACCATACCATTAGTAAGCGCTTTTGTGGGATGGATCACCAATCTTATTGCCATAAAAATGACCTTTTACCCATTGAAATACTGGGGCATCGGACCATTTGGCTGGCAGGGTATTATTCCATCTAAGGCGCGTAAAATGGCTGAGACCGCATTAGACCTTTGGACATCGAAATTAATCAATATAGAAACGCAATTCGCGAAGATAAATCCGGAAAAAGTCGCCGAGGAAATGTCGCCCGCAATCGATTATTTATCCAAGGAAATAATCGACGAGGTGATGGAAGCGAAAATGCCACTTCTATGGCGCCAGCTGCCTGAAGTCATCAAAAAAAACCTTTATGAAGATGTGGGGAAATCGTTGCCCCTGATCGTGGAAGAAATGATGAAGGACATAAACCACGATTTTTCCAATATGCTCGACCTGAAGACGCTGGCTGTAGCTTCACTTACAAAGAATAAAAAATTACTGAACCAGATGTTTCTGAAATGCGGCGAACAGGAGTTCCGGTTTATCATCCGCTCGGGTTTTTATTTCGGATTTTTATTCGGTTTGATACAAATGATCGTATGGTATTTCGTTCCGATGTGGTGGATTTTGCCGGTCTTCGGAATTCTCGTCGGGTATTTTACAAATTACCTTGCGTTGCAACTCATCTTCCGACCGCTTAAGCCTATTAAAATTGGTAATTTGTCCATACAGGGAATGTTTATCAAACGACAAAAGGAGGTATCCGAGGAATATTCCAGGATGGTAGCTTCGAATATTATTACCATAGAAAGCATTTTTGAATATATTATCCGTGGCCCGGGTTCTGCAAGACTTAGAAAAATAGTTAGGAGACAGATTGATAAGACAATCAATGAAACTGCCGGTGTTTTGCGATCAGCGCTCGAGACATATACCGGTAGTCGCATGTTCGTCCACATTAGAAATATTGCCTGCTTTCGGTTCATGCAGGAACTTCCCATGAACATCAGGCATGTATTCGGTTATGCTGAGGATGCACTGAATTTGGAGGCTATTTTACGGCAGAAAATGTCCGCATTGTCCCCCATGGAATTTGAGGCATTTTTAAGACCGGTGTTCAAGGAAGATGAAACTACACTTATTTTAATTGGCGCGGCTCTTGGAGGAATAGCAGGACTGGTCCAATACCTAATTGCGTTTAGTTAGGGTCTGCTGAGAAACTTCAAAAAATTACTTGGAATAAAAGGAGGAGAGTTTTCATAGAATTTTGTGGAATATAATAGCACGCAAAATTGAGCTACTCCTAAAAAAGCCCGCACTTAGTGTGGCCAAAGGTAAATCTCCTTTTCTATACCGTCGCATTTAATATGTTAAGTCGATGCAGATGATTCACCGTTTGTTCATTTCTTTTCCTT
>JBGSYX010000202.1:0-4020 GCA_041750735.1 Cyclobacteriaceae bacterium
ATGTCTGTTAAAAAAAGCAATCGAAAAGGACGTGGATGCGGTTTACCTTTTCGTAAGTCGAAAAAACGAGCAATTGCTTTGTCAGGAGTTCAAGGAAGAAGTTGAAAGGGTACTTCATGTTACTATTTTTGGAACAATCACCCAATTCGGGGAGCTTTTCGCCTACCTCATGGAGCTTTCTGCGACCCGGAACATAACCCTTATCGTAGATGAATTTCAGGAATTTCAAACCATAAACCCGTCGGTATATAGCGATATTCAAAATATCTGGGATAGTAAAAAATCTACCAGTAAAATAAACTTGATTTTTTGCGGATCGGTGTACTCCATGATGACCCGTATCTTTGAGAACGCTGGTGAACCGCTGTTTGCCAGGGTCACCGAGCGCATCCATCTAAAATCCTTTCCAGTAGAAACCCTCAAAGAAATTCTTCAAGATCATAATCCTTCATGGAGCAAGGAGGATCTGCTAGCCCTTTATACAATCACAGGAGGTGTAGCCAAGTACGTGGAGCAATTGGCCGGTAAGGAGGCGCTGACCTTTTCCACCATATTGGATGAAATATTCAGAGAAAATTCACTTTTTCTGGAAGAAGGAAAGAATGTTCTCATCGAAGAGTTTGGCAAGGAGTACGCAACTTATTTTTCTATACTTTCGCTTATCGCGTCCGGAAAGACATCGCGTCCGGAAATCGAATCAATTCTTGAGTCCAGCATTGGGGGATACCTTGATAGACTGGAACAAGACTTTAATATTGTAGAGAAGGTACGTCCGGCCTTTTCTAAACCCGGCGGCAGAACTATTAAATATACGATTACGGATCATTTTCTCCGATTCTGGTTCAGGTTTATCTATAAATACCAGAGCGCGGTAGAAATCGGTAATTACACCTTTTTGCGCTCGATTGTTGAACGCGATTATAACACGTTTAGCGGCAGAGTGCTTGAGCGGTATTTTATCGAAAAACTCACTTCTGAAAAGCGCTTCTCCTTCATTGGAACATATTGGGAAAAAGATAATAAAAACGAGATTGATATTGTTGCGGTAAATGACTTAAACAGAACCATGCTCCTGGCTGAAGTTAAACGCAAAAAAGAAAACATTAGCCTCGGGACTTTGAATGAAAAGTCCATGGTTTTGAGAGATCAGTTTTCTGATTACACCATCGAATTGCGAGGATTTTCAATGGAAGAAATGTGATAAGTGTTGTTTGACTTATTCTGTTCATTTAGTAATCCTAAAAAGATGGTTTAATATCGGCAATAGTAGGTTTGTATTTAATGTAAAGGGCAACCATTACAGGATAATTGCTGTAGTGCGGTTTCATACTAGGGAATTTTCATCCGATGGGTGGGAAACCATAAAGAATATGACCGATTGAAAAACATTGACAAAATTTGAACCATGGAAAAGATCATAACACATGAGGATTATATCAAGACGAACCTTCGTCTGGAGGAATATTGAACCTAGTGGATGACAATACTCCGGAGATTGATCCTATGGCAATTGAACTCACGGAAGTTTCTGATATTATTGAGAACTACAAGGAAAAGCATCATCCGATCGGGTTGCCTTCCCTGATTGAGGTTATAGAACTGCGGATGTTCGAAATGAAACTTAAAAAGAAGGAACTGGCGCTATTGTTAAACACCAGCGCCTCAAGAATCGGTGAATATCTGTCCGGCAAACGGGAGATAACATTGAATGTGGCGAGAGCCCTCCGTCAAAAACTGAATATCGACAGTGACATCATTCTTCAATAAATCGTACGCGCCATGTCGGTAGAGGATTTTTAGCGAACGCTTTGGTGAAAATGGCTCTGGCATTTCGCCGGATTTTCAGCCAAAGGGTTCAAGATTTTTCCCGTGAAACGGATAGGATTTTGCAGCAAAGCGAAAAATCGTATTGGTTTCACGGGGCTGGGAGATAACTTAATTGTACGACAGCTCGGTTTTAAATTCAGCTAATCTATTCAATGCAGTCGCGATGTGAGACATGCTAAAGCTGGAAAATTTTCGATCACTCCATTCCTTCAATTTTTCTTGCAAAACTTCAGGATTTGGCAGAATTGATTTACATTCTTCTTTGATGATCCAATCAAGCGTTGCCAGTAGTTCTAAGCCAAAAGGAGATTCATAACCATCCATTAGTTCTTTTACTTTTTCCAACCGACTCTTTTCTTCTGCCGAGCATTTGCTTTCAATAAAGTCATTTATTTCTTCCAACCGTTTTGAATTGAATGCGATAAGATCCAGCGGCTTCGAATCGAGAATAGATTTGTCAGTTAGAATATAATCATTCTCGAGTTTATGTAAAAGATGCTGCAGGTTATGCGCATAGGGGTCGTAATGATATTTCTTATAATTCAATCGCAGATCGGATTGGCCTATGCGTTGAAGAAAATAGGCTAATTTCTGAACTTCCAGAAGCGTTATATCAAATCCTAATTTGCGGTAGGTATCAATCAGGGCAAGTATAAGCGCTCTCGGCTTCGTTAAATTAATGTTACTCTGATAAGATGTGGTCTTTCCTTTAGATGATGGTTCGTAAACCATAATATCCATTTGAAGGCCTTCTAATTTTTCAACCAGGATGTTTTTAACCTTTGCCCAATCCAGTCCACCCTGACCAGAACCCAAAGGGGGAATGGCAATGGATTTTATACCGAGTTTGACTGTATGGTGAATTAAATCTTCAAGGCCATTATTGATGTAATCATAGCTTGATTTATGCATCCAGTGCTTTTTTGTTGGAAAATTGATGATCCACTTAGGATTCATCATACTGTTAGTCGCCGTAATAAACATTTTACCAACAGTAATATCTCCCTTCTTACAGGCTGAGGCATATAGTGCATAGTTTTCAGGGAATCGTTCACGAAACTGCAAGGCAACGCCTTTACCCATTACACCAATGGTATTAACTGTATTGACTAACGCCTCAGCATTGCTCTCGAACAGATCACCTTCAAGGAATTTCATATTCAAAAGTAAAATTATGGTTTAACTTTCACTACAGGTTTATAGTTTAATCCGGCAATCATATTGCTAACCATAGTTCCAATTTCGTCATTTTTCACAGCAATTCCAATAATTGCATTGATTGGAACGTGTTGGTAAACAATACATTCTGCCTGCTTAATTTCTCTTCTTTCAGACCCATATTGCCTACCCCACTGAGAACTTTTAATGAGCTCCCAGTTTAAAAGCTCGATCTTGGCCGGATCAGTGTAAAATTTTGCATAATCAAGCTTGGCATGGCGGTCAGTGTAAATAAACCGACAGCCGTACTTCTGTAGCGCCTCAAAACTACTCACCAAATATATAATTTCCTCTTGGGGGGTTACGATCACCTCCGGATCATTTCCCTGCCAGATCACATAAAGCATTGGACTTCGGTGCCAAAAATAAAAGGGGACATAATCTGACAGGCTACCGCCGGGGGGTAAAGGCACCACTCTGTCCTTCCGAAATTCAATCAATGTTGGAAAACCGATAGCTGTAAAGTTAGGGTCTTTTATTTCCGCGTTTGGGCAAACCAAACCATGCTGCAATATGAATTGAAGGTTGTTGATATGCGTTATGCGAAATATCTGAGTCATCGCTACTCTTCCTCTAATTTATTAAACTCCATACTCGGCAGCCCCTCCACAATCTTAATCTCCTCCTCCGACAACCCATACAACTCATACACCATCTGGTCGATTTCCTTGTCGATGCGATTGATTTCGGATTTTAATGCCTGGGCTTTTCGTTTTTGCTCATTGAAGTAGGCCATCCATTCGGCTTCTTCTGGAAGGCTGAATTGTACCTTTGCTTTTTTCATCTCATCTAAAAAACCCACAAACTCCAATTTATCCCATTTTTTAAGGTTCTGACTTTGTTTTATTGAATATCTATTTTCTATTAATGATAAAAACAAGTCTTGTGTTTTTTTAAAATCATTTAATAGATTCATTAATTTATCAGCTCGTTCAATGTATTTCTTTTGATCACCTGGAGAAATTTTGGGAATTG
>JBGSYX010000203.1:0-1591 GCA_041750735.1 Cyclobacteriaceae bacterium
GGGCGGACGGTTGATCGGCGTTTGCGATGGTGGACGGGGCGGACGGTAGAGGCGCACGGCCGTGTGCCTCTACGACCGCACCCCCGAACCCATCCATATTCGCCGTATATCTGTTATGATCATTTTTTGTTTTGTCCAAAATAACAATGGCATGCAAATGATTTGGCATGATAATATATTCATCCAGAATTAATTCATTTCGTATTTCAAACGATTTTAACCATTCGGATTCTACAATTTTGCCAAAATCGGATAATATCATTTTTTCGTTTTCGATATGACCTAAATTGCATTTCCTATTATTGGTTACAAGGGTGATGAAATATGATCCATTACCAGCATAATCCCAACTCTGCAACCTGTTTGATTCAATTCTGTATTTTCCTCTGAATTTTATCATAATGCTGCCAATACTTCGTTTTAATTGCATTTGGATAACTAACAATATCTTCCTTAAATCAAATTTAGGATTTATTTATTTGGTTATCTTGGAAACGCTGGAAATTCTTTATTGATATTTTAATTACCCATAATTACAATAACTCTCTGCAACATGGTTTTACGGTAAGATGAGGAATAATGATTATCTTGAATCATTCATCAATTCTGAAAAGGTCACCGATTAGGCAATCTCCTTAAAACAAAAAGTCCCACTTCCTGCAAGGTGAGACTTTTGCATTTGCTGCTTAATTTTCTTATGCCAGTTTTTCGAGTTGCGAAACGCTTTTAGCAATTTCCGCGTCGCTAACTTCATGGTCTTCGAGCTTGCCTTCGAAATACTTGTCGTACGCGGCAAGGTCGATAATACCGTGACCGGAGAAGTTAAAGAGAATGGTTTTCGATACTCCTTCTTTTTTAGCCTTTTCAGCTTCCCTGATCACTGCCGCAATAACATGGTTCGTTTCGGGTGCGGGGATGATGCCTTCTGTTCTGGCAAAGATCATTCCTGCTTTAAAAGTCTCCAGCTGCTTAACCGAAGTTGCTTCGATCAGTTTGTCTTTCAGAAGCTGACTTACGATAGAGCCGGCGCCATGATACCGTAATCCCCCGGCATGAATTGTGTCGGGAACAAAATTATGACCAAGGGTATACATCGGGAGAAGCGGTGTTAGTCCGACAGTATCTCCAAAGTCGTACTGGAAAATACCTCTGGTAAGCTTCGGACAGGATGCAGGTTCCACTGCAACCACGCGGGTTTTTCTTCCATTTCTGAAGTTTTCTCCAAGAAAAGGGAACGATATTCCAGCGAAATTACTTCCTCCACCGAAACAACCCATTACGATATCGGGATAGTCGCCTGCTATTGCTAATTGCTTTAGCGCTTCTTGCCCTATTATGGTCTGGTGCAGCAAAACATGGTTCAACACACTACCGAGTGAATAATTGGTTCCGGGGTCTTTTGCTGCCATTTCAACGGCTTCGGAGATTGCAATACCCAAACTACCGGGCGAATCGGGATCCTGCGCCAAAATGGCTCTTCCTGAGTCGGTAAGCATACTCGGTGAAGGGATTACCTCGGCACCCCACAGGTTCATCATCGATTTGCGGTAAGGCTTCTGGTGATAGGAAACTTTTACCATAAAAACCTTCA
>JBGSYX010000204.1:0-4614 GCA_041750735.1 Cyclobacteriaceae bacterium
TGAAGGCCATACAAAAACCGTCGTTTTGAAGCACGGCATAAAGCTACCATTTATCAATAATTACGAAACGCCGGAGACGCTTGGAGTGGATAGGATTGCAGCAGTTGCAGGTGCCATGAGTCTCTATCCAGATCAGGCTTGTCTTATTATCGATGTCGGCACTTGCATTACCTATGATTTTGTAGACTCATCTGGTGTTTATCATGGTGGAGGGATATCCCCTGGTTTAGAAATGCGCTTAAAAGCCATGCACAAATTTACTTCGAAATTGCCGCTTGTAATGCCTGGAGGTAAAGCAGAATTGATTGGTAGAACAACTCGTACGTGCATGCTATCCGGCGCCATGATTGGAGCAGAAGCAGAGGTGCAGGGAATAATTGACAGGTACACACAATATTTCCCTCAGTTGTCCATTATATTTTGCGGCGGTGGGGCTCAATTTTTTGAATCTAAAATAAAAGGCCACATCTTTGCAGTCCCAAATTTGGTACTGATTGGTCTTGATCAGATACTGACAATGAATGTCAATGATTAGAAATCTACTTTTAGTATTTACACTCTTCAGCGTTATATTAACTGACGCGTTTGCGCAAACGGCAGCGAGCCCTTATTCAGTTTTTGGAATAGGTATGGTATCCAATAAGGCGCTTATTTACAATCAGAACATGGGCGGTCTGGGAATTAGCAGCGGGCAGCCATGGATTTTGAACAATATTAATCCGGCAATGTTGCCATTAAATACCTTTTCTACCTTTGACGCCGGACTTTATACAGAAAAGCGCAATATCTCCAATTCGGAAACCAGTCAAAGCAGTACCACAGGTGGTTTATCCTATCTTACCTTTGGATTTCCAATCAAAACGTACAAGTGGACTATGGCCATGGGACTGATGCCATATAGCAATGTATCATATAATGTAATTACGTCCGAAGCACTACCTAATCATCCGGAAACTACAGCAAGTTATAATTATGTTGGCGATGGCGGATTGAACCAGGCCTATATTAGCAGTGGCTGGACGCTCGTAAAGAACCTGCTGTATGTAGGAGGCAGGGCTGCGTATACTTTTGGAAAAGTCACCAATAATACCAGGATTTCACTTAGCGAAATTGAATATCAGAATGCTGAAGACACTATAGGATCCTATAAAACTTTCGAACCAACCCGATATAACCGCGAATCTTCTTATTCGGACTTCATCCTGGAAGGCGGACTTTATGCACGAAAGAAAATAGGCAAAACGACACTCGTAAACCTCGGTTTTATTTATGAATTAGGTACAAACCTCAACACCCATCGCACAGAAACCATCGAAGTAGATGATGAGCAGGATCCCGACCGGCCAGAATCAAAAATTCTTGACAATGTCAAAGGAAAAACCTCATTGCCTGCAAAATTTGGCTACGGCCTCAGCTTTACGAAAGAGTTTCACTGGACAATAGGAGTAGATTATTATACGCGCGACTGGACCAAATTTTCCAGTGATTTTGGCGCCGATCAGGAACTCGCAAAAAGCAGGGAATTGATCCTCGGCGGAGAATTTACACCAGATTTCACATCTGTTAAAAGCTATTTTAAAAGGGTAAATTACCAGATGGGTTTTTACTATAATCAGACCCCGATTATGATAAATAATGAAAACATCGATGACTTTGGTATCAATTTTGGTGTATCTTTGCCTGTAGGCAATGCCTCCTTGTTCAACCTCGGATTTAAGTTCGGCCAGCAAGGTACTACTTCGGATGGATTGATTAAGGAGAATTACCTTAAATTAAACTTAGGAATGACGTTCAATGATCGTTCCTTCGCATGGTATAGAAATTTAAGAAAGTTCGATTAACACATTAAATTATGAAGACAAGATTTTTTATCATTGGATTAATGGGAATGTTTATCTGCAACCTATCAATGGCACAATGGAATTGGCCGGAAGACAGACCCACCGCAGAAGAAAAAAACGCCCTCTACACCGACAATTTTAAGCAAGGCAATTACAGAAAGGCCGCCGATTATCTTAGCTGGTTATTGGTAAATGCGCCAAACCTCAACAAGTCCATTTACATAAATGGTGTTAGAATTTATGACGGTTTGGCAAGTGAAGAAGCTGACCAGGCGAAAAAAATTGTGTATCAGGATTCCACGCTCTTGTTGTATGATCTGCGGATCAAATATTTTGGCGAAGAGGCCAACGTACTCGATAGAAAAGCATTTAATGCCTATAAGTATTACAACAATGAACCCAAGCGATATAAGGACCTATTTACACTTTTCAAGAGCGCATTTGAATTGAACGGAAGAGAAATCCTTGATAACAATTTGCTGCCCTATATGGATGTCGTGAGAAGGTATAAATTGTCGGGCAATCCTATTTCTGACGATGAGGTATTAGCCATTTATGATGAAATTATTGGCATTGCAACCTACAAAATCGAAGTTGTTAAAAAGAATATTGAAACACTCAAGGTAGTGGTAGATCAGGTGAACTCAATGTTGCCGACTATAGTTGATGTGGATTGCGATTTCATTGAAAATAATATGGGGCCAAAGCTTAAAGCTGAGCCCGACAATCTGAAATTGGCAAAAAACATCATGCGTTTAGCGCTGGCCGGTAAATGTACAGATGGTGAAGTATTCCTCCAGGCAGCGATTGTCGTTCAAAAATTTGAACCAGAATACGGTCTTGCAAAACTTATAGGTCAAACTTATGCATCGAGGAAAAGTTACGATCTCGCTATGACTTATCTTACTCAATCTGTCGAACTCACGGATGATAATACCAAAAAGGCTGACTCGTATTATTCTTTGGCAGTAATTCAGGCAAATCTGGATAAGAAAGTCAGTTCAAGAGACTACGCAAGGAAAGCTGTATCAGCTGACCCCACGAGGAAGGATGCTTATAAGATCATCGGAAACCTTTATTTTAATAGTTTTGATGATTGTAAACGAGGTGAAAATCCGGTTCATGACAAAGCAATATTTATCGCAGCCTACGAAATGTTCCAGGCGGCTGGCGACTCCGAAGGTATGCGGAGAGCCCAGGCACAATTCCCCACAATGGAAGAGATCTTCACATGGAACCTACAGGTTGGTGAACAATACCGTATTGAGTGCTGGGTCAATGAAACTGTCGCCATACAAAAAAAATAATTAAGATGTCATTGAAAAAGAGCGGTTTGGGTTTTCCTCAGACCGCTTTTTTATTTTATAGGAAATAATTTAGGATGTCTGTATGTTATGGATTTTGAATGATTCCGGAATGAAAAGAACAATAGGTCAGTTAGCGATTAGTTTGGTTGTTGGTGCTGTCATTCTTTGGGCATTAAACGGTTGTGGCAACAAAGAAGATGATCTAAAAAAAGTGGAAGAATACACCGGACCAATCGTTGAGTTGGGCCCAGCAACCACGTATTACTCAGATTCGGCAGTGGTGAAAATGAAGATGGAAGCGCCCAGGCAACTTGAATTGGGAAATGGTGACAGGGAGTTTCCTGAAGGTCTCCGCATAGAGTTTTTTGATCTGTATGGAGTCAGTACATCAACACTACGCGCTAACTATTGCTATTACACAAGCAAGGAAGACCTCTACAAAGCCACAGGAAATGTGGTGATCATCAATACAATCACCGGCGATAGGTTGGATACAGAAGAGCTTTTCTGGAGCAGAAGCAAAGAAACCGTATTTACTGATAAATTCGTGAAAATCGAAAAAGACGGCGAATTGCAAATGGGCGACGGCCTGGAAGCGAAGCAGGATTTTTCTTATTGGAAATTACTCAACTATAAAGGTACAATTGATCTGAAGGGGCAATAGTTGGATATGATAAAACCAGTTGTTTGCCAAGCAGAATAGTATTATTTGAATTACCTGAATTGCCAATAAAACTGCATTTTTTCGGGCATTTTAGATGATTGGGGCTATTATTTTATTTTTTTGTTTTTCAGTATCATAGTAGCTATTTTTGCGGCACTTTAAGAAAATACGCTATGGCATTAATTAATAAAATACGTCAGAAGGCAGGATGGGCAGTTGGATTTGTAGCTGTGGGTCTGGGCTTGTTTATGGTAGGGGGGGATATACTTGGCCCAAATTCTGCTATTATGGGTAAAAACAAGACGGATGTTGGTGAAATTGCCGGCGAAACCATTGAACTTGAACGCTATCAGCAACAGATTGACGAGATTAAATATAATTACACCATAAATTACGGACGAAATCCTTCCGAAAATGAATTGTACACCATTCGTCAGCAAGCCTGGGAATACCTTATCGTGAAAGTCGCTTTTCAGGAGCAATATGACAAACTTGGGTTGATGGTAACTGACGAAGAACAGTGGGATATGGTTCAGGGCAACAATGTTTCCTTTGAGATTAAGCAAGCATTTACCGATCCTCAGACAGGGGAGTTTCAGAGGGACAGAGTGATCAGTTACCTGAAGCAGATAAAGCAGGCACCCGCAGACCAGCAATCCGCATGGTACCTTTTCGAACAAAACCTGAAGCCATCACGGTTCAGAATAAAGTATGATAACCTGTTGGTAAAGACAACCTATGCCACAGAGGTCGAGGCTAGGAGAAGATACCAGGAAGAAACTGCCGTCGCAGAAATCAGGTA
>JBGSYX010000205.1:0-3929 GCA_041750735.1 Cyclobacteriaceae bacterium
CAGAATGGTATCATAGCTCAATGTCTTGATGCGCGTACGCGAGACCAGTGACGACCCCGGTTCATTGAAGGCAATATGTCCGTCCGGACCTATGCCACCAAGAAACAATTCTATGCCCCCACAACTGGCGATTTTTTGCTCATAGCGTTCACATTCCTTTTCCAGGTCAGGAGCATTACCATTAAGGATATTGATGTTTTCCTTCGGAATATCAATATGATCAAAAAAGTGCCTGTGCATGAAGGAGTGATAGCTTTCTGGATGCTCTATTGGCAAACCAACATACTCATCCATGTTGAATGTGACCACGTGTTTAAAAGACACATCACCTTTTTTTTGCCTTTTTATGAGTTCGTGATAGGTCTGGATTGGTGATGAACCTGTTGGTAATCCAAGTACGAAAGGTTTTGCAGCAGTTGGCTTGGCTTTATTGATTTTTTCAATAATGTAATTGGCAGCCCACTGGCCGACTTGTTCTTTGTTATCCTGGATGATGATTCTCATGGGTTATTTATGATTTTAATGATATATAGTGTACTAATTGTTGGGCTTGATGTACTATGTTTAAGAATGGCAAAATCCCCATCAACACAGGAGAATGTTTCTTTAAGTAATAAGTAGTACAGCTAAAATCCCAACACATTTGCCGCAAAAATATAAAAATAATTGCGGGATTATGCTGTTTTGATAGGATAATAATGTGCCTGATTTGAATAAATACCTATTTTTGCACCTTCAACTTTTACATTGAATCATGAGTAAAAAAGTGAATAGCCGCCTGGTCGATGAAAGTTTATCATCACATAACTTTCCCAATTCCTCCGACCTAAAATCTTTTCTCAGGTATGAGAAAATTCCCACAATCATTTATAAGGATTCGCTACTGGCTTCACGTGCAATAGCCAATGAAGTGTCGGCGATCATTAAAATAAAACAACTGAGC
The DNA here is from genome assembly GCA_041750735.1 of Cyclobacteriaceae bacterium. Taxonomy (GTDB): domain Bacteria; phylum Bacteroidota; class Bacteroidia; order Cytophagales; family Cyclobacteriaceae; genus JAAUQL01. The sequence continues at coordinate 944 of JBGSYX010000205.1, forward strand.
AAGGAAAAGTGCCTAATTGCCTTTGCTACTGGTTCGACTATGGTGGCTTTTTACGAGGAGCTTATTCGACTTCACAAGAAGGAGCAACTGACTTTTAAGCATGTCAAAGCATTTACCATCGATGAATTCTATCCAATGGATCCCTCGTCGATCCAGAGCTATTCACGGTTCATGCATGAGCACCTGTTCGACCATATTGATATTCTGAAGGAAAACATCCATATACCCGATGGTTCGCTGCCAAAGGAAAAAGTAAATGATTTCTGCCATGAATATGAGCGATTGATCGATGCCAACGGAGGTCTTGATATCATCATTCAGGGTGTGAGCAGCCGTGGCCATACAGGTTTCAATGAACCAGGTTCTCCGACCGATTCAAAGACGAGATTAGTGACGCTTGACAGAGCCACTATAATTTCAGCCGCCAGTGATTTTTATGGAGAAAAAAATGTTCCTGGTAAAGCAATCACGATGGGCATCGACACCATGTTCAGGGCCAGAAAAGTATTTCTGCTTGCATGGGGTGAAGGTAAAGCCCCAATTATCAAGAATATCATCGAAGGTCCTAAGACCGACCAGGTTCCCGCCAGCATTTTGCAGGATCACCCGGATGCAACGGTCGTTTTGGATGAAGCATCGGCTGATGATCTTACCCGCGTAAAAACACCTTGGATTGTGGATATCCCCAGGTGGGATAATACTATGATTAAAAAAGCGGTGGTGTGGTTGTGTCAAAAAGTAAATAAACCCCTGCTAAAACTTACCACCCGCGACTACAACGACCATCATATGAACGACCTTGTGACCGAAGTAGGCAAGGCATACGATATCAATATCAGGGTTTTCAACGAATTGCAAAATACCATAACCGGTTGGCCGGGAGGCAAACCCAATGCCGATGATTCACGCAGACCTGAACGTGCACAGCCGGCAAAAAAACGCGTCATAATATTCAGTCCTCATCCAGACGACGACGTCATTTCCATGGGAGGAACATTCATCCGCCTGGTTGACCAGGGGCACGATGTACATGTAGCGTATCAGACTTCCGGAAACATTGCAGTATTTGATGAGGATGTCATCCAGTTTACTGACTTTTTCAAGGAAGTGGAGCTGGTGCTAAGCGTGCAGAACAAGGCTGCCAATGACCTTTATAAAAAGGTAAATAAGTTCATAAAGGAGAAAAAACCGGGCGAGTCCGATAAGCCTGAGGTAAAAGTTATCAAAGGGCTCATTCGCCGCGCAGAAGCCAGGGCGGGTTGCCGCTATGTAGGTCTTACTGACGATAAGGCACATTTCCTGGACCTCCCTTTTTACGAGACTGGACAGGTGAAGAAAAATCCGGTTGGACCTGCTGATGTGAAAATCATCAAGGACTTGCTCATGGAGATAAAGCCTCACCAGGTGTATGCCGCCGGTGACCTTTCAGATCCACACGGAACCCACAGGGTATGCCTCAATGCCATTTTCATGGCCCTGGAAGAATTGAAGAATGAACCTTGGATCAACGACTGCTGGGTATGGTTGTATCGCGGTGCGTGGCATGAGTGGCCTGTTGATGAAATTGAAATGGCAGTCCCAATGAGTCCGGATGAGTTGATGCGCAAGCGCAAAGCCATTTTCAAACACCAATCCCAAAAAGATTCAGCACTCTTCCCCGGAACAGATGCCCGGGAATTCTGGCAACGCGCCGAGGATCGCAACCGTGGACTTGCAGGTATTTATGATCAGTTGGGATTGGCGGAATACGAGGCGATGGAGGGGTTCAAGAGGCATCATTTCCTCTAAGAACCTATTCTGCTAAATCGACAAGCTGCACCATAGTGATGGTGGTCCTGTTACGTTTTAGCACTGTGAATTCGTAATTATCGAAAATAATCTTTTCTCGTGAATTCGGGATTTTTCCGAATTTAAAAATCACGCAACCTGCGAGGGTTTCATACTCCTCATCTTTTTCAATTGGATGCGGCAGATGATCATTTATATCGTCCAGCGAAGCAGAAGCCTGAGCGATATATGTTTTGTCACCGGTCTTTTCAACGAACGGAATTTCGTTATCAAATTCGTCCTGGATTTCACCCACGAGTTCTTCGAGGATATCCTCCATGGTGATGATGCCTTCAGTACCACCGTATTCATTTACCACCAACGCCATTTGCTGGTGTTTCAGCTGAAATTCGTTGAGTAGTTGTCCGATTCGTTTGGTGTCTGGTACGATTAAAATACTTCTGATAAATTTTCTAATGTTTACAGGCTCCTTTTTCCGGTTGGCCAACAGAATATCTTTTAGATATATGACGCCGACTACATTGTCTAAATTGTCTTCAAAGCATGGAATCCGCGAATAATTCTCGTCGATGATCAGGTCGATGGTAGAGTCATTAAATTCATTTATATCCAATGCAAAAACCTGAGTCCGTGGTACCATGATCTGACGGGCAGTCTGCTCGGAAAAGTCAAAGGCGTTTTTGATGATCTTATACTCTGCGTCGTCGATCTTACCGCTTTCCTGGCCTTTTTGCACCAGGTACATCAACTCCTCACTGCTGTGGACGTCAGCGCCTTGGATGGAGGTAATGCCGATGAGTTTCAAGATAAAATTAGCAAAACCGTTGAGTAACCATATTCCTGGCCTGAAAATGAAATAGAAAAACTGCAGAGGGTAGGATACGAACAATGTCGTTTTTTCAGAATGCAAAATTGCAACTGACTTTGGGGTGAGTTCACCAAATACAATATGCAGCACTGTTATAATGATAAAAGCTACCGGCAAGGCAATCTGATGAGTGAGTTCTGGGCTGAGCACGATACCGAACACCCCCATGACATTGATGATGATTTTGGAAACAACCGGCTCGCCGATCCATCCAAGTCCCAGACTGGCCAAAGTGATACCAAGTTGAGTAGCCGCGAGGTAGCCGTCCAGATGTGAGACAATATGATTGGATAAGATTGCAAATCTGTTGCCCTCCTTTGCTTTCATAGC
>JBGSYX010000206.1:0-5731 GCA_041750735.1 Cyclobacteriaceae bacterium
GGTTTCTCGCCATTTAGCTACATCCTTACTATAAGCATCCATTTGGGCGCGCATATAGTCCATCTGCTTTTTCTCATCATCGGTAAGTTGTCCTCCTTCCCTGGTTTTACGCATGAGGCCAAAGAAAACATTCCTGTCAACGGGGTTGATGGGGACGCCGGCGAAACTTTCAGCTGGCTCTCCCATGAGTTCTATAGCGCTAAGGCCGGTCTCCAGCGTGTACTTCAGAGTAGCCTCCGCACTCTGGTCGGGCATGGAGCGAAATGAGTAGGTAATCACGCCGATTTGTACGCCTTTTATGACCGAGTTGGGCTTGCCGAGATTTCTGATAATGGCCGGCGCTCCAAATATTTGGCTGCTTCCAACCATAAGCCCGCCTGAGAGGGCAATGGTAGAACCGATAAATTTCCGCCTTGAAACAGTTCTGAAGGTATTGTTTTCTCTTTTCATGATCTATTGAGTTTATGTCTGAAAAAATGTCGTAAAAAGTAAAAGTAATTTTTTATTGAACGATATGCTTCAATTTACCATAGCAATATTTACCTATAATAGCTGATTTTGACGCATAGTCATTATCTACTTTATCGGATCTTCCAGAGTGAACTTGGCATAAAAAGTTTCATCGATGCGTCGTACGCCAATACGAAATGTCCTACCGGGTCTTGACTGCAACATTTCCACGATATTGCTCAACGAGTATTCGGTTGTTTCTATACCATTGATATTGACAATCTGATCACCTACCTCCAAACCAGCAATCCATGCCGGCGAACCTTTCCGGATTTTAGCCACTTGGAAAAGCGGCACATCCGGAAGTGGTGTAGTGAGATCAATACCGCTGAGGTTGTATTTGAATTCATCTTTATAAAATTCATTGGGCTTCAATAAAATTTCCAATCCACGATAATCGATGACTACATTGAAGCGCTTTATAATATCGGCACCGATACTTCCTCCACGATCTGTATCCCCTTCGGTGACAGGAATGGACTCCTCATCGGGAAAGGTGACGATGGGCTTTTTAAAGCTGTAATCCCCAATGCGAAAACGTTTTATACGCCCGATGTAGCCGTAGATATCACCGCCAAGCCCAGCCCCGATGTATGTGTATAGCGACTCTCCGGGAACTTCCAGCTTGTTTTGTTCTGTCTTAAATAAAGATAATGCATGGCTGGCACCGCAGTCAATAAGGAATGTCGCCTCCCTTTCCTCGTTGTTTTCATCGATAACAACTCCTTTGACAAATGGCTTTCTGCGCTCAATGGTCAGTGGGATCGGGTCGTATTTCTTTACAAACTTTTCGCGAACTCTCTTTGTGTAAAACTTCGGATCGTAAAGGGTGATTTTCTGCGCTTTATAGTCAATTTCTACGGTGAAACCTTCAAAAACATCATAGCCGATGAGCCCATGAATTTGCGTGCCGAGGCTTTGGGAAAGAAAATCAAAATCTTCCTTAAGAATTATGATGTTATGGTTAAATCCGACAACACCCGGCAGCTCGATCACATTGCCAAAGGAATGATAGGCTTTTACCTCACGGCCACTGCCCAGACCAAATAGTTCTATTTCACGCGCAAAATTGAATGACGTGTTGTGGGCACCTTTCATACTCGTGATCATGGTATGGCTCACACCTGTGTCCAGGATGAATTTCAGCGTGTCCGAACCGTTGATGAATACCGGGATAATGATGAGATTGTGGATCATCTCAAAACGGATATCGGCCTTTTTGGTTTTTGTCTTATCAAAATGAAGGTGGATCAGGTTGTTTTGGGCCGCGCTATCCGCTGCCGAACAAAACAGCATTAGAACGATTAAAAAGCCGAGTACCGGTATCCTGTTTTGCTGAAAATACTTAATGTCGATTAGAGTTTTCATTGCTGCGTCGTTTAATGATCAACACTCACTTGTTCCGATTTACCTTCTTTATTCCTTGATCTTTAAGGTTATCAAGGTGAATTACTTCCCTGAAATCTGCAATTTCCCCGTGATAGCTTAATCCCTGAATGGTCACGGCCAACGCCGATCCCGGATCAGCCCGAAGGTCAAGTACGGCAATTCCATCCTGATTGATGAAGAGCTTTGGCAACCAGATTGTTTCAAAGTCCATGGACATTTTGTTATTTTCCCTAAAGGACTTTCTGGGTTGAGATTGGTCCCCTGTTATACCACTCACGGATACTTCTGCAATAATTTTTTCGTCCATCGCCAGGTTCACTATTGGCGCAGGGTTTGGTTCCAGGCCATTTGTACTTTGCTTCCTGTTCAACTCGCAACCTAGTACAAGAAGCTTATCGGCCACTTCTGACAATTTGCCATGCGGAATTCGCTGCAACAAAGAAGAAGGAATAGTTGAATTGGTCAGGAGGAGACCTGTGGTAATTTCATTTATTGCGCCTGCAGCATCCTGACTACAAACAGCGCTGAGATTGGCCTGAATCGGGTCACCGGTCATGTTTGTCACACGAAAGGTTAGTTCCAGCCTATGGTTTTTTCTTGATTTCCATACGCCAGAGGTAAGGGCAATGTTCAACGAGCCTGGTTCAATAAAAAACTGGTTGGATGCCAGCACATTTCCAAGGGCATCAAAAAGTATAAGGTCAATAATCCCTGGCGGCAAATGCTGCGTCGGCAAATCAATTGTTGTGGTGACGCCGGTGAGTTTCTTTTCGTACACGCTGAACACTTTGCCGGCTGATATTGAGAGAATAAAAACCTCCCTGGGAATTGCAGGCTTTTGATGTATTTCCATACGCAAGCTATTCCGATCCCTATCTGTTATGGCTAATGAAATCCCTTCAGTTACGACCTCGGGCAGCTGCAAGCGAGCCGCGTTGTCGATCCCGCTCTGCTGCACATAGTAACTCCTACCCAATTGTGGCACGAAAATCAGCTCAGATATACTTTCAGGTTCCTCTTTAATCAAACTGACTTGCTTACCAGTATCATCTGAAACGACCCATAAAGCGGGTACTATTTCGTCTTCATCATTGTATCCGGCTATAATTACTTTTGACCTTGTTTCTGACAGGAGAAGTCCACCTTCAGGCGTCGCTATGATCTTCGATACTACTGAAAGCTCATTGATCTGGTCTGGGGAAACTGGATTATTATTGCCTTGAAGAATCGTAAATTGCCGGCTGTACAAACATGTAGAGTCTGTATTGAGGTTAGCACGGATCAGGTATAATCCGGGCCTGAAACCAGCGAGGTCGATTTCGCCATAAGAAGACCCATTGTTAATATCGTAAGACCTCATGGCCACAATAGCCTCTGAATCATCAGTTATCCTGATATTCAATACACTTCCCGTCACAGAAGGCCTCAGCGTCCATGCGTCCACGATGTAGCCTGCAATCCTGATCTTGTCGTCGGGTCGATAACGTGTTTTATCCAGTTGTAGATAGACACGATGTTGCGGTTCTTTGTCCGAAGTCTGCTCGTATCCTTCAATGATCTTTCTGGCTTTTTCGCTGTTTTTTCTGTCAGGCAACAGAATCACTTGTTCTTCCTGGTTCAGGAAAACCATCCCAAATGCTTGGTTTTTATCGAAATCAAGAATGAGTTTTTCTTCCAGTGGAGTGCGTTTTACTACCGGATTTTGCAGCCAGAATTCCCTGTTGTATCCGATGCGATCTATAGTCTGAGTGTCGCTGGACTTAAAATCAACCGCACCTCCGAGTTTTTTGTCTATAGCCGGAACATAGTGTTCATAGAAGCTCAGGAACGAACTTGTATGGATTTTTCCTATAAATTCCTTTTTATAATAGTAATTGAAATGATGGTCAACCCTGAGATAGTCGAGTTTCAATCCGTCGGAATCATTCTCACCAAACGAAATATCAAATGTTAATTGTTAGTTGTCCCAGGAGCTTTCCGAATCGGAAAATCCAATGACACTCATTCTGCCGTCAGTAAACGTTCCGGTCATTTTAAAAACCTCGGATGTTTCAAAGTCGATGTATAATTGACCACGGGCAGCCGGCCTACCCACGGAGGTAAATGGAACATAATTGATGATAGCAATATGCCGGCCTTCGTATTCGATGACATCGCTGAGCGATAATTCAAACATTTCCCGGGCATCAGGATGGAAAGGCAAAAGGTAACTCTCCGTCTCCGGCTGAAGCAATGAAAACATGCGCGAAAGCTGTGTGAAGTTCTTATTGTAAAGAAATACGTCGTAATCATCTTTATTCTGAAAGGCGTAGCGGCCTTCCTGAAGCGCCCAATCTGCAATGCCATTTCGCGTGTACTTCACGTCATAAAACATTTCAAAAATCTCTGTGTAACGATCCTGCCGCTCGGATTTCTGGCGGTAAAATGCTTTCCCGTAAAGCCATTCGTCGCGTTTATCGCTAATGAGTTTCCTGGCATTTTTTAGCAATTGATAGTAGGCGTTTTTGTCGCGGCGGCTTTTTACAGTCAATTCCTTCAATTGTCGCGGGGCCTGATTGAGCTGGATATCGAGTGGTGCATGATCGTCATAGATAAAAATCGTCCTTTTCTCATAAGCAATATGTGATACTGTGATTTGAAGAGGAAGCTCAGCAACGTCCAGCTCAAACTCACCGTCTTCATTGGTAGATGTTCCTTTCGTAACTTCAGGAAGTGAAATGCTGGCAAAGGCAACGGGGGCGCCATCTTCAACACCTGTGACCCTTCCAGTAATTTTAATTGCTTGGCTGGTGTTGATAGGGAAGACCACGATCTGATCATCGATGATGGTATAATTCAGGCCCTGATCACTAAGGAATTGGAAAAGAAAATCCTGCTGTGATTTAGCTGAATAACTTCCGGATATCAGCCTGGTGGAATTGATCTTGGTGTCGGAATAGGACATGCGCAGATTGAAATGGGCTGCGATGGAATCCAGTGCTTCTTTTAAAGCAACATCCGTGAATTCCATGGTTATTCTTCGCAAGGAATCCGCCTCCTGTGAGTGTGCTGCGCTCACAGATAAAGTGAAAAATATCCATATCGCAATTGCCTTTTTCATGGTTTATTTACAGCCTGCTCCCAGAATAGTAATGACTCCGTCCATTTCCGAATAGCTGCTTCCCAATGACCGTGTAATAATGTTCAGGACATCCGATAGTGAAGTATCGGTAAAATTGCCCGTAAAGCGGCATTCACTCATGCTGCCATTTCCAAGCCTTATTGCCGTGCCATAATGCCGCTGCAAACTTGCAATCAATTCATCAAGCGGTTGATTGTTGAAGATAAGCTGCCCGGTTTTCCATGATAAGAAATTGATATCAGGGTTGGTTTGAGTCATAACTGTGAGATCTGTATTATTAAGTAAAGCCATGTTTCCGGGCGTGACAATCACCTTTTCCCTGTCGTCGGATAGGGTAAATGCCACTTTCCCGGTCACCACTGTCAGTCTAATTTCATCCTCCCCGCTATATGCCCGCAGATTGAAGGATGTGCCTATGACTGTTGTTTTTGAATTTCCAGCCTGAATGATAAACGGCCAGTCGCTGTTGGGCGCTACATCAAAAAATGCTTCGCCTTTCAGATATACTATTCTTGCTTCACTACTAAACTCTTCCGGATACAGAATCTCAGAACCTTTGTTCAACCAGATCACCGAACTATCAGGAAGTACCACCTGCTTTATCGAAGAATTATCAGTAGAGATCAAAGTCTGCATTACCCTGATTTGAGGATCAGTCTTTACCTGCATGTAAAAAATGTAGGTAAAACCCAATACCACTAGGATAGCTGC
>JBGSYX010000207.1:0-2688 GCA_041750735.1 Cyclobacteriaceae bacterium
GGCTGGCAGGCTATCCTTAATCATTTTAAAAAATATGTTGAATCGGGCACCTAAGAAGAATTGTTTCAATAGTTAATTCCTTTGGATTGTTTAAATCAGAAAACCCTTTCTTTTGTGGTGGATGAAGTCCATTTTTAAATAAAATCAAATACAGATGAAAAACAGAATCTATCCTTGCATCTGGTATACTGACCAGGCCAAAGATGCGGCACTGTTCTATGGCTCCGTTTTTAAAAAATTCAAAATTACCTTCGAAAATCAGTTTGTTGTGAATTTTGAATTACACGGACAAACCTTTATGGCGATGAATGGTGGCCCTGCCTATACTCCAAATCCCTCCATTTCCTTTTTTGTGGTATTTGAATCATCCAGCGAAATAGAACAGGCATGGAATCAATTACTGGATGGTGGAAGCACATTAATGCCGTTTGATCAATACGACTGGAGCGAAAAATATGGCTGGTTACAGGACCGGTATGGGGTGAACTGGCAATTGTCTCTTGGCAGGATGGAAGAGGCAGGACAAAAATTTACCCCGTCGCTGATGTTTACCCGCGAAAAAGCAGGAAAAGCAGTAGAAGCCATTAAGCATTACACCTCCATATTTGAGAACTCTTCAATTGTAGGAATTTTAAACTATTCTAAAGCCGACGGTGATACCGAAGGATTTGTAAAACATGCCCAATTCAAATTGAATCATCAGGTTTTTATGGCTATGGATAGTTCCCTGGATCATGGCTTTGTTTTTAATGAAGGGGTTTCACTGGTTGTTGAATGCGACACCCAGGAGCAAATTGACTATTACTGGAAAAATCTCACGAAGGATGGTGCAGAAGGGCAATGCGGCTGGCTTAAGGATAAATTTGGTGTATCGTGGCAAATTATCCCGGCCGTTTTAAAGGAACTGATGAGCATGCCCGATAAATCAGAAAGAGTAATTCAGGCATTTTTACAAATGAAAAAGTTTGATATTGAACAACTAAAGCATGCATAACCTACTTTTCGGATAAAAGCTTATTGCGCTTTTCCACAAAAGTTTTCCCGATACGCTGGAAAACTTCGCATAAACGAAACCTTCCGGATCCGAATTAATATTTTCACTTTCACGCAACTATATGACCTTTTACCGGGTCTTTTAGTAGGAATACCATTCACAGAATCAGCAAATTATTGTATATTCGTCTTTTGTTTCTGTATTTCAGGAAAAAGCCAAAACTTTTTTTCCGTTTTCACGTATACATTAGACCAGAACAATGGCAAATAAAATCAACAAAATGATGCCTTACAAATCAAAGCTTTTTTTAAAACTTATCGGCTTAAGTGTTATCCTATTATCTAATGTGCTTGTCAAAGCCCAGGTATCAGCAAGAAACGACACCTCATCCTGCGATGGAACATCCCTGCTCTATGCCGTTCCGGCTGGCGGCGTATGGACCACAACCGGTGGGGCCACCATCGTTTCACCATCATCACAAGCCACCGCAGTGCTCAATCTTGATGCAGGTGAAAATGAATTTACCTATACCCTCGGGTTGGAGAGTGATCTTGTTATTGTGACCAATAACCAGGTTTTTGCCAGTGCTTCAACAGACAGGACCGATGATTGCCTTTTGTCGGCAAATCTTATCGGAAATTCAATTCCGCCGGGGGGTAACGGAAAATGGGAACTAAAATATCCGGCACCGGGAGTTTTGATCCAAAACTCAAGCAATTCCACTACTGTTGTGAATAATCTGCCTTTCGGCACTACTATTTTTGTATGGACTATCACTGCAAATGAATGTTCTGCATCCGCAGAAATAACCATTCTCAACAACTCGCCGGAAAATAACGATGGAACAGACCAGTCAGGATGTACCAACATTTTTTATATTGGTGCCGAAACACCTCCGGCCTTAGGGAATGGTTTGTGGTCGCAGGTTTCAAGCCCGGGTACCGTTATTTTTAATAATCCATCCGATCCTTCTGTTCAAATTACTGCACCCATTGGCCAAAGCATTGTAAGATGGACGATAAACTACGAAACCTGCTCCGTGCCAAAAGATTTTATCATCCAAAATAACCTTCCCAAACCCGAAGCTGGCAGTACCCAGCTATTGTGCAGCAGCACATCAAATTTAAATGCAAATCCGGTATTACCGGGCGAACAGGCTTTCTGGTCAATTATTGGCCCCCAATCAGAAATTATTTCCGATCCAAGTATACATAACCCAACGGTAAGCAATTTGAAACAAGGCACCACCACATTTGTCTGGACGGTTAATAATGGTTTATGCTCAGCCACCGATTCGGTACAGCTGATCAATAATCTGCCTTATGTTTATGCTGGTGCTGACACCACTATTTGCACCAGCACCTATACTTTACTTGCAAATAACCCGGGATCAGATATTGGCACCTGGTCGTGCACCAATCCATTGGTTGTTTTCGACCATATTAATTCATACAACTCAGGAGTTTCGAACCTGTCAGGAGGAACATATACCTTCAGATGGACCATAGATAATGGTTTGTGCCCGGCCTGGGACGAAGTAAGCGTAAACAGCAACTATGTTTCCATTTCAGCAGGTAACAACACTTCAGGTTGTTCCAACACCCTGGATTTAAATGCAACGGCCATCCCTCCGGGGGGTAGCGGATTATGGACAATTGTACAGGGTTCGGCAACCATCGACGATCCCTTATCAA
>JBGSYX010000208.1:0-1640 GCA_041750735.1 Cyclobacteriaceae bacterium
AGGAGACTCGCAAGTGAAGAATCAAAAGGATTACCTGGTGGCCGCTGATGACATAGAGGCTGGTTTTGGGGAAAAAATTCCAATCTGGCTGTTCGGTTTTTTGTATTAGGTTTTAAAGTATTTCCCGCTGAATGAGCGCAATTTTTCTTGGCAATAAAAAGTATTCCCCCAGTGATTTGAAATATAGCCAAACTTGACGGCGGGTATTGTCTGAAATATCATGCAATCTTGAACAATCTTGAAATTTTTTCATTCGCTTCCCGCTTTCTTTCTATATCGAATCGCTTCAAATAGCTTTCTTTCGTACGAATATCTGCATGGCCAAGCATTTCGCGAATTAATTCAACCGATTCATTGAGATCCTTGAGTAAACTTGCATAAGAATGTCTGGCCCAATAGGTTGTAATCGGAGGTAAATCATTGGCAGCACAAATCTGTCGTAGCCATTTATTTGTAATAGTTCCGATTTTCTCTGACAATTAAGGATGTTAGATTGAGTTTTTGGAGGGATAAACCTTCCCAAATTGAATATAAGAAATAGGGGCATTTTCAACCCCGTTTTCATTTCTGTCGGCGGGGTTATTGCTGACAAGTTGGTCTCCACCAGAGCTTGATTCCGCTTCGAACAAAACTATAGATTTACCTTCTGGCAGTATGAAATATTTTCTGTGTTAGCTGCTTCTACACCATTAACAAATGTTGTTAACGTTGGCAAAATGACTGAACACATTCGTGACCAAATGTGTGCGTTTTTTTATCAGCCTAACTAGCGACATCCGACCCCCTGAAAAAAGTGATTGAAATTCCATAGACGGCCGCCCTTGCCCGATCCACATATGCATACTTGCTATTTTAAATCGGCCATGTTGTTAATTCCTTTTAATACATCCTTTCGCAAAATTTGTTGCATTTTTTCAGGCTCTTCAAATAATGGACTGTGAGCAGACTTTTCAAAAGTATAGAATCCTTTCACGGGTGCCTGTATCTTCTCAAAGTATTCCTTTGCTAATGTGAAGGAAACGGTATAATCATAAATACCTTCGAAAAAATAGATGGGGATTTCAAGCTCAGGCACTTTATAGATCAGTTCGGTTGTCAGCATTTCATCCCATAATGAACTAACGCCAGAGTGCGACTTGCCTCGCCACATATTGATCTTTTCCATTAACGTATAATCGCGGCATGTCAAAGACGGTATAAAAATACCAGTAACTACTGAATTCATGTCATGAGTTGTGCCAATGCCAAGTTGATGCATGAGCTTATCACGTAATTTGAGGTATGCATCGGGTGTGCTGTCTATTACCGGAGCAATTTCAAGTTTTTGAATCATTTTCTTGTCCTTATTCTCCTTATAGTACTTGAGCATATACTCATAGGCCAGCCGTTCTGATTTAAGTTGATCCGACATCTGTGCTACACCGAGATAAGCGTAGTACAATTCCGGAGCCCGGGCGGCTGCTTGTATGCCAACAAAAGTTCCTCCCGAATGTCCCATAAGGTATATCTTTTCATGGCCGAAACGGTGACACAAGTAGTTCGTCACTTCGACCACATCCTTAATCAGTTGTTCTAATGTCATCGATTCTGGCGGAATGTCGGTCCTATAAGAGATACCTGAACCACGTTGTTCCCACCAA
>JBGSYX010000209.1:0-5530 GCA_041750735.1 Cyclobacteriaceae bacterium
AATAAAAGAAGAGGTTAATGCCTGGAAAACTCATCGAAATAATAAGAACAGCAAAATAAATTGGCAGTTCACAAATAAAGAGGCAAGAGTCAAATTGAAAAGACTGTATCCGTCAATTTATAATTAACTTAACACTAGGTAGATTTTTTAAAGACTTTTTTAGTCAATTATCCATCAATTTAGGATTATATGCATTTTTAAAAATGAAGATTTTTTGGTTTTTTTTACTTATTACATTTTTTATTTATTCATGCTCTTTCGAACCTGAAGGTGATCATTTTGTTGATGTGAAACCGGTCACTTCTGGAATATTTACGCTTGATATTGCAGATCAAGGTGATACTATCCACATAGGAAAAGATACTGAAGTAAGCTATCAACTCAATGTGGGAAACAAAGTGGCACAGCTAGTAAAAGTGCTTATTGATGGCGAGGAACATATAAGTTCTACCCCGCAAAATCCGTTTTTTACGCTAATAGCATCAAATTACTCAACTGGTTATCATTCACTTGAATTCGTGATTTATACAAATACTAGTTCGGGCAGCCTTGCCGATAAGATGGGCATGGAACATCTGGTAGCCTCAGTATTTTTTGTACTTCATGTTGATAAAGATCCAGCACAGAAAATTAACATCACGAATTTTACGAATGAAGGAGGTAGATTAAAAATAACCTGGGAAAAATATAATAGACCAAATTTCATGGGCTATATTTTGTGGAAGGGTTTAGACTATTATAGTCCCTATAGAATAGTTTCAAACATTGATGATCCAAGTATTAATTATGCTTATGATGATGAATATATTGGTGGTGAAGAAAAGTATTGGATTGAGACCTATGTTAACGCAAGTGAACAGATGACTAGGGGCAATGATACGATTATCGACTTATCTAAATCCAGGATAAGGAATATTACAAAAGATGAAGAGACGGGTTTTATAAAAGTAGTTTGGGATACTTGTAAATTTAATGCCTTTCAAAGTTACCGCCTAAGCGCACATGTAGGTGATACCCCATATTTTTCGATAGATAATTACATTACCAATATTAACGTTACTTATACTGGCTTCAATGAATTACCATTTGGCTCGCCGTTAGATATTGTTCTAGAGGTAAATTCAAAAAACCTAAACAGAACATACGATAAGGTAAGTTATGGCATTGGTGAAAAAGCGCAACCATTTTATTTCCTTGATTATCAGCATGAACTAAACAGGTATTACCGGATTTACTCAGATACTTTGCATATGCATGGTGCGGGAATTTCAGAGTTTAAAACGATCCTTCCTAATTTTGGCTCTGGAAGCTTTAAAGAATGCTTTATCAGAAATAATTCTTTGTACATATTATTGGGAACAAGGTTGTATTTATATTCCACAGCTAATCTTTCTCTGCAAAAAACTATTGAGCTTCAAGATTTAGTTGGTCCATTTGATGACGCTAATTATTCATCTTTAACTGAAAACGAGATATTTGTTTTCCAAAAAAGTAACCGGATACCACCTTACACAATCGATTCCCTTAAAATGGTTGATCTAAAGACTGGAAGTGTGCTCATGTCTAATACTTGGTTTAATCAATATGCAATTTCATTAGATGGTAGATTTTTTTACGCACAGGCTAACTGCTACGAATGGGATGGGAATAATTATACTCTATTCAAAGAAAAACCTCAAATTATGGGATCTTTTCCTTTCGCGAATAAAGTTGGGCTAGGTTCCATGATTACTAGTAATTATCAAATCCTTTCAGTCTACAAAGACCTTCTAACCAACAAATACGAATGTTCAAAATATGATATACAAAATGATCTGTTAGGAGAAACATTGACTGTTGATGCGTCTTCAGAATACTTCTGGTTTGATTCGACCCATGAAGTAATATATGGCAATTCAGTTAGCAAATTTGGTCGACCAGCACTCTGTCTGATCAAAGACAATGGTAAGCAATCTTTAGGAATATTGAATGTACCTATAGTTGATGGTAATTTTAGATATCTCAATGATACTTTGTTTTGTGGTAATGGCTATAAGCTTTTCTTAGAACCGTAGAGCAATGAGAGTTTTCACTTTAGCAGCTTGTTTATCGTTGTTTTTCGCAATTTCCAACGACATATTTTGCCAAGAAATTAGATTTTTAGGTGGGGTCGGTTATGGGTCGTATTCAATGAAAGAACTTAAAGATTTTCAAAAATCCATTAGTTATCGTAGCATAGTTACACTTAATGTTGTCCAGTCATTCCCACCATATTATAATTGGTTTTTCGGTGGAGAGTATGTGCTGCAACCACATGTGTTTGGAATCAAAGTAAATGGGCAAACAACAGGAGGAAGATCAACCTATACTGATTATTCAGGTAGAGTAGATTTAGATATGGTTGTTTCCGAAATTGCCTTTGGACCTACCTATAAATTTCATTTATTAAAGGATAACCAAAATCATAATCTATCTACTGGATGCGACGTTTATCTAGGCTTTTCCCAATTAGAATTACATGAAAATACGACGGTCTATGATCAAAAATATGAAGAGACAATATTTTTAAACAGTATTGGCGCCGCACTTTTTCCAAATATTCAATACCGATTTGGATATAAATTTGCTCATTTTGGAATAGAACTAGGATATTGGCTTGGAATAGTTAATGGTGCATTTAAATATCAGAACAGTGAAATTTTATATGGTAATGATAAAATCAATGCTAATTGGTCAGGCTACCGAATAAGACTAGAAATTGCATTAGGTGGCTGATTAAAGAATAAAACTGGACATCACAGTATACTTTTAAGATTAAGAAAACTTATCAATGCAGCAGACAACACCTCTCCTTTGGCAGTTGTTTTACGCAACATTAAACCTCATCCCGCTAATTGACGGTTTGTACCTTCAATACAATTTACGCGCCGGGAGCTTTTTGAAGCACGGTATCCTTAGCTTTGAAGTCGAGGTTTAGCGCATCGACCACGAGGAAGACCTGTTTTTTAGCATAGTCGGGGAGCCGTGAGAGTTCTTCGATGCGTTTCAGGGTTTTTGTGTCGATACACATCGGCAGCACTGAGCGATATCGCCAGACCGGGTTGGAGGAGCTGAAAACAGCCATCTTGAAATATCATTTGCTAAAACAATCCATGAAAGTCGCTAAATCGTTAACTTTGGTAAAAAGAGAAACAATGAATACGAAAGTGGCAAAGAAAACATTGCATGATCTTATAGATCGAATTGAAGATGATGAGTTGTTGACTTTATATGTGAGATTGTTGGAGCGTGAGATTAGAAAAACAGCTTCTCAGGATTTTTTTAAAACTACAGAATCGGATATAGTTACTCGGGCAAAAGTGTCATTAAAATCAGTGAAAAAAGGCAAGACCCGAAATATTAATGAATTTAAAAAAGACATTGAAACGTGGAAGAAAAACAGGGCTATATAGTATAAATTACGCCCGAAGCGGAAATTCATTACCTTCAATTTTTAGAGTATCTATACCAGACCCATTCAGAAAACAGTGCCGCAAGAAAAGCTGATGAATTACTGGATATGGCCATGTGATTGGATTAAAACCCATATCGGGGCAGAGTAGTTGATCAACTTACATTTTTAGAAATGGATCACAGATATTTATTGTATCAATACACACCCAGAAAATCTGTCTAGATCATTTACTTTGCCGATAAATCATCCGGAACGGTTTATGTGACAGACTTTTTTGGAAATGAAATGGACGATGAAAAAATAACAGAAAGGAATAAATAACCTACCGCCTGAACACGCAGCCAATTAAATTCCCCTCCCTATTTTCCTTTTCTCGTCACGATTTTTCCATTTTCTTTTGTTGTCCGTCACTTCATCCTCGTCGCTCACCGGAGGAATAAATGCAGCAGGATTAAGGTGGTGGCCGCCGCTGCTCCCGTATGGCGAAGACCAGGAAGAGGCGATCCAGATCTTCTGCAGTATCTTTTGCTCTTTGTACATCGAGTCCATGCCCGTCTGCAGTTTGGTGATTTGGGCTATTTGCATTTCCAATGACGAAAGCTTGCTGGTGAGGTATATTCCCAATTTTTGCTGATCGTCCATAATCTTGGTCAACGTCAACAGGCTTTTTTGTACAATAATCAGTTTAGATTTATCGGAGAATTGTGGCTTTTAAAACGACTTATTTATCGTTTTAATTAGCCACTTTTCTGCTTCAGCTCGGGAGGCGAAAAGGTGAACACCAAAGCCTCGTTTTTGACATATCTCATGCCAATACTTTGCAAATTTGTGACTCTCCTGATCGAAATTACAGGCAGCAACAACTTCTGCGAAGACAGGCATTGATTTCTCATACATCCGTACAATGTTAAAAATGTCAGTCCAATCCATTTGCAGATTTACATTCTGAAAGTCCAGGAGTAGAAATTTAACGTTGATTTCAAGCACTTTTTCATATATCCGACGGGTCGAATCCGTCAATGCATTGAAATTATCCATATTTCCATAGACCTCAACCCTCAAATACTTATCGTACGCTTTGAATTCGATAGTGAATGACTCCGATAACTCCATAGAAATTGTACACCATATTGACAATGTTAGGCTATCTCAAGAATGAAACTTAATTTGGTAATACCAATTCAATCCAAACCTATTCTATGAAGTATTTCCTTTTCGCATCGATAGTTGTCGCAATGTCATATTGCGTACCTGCTAAAAGCCAAAAGCTGAATCCTGAGGAAGAGGCTCTTTTTCTCAAAGCAGGAGAAAATAGCATTCTGGCCAACGCAGGCTTTTCACGGTGCAAAAAGTATATGGAGGCCTGGTTGTCTCATGCTGATTCCGCTTCCGGACTCATCCCACGCAACATTCGCGAAAGTAATGATTACTGGAACGCCAAAGACGCTGCCGCCGACAATTATCCGTTCATGGTACTTACGGCATTTTTTGTGAATCAGGAACGCTTCAAGGGCACTATGCTGGATATGCTTCATTCAGAAAAAACACTTACCTCAAGGGTAAATTCCATGCCCGATACCTATTCATTTTCCAAGCAGGACTTTCAGAGTAAGGAAATAAAAATGGGTGAAATTATCTTTGGTTCATCGGAATACATTAAAGACGGTCTGCTGCCACTCACGGAATGGCTTGGAAAAAGTCCCTGGTCCGACCGGATGACGGAGATGCTTTACGACATGAACAAGGAAGTGGTGATTGCCAGTGACATCGACGACCCCGGATTCGGTAATGTTCCAAAGGAAGAAGTAAACGGCGAATTGCTTCAGGTGCTCTCCCGCATGTATTGGGCAACAGGTGATGAAAAACTTCTTGATTGGGCTATCAGTATCGGTGACTATTACCTATTGGGAAATCACCACCCAACCAGAGACCTGGAATACCTGCGACTTCGCGACCACGGCTGTGAGTTGATATCAGGACTTTGCGAATTATACGTGACAACCAATTTTGCCAGACCAGATAAAAAACAGGAATATCAACCTCCACTATATGAAATGCTCGATCGAATACTGGAAGCGGGGAGAAACGCTGACGGGT
>JBGSYX010000210.1:0-5358 GCA_041750735.1 Cyclobacteriaceae bacterium
TGCGTGTTTCATCATCAGAGGAGATTTCTGCCTGTTCCTTCGCCGTAATGCTCTCCATGATGCCAACCGACCACCCGTTTTTAGTCTTACCGGTTAATTTCATTGCGCTGAGGATCGTGGTGTTTTCTATGTTATCAGCAAATTCATTTTCCAACACATTGGGTGTGCGCATCGGAGCATGGCCTATTCTTCGTGAATAAAAAAGCAGGTCCTCGCCAAAGTCGAAATCAAAGATATTTTTGCCTTCCAGGAAAAAGGGTCGTTTTTCTTCGAAAAACATTTCAAAGGCGGTCAGATTCAGTACGGATGGATCGGCTTCCACTTGTCCGAAATCAGGATTTATAGTGAAATCCAATGTGAAGTCACTGGAAATGCCAACTTTTCCATCAAGTCCTAAAGAAAATATTTTGTCTGATCCTGTGGCATATGGATTTCCAAGCTCTTTTTCATAGGTCGAAAGACCAGCGACGGTATACGGCAATAATTCAATTTTTCGGGATTTGGAAATACCCCTGATTCCATGTATTTCACCGATTGAATAGAGGTTGCCGGGATTGTCGCGGGGCATCAGGTTCCACTGGTCTTCTTCCTGATTGCGGTTTATCCAGCGCCAGGAGTGCATTCCCCAGGTTTGTTCTTCCTTTTTTCCATAACGCAACTGGCTCAGCGGTATTTCCATTTCGGCAACCCAGGCTGAATCTTCCCGGCCCACCTTGCCCTGCCACACGGCATTCCAGTTGGTGTCCCAGGTGTCGTTGAGTAATACCAGGTCTATTTTGCTGCCAGCCGCGGTGAGATCAAATTCAAAACCAGTTCGGTGATCGAAATAACTGTCGAAACACACCCCGACAATGTCACCTGCAAAGTCGTCTCTGCGGCCAATCCGACTGTCAATTTTATTCATATCGCTCTCATGTGCGCGTATGGCGACATAAATATTCTGGTCGTCATAAAGAACCTTGATCTCCGTTTTTTCAGTTGGCTCGGCATTTTCTTTTGGCATGTATTGCCGATAATTGCCCGACCAATAACCTTCGGAAGCCCAGCAGTTTTCATTTAGTTTACCGTCAATTTTTGGTGGCACCCCTTGTAATCGGGTGGTGTTGTATATTCTTTTCCCATCTCCGGTGCGTGCCGTGTCGGATTGTAAGGCGATTTCCTGAGCAAGGAGGCTATTCGTAGATAAGCATATCGCAAATAATAGGAGTCGCCGGGTTATGAACCGGTGTTTTTCTACAAACGGGTATGTAAAGGTATCAGTGCGCATTACAGATGAAAAAATTCTAAAAAAGTCAACTATGGATATTTGGCCCGCATGCCTTTATCAAGCTGACACTTTTTAACAAAGTTAGGTTGTTCTGCTTAAAAAATACTGACGCACCTCATGATTCCATGCCATAACGTTAAAATTGATGGGAAATATGATCATTGCAAGGCGATCGTGTTAACTTTTTTAAACCTGGAAAATACGAGGATTTTTTCATCGCCTGGCTTCTTCATAATCAACTCTATTTTGCGCATTTGCCAGGTCATATTGGTCCACATTATGGTGAGTTTACTTGCTTCAGCGGGAATCTGAAAACGGTAACACTGCAAGTTGATCATTTCATTTTCTTCTTCCACCAAATTGCCGGTTGACGGCACATCATCGAACGAAAGTTCAAATGGTAATCCATGCACGGTCCATTCAGTGGGAAGATAAATTGCAACTGCACCATGATCTATCATAAGTACGGGCCGGATCTTTCCGTCAACAATGGTATTATTTATCAGATCAATAGTCACCGGCAGATCGTTGTATAGGGGAACTAATTCCTGATTTCCTTCCAGGTGAAATGTGATGAGAGCCGTGGACTGAAGGCCACGGTTGTAGTTGCCCATGGTTTGCCTGAGCGTAATTTTATCAGGAGAACTAATACAATTGAAGCGTATTTCAAAAGAATAATTGTAATCATGAAGATCAGACAAAAGTACTTTCTCCGGTGTACTTTCTCCTGACAACTGTTTGACCTCCGGCAAAATGTTTTCGGGAATATCCAACAGAAAATTATTACGGATTGTTTCATGGAACAGCATCTCACACTCCGCTAATTGTCCGCGAAAAATATAGCCATCACTGTCTGCCTGCACCTGGCAATGCAACAGTAGTTGATCGGCTGGGATCCGCATCGTAAGGATCAATTGATTTTCAGCCCATACAGCATCGCCGGTCAATACAGAAACCGGGTGAGCATTGCTGGTTGCTGCTCCGAATATTATCCCAAATAGTATGGCGTTAATCCTCCACATAAATGGTCTTGATTTCCCAGCCTCCTAAGCCAAGTACCCCACTGATCGGGTCGAGCTTCTCATTTTTGGCATTGCTGAGAAGTATTTTCTTTTCACCTACATTCCATTCATCAAGCCGTATCGTCTGGTATTTTTGCGTTGTATTAAAAAGGCGTACCACATAACCTCTGCCGTCATCATGTGGTCTAATTGAAGTGATAATAACCGCCCCTTCACCGGGGGTTAGAATTGGATTGGTGATGTCGCATCTGCCATAGGTAGCGATCAATGGCTGACAAACACCAATACCGAATTTTTTAGCTGCGGACAATTCAAGCGGGCCTTCATGAGGTTTGATCATATAACGGAATGTGGCGAGGCCATCCTGGCTGGCCTTGTAATTGGTATGCCAGGAATTGTTCATTACCCAAGAGAATATATGCTGGCTTGGTTGATGGACTTTGATATATGGCCTGGTTGGATACTTCATCCACGCTTCACCATACATACCACCAATTTCCACGATCGGGGCATCCGGACACGCCCAGGTAATTCCCTGGTTTTCTGAAGATATATCGATCCATCGCTGAACGGTGAAGTAGTTTTTGTTGGCACCTTCGAGCTGGTCTTTTTCAGGAGTCATGGCAGCCCATGCAAGGTCCATAGTCATTTCACCACAATCTATATTCATTGGAAAAGCGAATCGCACATTTTCTTTCGTCCTGATGTCTTGCTTGTCCAGCGTATTGGTGATATAGACAATGTCGGATCCATGATGCAATTGGATGATTGTTGCCAATGAGTTGGCGCCTGGTGCTGTGTATTCAATTTTTGTTTCGAAAACGATCGGGCCATTTTTCGTGACCGTGATTTTAGGTGAGTTGCTCGTCCTTGGATTCAAAGCATTTATGCCGGTATAGATGTAAGCGTTTGCCGGATAATCAGCGTTTTCATCGATCATATTAACGCCGTCTTTCACCAGCGAAACATGTGTCAATGCTCCTGTGTTGGGGTCAATTTTTACCTGTACAATGCCGTTGGTTAATTCCGCGGTTGATGCAGAACCATTCCTGTTTGTTTCGAATGCGGAAGCATCCGCGAATTGGTAATGCCTTGTCCCAAGCGCTGGAATGTCTTCGGCTAAAACCAATAATTTCCCAACATCGCCTGGTTGTGTAGCAACCTTTTTACCTTGTTCATCAACGAGTGCTTTGCCACGTTTATCTTCGGAGATTGGGATTTCAACTATTTCACTGCGTATCCATGATGCTGTGTTGATAATCGTAATAACGGATGAACCGGATCCTTCCGCAACCAATGCTTTTTTCACGAGACTTGTGGCAATCGAGTCAGCATCGGTGGCCATTTTTTGCTTTACAATCCAGAGTTTTTTGGTGAATTCGCTATCAGGATCGGATACAGAGATGTTGGCACCCCAGGTGTGTTCTGAATAAAGTATGGTATTTCGCCAGCCTTTATAGAAATCCATTTGTGGAAAATCCTCCTTTTTGCGCAATAGCGACCAAAGTATTTCTCCCTGAAGAAGCTTGTCAGTAGCATTCCGGCTTAGCGCTGTTTCACGGGCCGAACTCGCTGCGCCATCTTCCCAGTATGGCGTGAAATCGCCGCGCAATACCGGCAATTGAGCCCCATATTTATTTTCAAAATCATGGAATAGCTCACCGGTTGTAGCGATTTTCAATTTTGGCCATTCATAGCTCTCGTTCCATTCTTTTATAAATCCGGGAAGTTCCGGATCCGGTGGACCATTGTCTCCGCCTATGGTATAGCGCACATAAAGCATGTCATACGGGTAGCCTTCTTCATCCAATTCGTCGAGGTACTCAAGGATGGGGGCGCTGCCAGCTTTGCGCACTTCGCCGATATTTCCTCCATGAAACCATGAGTAACCGTGTGCTGCTACCCAAAATAGAATTCGCTCCTTACCAGAGGGAGACTCCCAATAAAACGGCTTGTCGCCCCAGGCTTCCAGGGTATAACCGATTCTGTCGCCGCCATGTGCCGTCGCAATCATGTGGTTTGGGCCGGAGCTGAAATATTTTATACCATTCTGTGCCAGCGCCGGAACGATACTCCACGTATAGCCGGCTACATCAGAGATCATTGCCGACTCTATGTTGATCCCGAAATTATTATAAAGGTCATTCACGTTTTCACCAGCCATGCGGAATAATTCTTCCGGACGCATGATGCCGGTGAGCACATTGCCGTAAAGTGCATCCAGGTACAGATCACCGTTTTTTACGGCAGTCATGAATTTATTCTGCTTTTCCAACGGTTGATTTCGCAGATAACCATCTACAGCCCAGAAAACCTCTGCATTCCATTTAAACCGCGAACCTTCCGGAAAATCCCTGGTCTTTTCAGCAATATCCAGGGCCTTTTCGAAATGGCTCCACTGCATTTTTTCTACTTCATCCTGGGTATGGGTATAGCCGATATCGACATGCGAATGAGGCAGGAAATAAACGGTAAACTGTCTCACGGGTCGTATTTCAACAGGGAAGGTGCCAACTGGTTTATTATCAATATTTATTTTCACATCCAATTTCAATTCATCCCTAACCTGTTGGAGCGGTAAATAAAAAGTGTTTCTACCAAGTCGTAATTTATCCATAACAGGATCCAATGAAGCAGCGCTGATTTTCACAACTTTTTGGTCGCCATGGTGGGTAATATCAATTCGAACCCGCTGCATCAATGATTCACCCACTCTTACCAGCGCCTGTTCGGGGACTACTTTGATGGATGTTTCCAATTTGTCCATAAATACCATGTACCAGGTATCCTGGTTTTTCGACTCACCGACGACTCGAATGGTAACTGGCTCTCCAACTTTAAACAAACCGGCTGGGATAGTAAGAAAATGGTAGCCCTGGAAGTCGTTGTGCTGATCCATAACCGTGTTCACATAAAGGAGACTGCTTCCCCCTGGGCCCTTTATATTCCAGGTCTGCACTGGATTATTGGAAAATGTGAAATAGTGCTTTCCATTCAGATACATCTTGTATTTACGTGGCGACTTAACACTATCATACCCCGCCAGCCAAACGAAGGTGTATTGTCCCT
>JBGSYX010000211.1:0-16114 GCA_041750735.1 Cyclobacteriaceae bacterium
AATAAAAGAAGAGGTTAATGCCTGGAAAACTCATCGAAATAATAAGAACAGCAAAATAAATTGGCAGTTCACAAATAAAGAGGCAAGAGTCAAATTGAAAAGACTGTATCCGTCAATTTATAATTAACTTAACACTAGGTAATTTTTTTAAATTGGATAGCCTTCCATATTGGGCTGTATACCCTGTCCAATTGTTGAATGTATTTGAGGTATTATATTGGTTTATTCTGGCCTATGGCCTTTCATTGATTACTAACGAAAGATGGCCAAAAATGCTTGGACTGGTCATATCTTCCTACGGAGTGGGGCTTTTTGTTTGGGTGGTTTTCATCACTTTTATCACCATCAATCTGTCCTAATACAACGTGAAAAGAATCCTTGGTGCCATATTGATAGTATTGATCATCTGCATGGTCGGATGGATGATCTATACTTCAATCAAGACTATGAAATCTAAAGAAGAGCTGGTAAACAGAATCAACAAAGTGCCTGTGTTTACATTGACCACTACGGATAGCTCGTTAATTTCATTGGATTCAGGATATACCAATGCACCTTTGGTCTTATTGTACTTCAATGGCGAATGCGAGTACTGCAAATCCGAAACGAAGGAAATTGTGGATAACCAGGACCAATTGAAGGGAATTGAAATGATATTTATTTCCCTGGAACCACTTCATAAAATAAAGCAATTTGGAGATAGTTTCGGATTGTCTGAAGTGCCAAATGTGATTCTGGGAAAAATTGATGATCAAACGGCCGATGAAATCCTTGGAATTACTTCTGCACCACAGCTTTTTATTTACAATAAGGAGGGCAAGTTAACTAAACAATTTAAAGGAAGCACAAAAATCGAAGCAATCATCAAATTCGCGAACCAGGAATAAAATGGCAGTGATCCTTTTTGATATGTTTCCTGCTCACGGGCATTACAATGGATCGATGGGATTATCAAAGTTGCTCGCAAACCGTGGTCATGAGGTTTACTATTCTTGTTCCAGTGAGTTTCAACAAAAGGTTGCTATTCACAACTTTAAATTTTACCTCATTGATCCCTTTATTATATTTCCTTTTAGAAATGAACTTAAAGAAAAGGGTATAGTAAGATTTCTATTGGAAAATATTTCAGGGATTTTCCATGATCAGAATCAAAGGCAAATAGAAGAAAAAGTGAAGTTGTATGACGAGATGATCGCGAAACTAAGACCTGATCTTATCATTCTTGATGAACACTTTGCCTACAAGTCGATATTTTATTGGAAGTATTCGATGCCTATTGCAACCATGCAAACTGCCTTATCACCGGATTATGCCCCTTCTATTCCTCCATGTAATTCCACTTATATACCACAAAAATCAAAAATTAGTGAGCAGTATGTTGAATTGATTTGGAATTGGGCATTGATAAAACAGTGTTTTAAAAAACTTAAGGAAAAGGTCATCTCAGCAAATACTCATTCTGGAAAATATAATAAATTATTTGCCAAAAAGTATGAATTTCCATTTGATCAGGAGCTAATAAAAAGAAGAACTTCTGGTGTTCGGTTTAAGATTATCCCAAGCCTGGTAGTGCCTCCTGAAGCTTTTGATTTTCCACGTAAGCTAAGAGAAAACCTATATTACATTGGCCCCATCATTAATGGACAAAAAGAATTGGAAGAACTGAATGGGCGCCTAAAGTCGATCATATATACAGTGGCTTTGGAAAAAGAACAAAACCAAGAAGTCAGACTTATCTATTGCTCCCTTGGTACAGTAACCGCCGAATTTTTAAAAGTATGTACGCGGTTTTTTAGGCATATAGCCAAAGTGTGTTCCCAAAATCCAAATATTAGGATTATCCTTTCAGTAGGCACATTTTTTAATATTTCAGATATTCCGTCCATTCCTCAAAATCTCTATGTTTTTGACAAGGTCCCGCAATTGGCTTTGTTGCAAAAATGTGATATAGTCATAAATCACGGAGGGATGAATACTATTTATGAATGTATCATGGCAGAAAAACCAATGATAGTCTTTCCACTAAGTTTGAAAACTGACCAAAGTGGTAATGCTGCCAGAGTGGTGCATCATAAGATAGGCATGAGAGGTGTCATCAGGAAAAGCACCCCAAGATCTATCGCAGGACTTATGAATAAAGTAATTGAAGAGGAAGCCATTTATAAGGAAAATGTAAGGTGGCTAAAATCAAAGTTTGTGGACAAATCGGCTTACGCACTTGAACTAATAGAGAGAATTATAAATGAAGGAAATCCAAGATGAACAAAACAGAAATTAGCAAACAATTTGTAAAGCAGCACGGTGAGTATTCGTGTGGGCTTGCCTGTTTAGCATCCATCACCAATTATTATGGCGGCAGCATTTCGCAACAAGAATTAATGCGATCTTCCGGAACTACACTTAATGGCACTTCGATGCTCGGCCTGTATCAGGCAGCCACCAAAATTGGTTTTGAAGCCCGAGGGTTCGAAGCTGAAATATCTCATTTAAAAGAGTTGAAAGAACCGGTTATCCTCCACGTAGTCATTGATGAAAAACGAGAGCATTTTATTGTTTGTTATGGATATAAGGATAAATTCATAATTGGTGATCCCGGTTGGGGTGTAACAGAATACAATGAATATGAATTGGCCGCAATCTGGAAATCAAAAACCTTGCTTCAGCTTACCCCATCTGAAGCATTTGAAAAAACCACTAAAATTGCGAATGAAAAATGGCTATGGTTTAAAGGAATGATTCATGAAGATATCTCCATTTTGGTTGTGTCGACTTTTATCGGAATCATCGTGGCCATCCTTGGGCTGTCAACTGCCATTTACTCGCAAAAGCTAATCGACCAATACCTCCCGGACAAAAACTTTGAGAAAATATACATTGGCCTTGCTT
Source organism: Cyclobacteriaceae bacterium (assembly GCA_041750735.1). Lineage (GTDB taxonomy): Bacteria > Bacteroidota > Bacteroidia > Cytophagales > Cyclobacteriaceae > JAAUQL01. Next base: position 2,887 of record JBGSYX010000211.1, read on the forward strand.
TGCTGGCCATTTTGTTGCTTATCCGCTCCGCCTTTAGCTATATACGTGGCATATTAATGGTACGTCAAAGCCGTGACTTAAACGAACGGGTGATATCCAATTTTATCAATAAAATACTATACATTCCTCAATCATTCTTCAATGGGCACAGTACTGGGGATTTCATCGCCCGGATGAACGATGCCCAGCGCATCCAAAGAACAGTCAGTTTGGTTACTGGCACAATCATCATTGAACTTTTGGTCATCATCATATCCTCGGCCTACGTTTTCTACCTTTCCTATATTGTTGGGCTGGTATCCATATCCAGTATTGTGTTTTTTCTTTTTCTGGCATGGAAATATCATAAGAAGATTGTTGACAAGCAACGCGAAGTGATGGTGGCCTATGCAGCGAATGAGAGCAACTACGTAGATACTTTACAAGGAAATGCTACCATCAAGTCATTTGGCAAAGAAAATATGTTTATTGACCGGTTGACGGCTGTTTATAAATTGTTTCAGGAAAAGTTATACGAATTGGGAAACTTGGGCAACAACTATGGATTTTTCACGAGTAGTGTCGCCGGCATTTATATCGTATTGATATTTCTCGTTGGCATCAGCCTTGTGCTCAAGGAATCTTTGCAACTTGGTGAATTTGTTGCACTCTTGTCTGTGGGAGGAAGTCTAGTGCCGTCCCTGGCAAACCTAACAGTGTCTAATATCCAAATTCAGGAGGCAAAGGTGGCATTTGACAGGATGCATGAATTCGTAAAAGAGGAAACGGAGAATATTAATCTTGAATCAGATCTATTCAGCGAAAGAAACTCAATAAATAGTATTGCGATAAAGAATCTGCGATTTAGGTTTCCTGGTAGAAAGCCTATTCTTGACAAAGTCAACCTTACTGTTTCGAAGGGCAAAATCGTAGCGCTGTATGGGGAAGTAGGAAGTGGAAAAAGTACTTTGGTCGATATTCTTCAGGGATTTTACAGTTATGAGGATGGTGAGGTCCTCGTAAATGGTATTGATATCAAGCAAATCAATATCAAAGAACTAAGGAGTAAATTGGCCATTGTACCACAAAAAGAGAAAATATTTAATTCTACCATCATTGACAATATTTGCCTGAGCAACAATCAAAATGAATTACAGGAAGCGGTTGATCTTTGCCAGCGAGAAGGGTTTGATTTTTACATTAATAAATTCCAACAGGGTTATCTGACTCTAACAGGAGAAAATGGTGTCAATCTTTCCGGTGGTCAACGTCAACTCATTTCACTTGCCAGGGCACTTTATAAGAATCCTGATTTTTTGATTTTGGATGAGGCGACTGCGGCAATGGATACTGAGACCGAGGATTTTGTGTTCAAATTATTGAAACGGCGGAAGGATCTGGGAACGTTGATCATTACGCATCGTAAAGATTTAGTCGAAAAAGCTGATCTCATTTATCAATTGAAAAATAATGAAGTGGCGTTGATGGAGAAACAAATTGTTTCTTACCTCAATTAGAGTCAAAACTCAAAACAGGCGGATCACCCGCCACCCAGGCAAATGTTTACTTGTATAATAGTTAAGGCGATAATTTGGGTTATACTCAGAAATATAAAAAGTTTTCATGCCTTGGTGAGATAACGAGGTGTGAAGATGTTTTCGTGAGGGATAGTACCCCGGGATACGATACATGGATCATAATTACTCGCATAACCTAACTTCTTGAAAACAGGTAAATATCGGTTAGCAATTCGGTTAACATCAGACTTTTTAGAAATTATAATTAACTGAAATACAAAAAGATATGTGAATGCCATAAATCCCAGCGGATCACGAAACAGTTTAAAGTGTGTTTTTTGAGCATTTTCAAGAAATTCACATTCCATTTTATTCACGATTCAAACACCAACCCAAACTCAAAAAGAGTATGTTCGATGGGATGGGTCCATCCAATAAAATAGTATATTATGTTTTACCTTTTGGCTCATTAATCATGATTACAAATAGTAATATATTAGTAGTAATCATTAGATTAGCGGTGAAACTGAATACCAAGCAGGCAGTTAGAAGTTCTTTTATTTACTAAATATGTTAAGAATGGAAGGTCAAGGAGTTGTTCCCTGGCATGAGCCCAATTAGGTGCCCATATAGGATTAAGAAGCACTTAACTAACACATAATCAACGACATACATTGGATGGTTCAAATCCTGCTACCCCGACATTGAAAATCAAGCACTTACGACAAAATTTAGTTGTAAGTGCTTTTTTATTTGCACACAAAATGCTTTTGACTTCTACATTGCTCTTAAAAATCTTACAATTATCCCGAAATCAACTAAGATAAACTGAGAAAATTTGAACATGATAAATTAATCGTATATTTGCGATGAACGAAATAATATGAGCAGAACATTAGCAGAATTGGAGTACAGTGTGGATGAAGTAAAGTTGGCAAATTTTGCCAAAGCCTTGGGACATCCGGTAAGGATTCAAATCATGAAAATATTAACAAGCCAGGCGTGTTGTTATACAGGTGATCTTACGGAAATTATTCCATTGGCCCAATCAACGATTTCTCAGCACCTGAAAGCACTCAAAGATGCAGGATTGATCCAGGGAGAGATCATGCCCCCAAAGGTTAAATATTGCCTTAATAAAGAAAATTGGCCTATCGCCAGTAAACTGTTTAAGGACTTTCTAAATCCGTAAAAAAAATTTCATTATACCCATCGTTTATTTGCGATGAACAAAACAGAATTATTAAGAAATTATACAAGAATATCTAAACTGAAGAAATATGAACACAATTAAAATTTTGGGTACGGGATGCCCCAAATGTAAAACCCTCGAGAAAACCACCAGGGACGCTGTTACAGACATGGGGCTTGATGTAGAAATCGAAAAAGTGGAGGACATTCAAAAAATAATGCAGTACGGAATCATGAGAACCCCCGGGCTCGTCATCGATGAAAAAGTAGTGCTTGCGGGACGTCTGCCATCATTATCAGAAGTCAAAAATTTATTAACACAAAACCCATAATAAAGTGAAACGCATCTATTTTTTTATTGCCGGTTTGGCCATGCTAAGCCTTATGTTTTTTAGCACGAAAAAATCACAAGAAACCAATGAAATTACTTCGCTTGAATCAAAGAGCGGCGTGGAGGTTTATTATTTTCATTTTACCAGAAGATGCCCAACTTGCCAGGCAGTCGAGGAAGTCGCGAAAGAAGCGCTAAAAGAATATTACGGTGCGAATGTTCCCTTTAAAGGATTTAACCTGGACGAAGAGGAGGGTAAAACCAGAGGTGAGGCACTGGGAGTAAGCGGTCAATCGCTCATTGTGGTGATGGGAGATACGAAGATCGACCTGACCAACGAGGGATTTATGTATGCCCGGACCAATCCTGACAAACTGAAGCAAATCCTGAAGGAGAAAATTGATCCCTTAATCTAAGCTATTACCCCTTTTGGAAGAGTATTTAAGCAATCTTGTTGGCGAAGGCACCTTGCCGATGGTTTCCGCCTTCGCGCTTGGCTTGTTGACAGCAATCAGTCCATGCCCACTGGCAACCAATATTACTGCGATAGGCTTCATCAGCAAGGACGTGACGGACAAAAGGAAGGTATTAACCAATGGGCTTATCTACATGTTGGGCAGAGCTTTGGCATACACAACCATTGCATTTATACTGTATTTCGGTGCCAATCAGTTTAAGTTGTCCGGTATTTTTCAGCAATACGGGGAGCGATTCACCGGACCGGTACTGATTGTAATAGGGATCATGATGCTTGGTGTGATTCAAATAAACATCCCTGGATTTAATAGTATTTCTGAAAAACTCCAGCAAAAAGGCATCAGCAATTCATGGGAGGTATTCTTGTTGGGAATCGTTTTTGCCCTGGCTTTTTGCCCATACAGTGGCGTATTGTATTTCGGAATGCTCATCCCTATGACCATCAGCAGTCCGGAAGGATTGTACTTGCCCGTGGTTTTCGCTATCGCTACAGGCATTCCGGTTATCATTTTTGCCTGGTTACTGGCCTATACAGTTTCCGGCGTCGGCAAACTGTACAAAGGTGTAAAAACCTTTGAATGGTGGTTTAGAAAGGCGATAGCAGTACTATTTATTGGTGTCGGAATTTATTATGTGTACATCATTTATATATAGAAAAAAAGTTGAAAACGATTAAGTGTCAGGCCACTATTTCAATAGGATAGGAAGATGGAGTTTAAGGCTGAACTAAAATATTTAGGCTGGATCATTGCCATATTTCTGGCTGCGTTTTTTTTGCCCGTTGATAAGGCAAGTTTCCAGGAAGCGATCCTGGCCATGCTCGATCTCGCAAAGTGGTACGCACAAGAGCATGTGATTCTCTGCTTGCTGCCGGCGTTTTTCATTGCAGGTGTCATCTCAATTTTTGTGAGTGAAGGTGCTGTGATGAAGTATTTTGGTGCCAGGGCCAGCAAATGGCTCGCCTACAGCGTGGCATCCGTCTCGGGCACGATATTGGCCGTTTGCAGTTGTACCATTTTACCTCTGTTTTCCAGTATTCATAAAAGAGGCGCCGGATTGGGCCCAGCTATTGCTTTTCTGTATTCAGGTCCGGCCATCAACATTCTGGCGATCATTCTTACTGCCCGGATTCTAGGTATTGAAATGGGCATCGCACGATTTATCGGCGCTGTGGTTTTTGCTGTTGTTATTGGTTCTATCATGGCGCTGATCTATCGCAAAGAAGAAAAGGCTAAGAGGGAAGAACAACTCAATATCCCTGACATACCTGAGAAAAGGCCAATGTGGCAAACTGCCTTCCTGTTTTTTACATTGGTGCTGATCCTGGTTTTTGCCAACTGGGGAAAACCGGGAGAAGATATCACAAGTGGATTTTGGTATATTCTCTGGACATCAAAGTGGTATATAACCTCCTTTTTTGGATTGATGATGGCCATTTCATTAGTTTTAATACTAAAAATTAAGTGGCAGCATGTTGCAGTAGTTACAGCTGCTACCATAATATCTGCCCTGGTGACTACCTCCGCGTTGATTCCTATGGTTGTCGGTATCGCCGGATTGAGTATAGTTACGCTTACTGATAAAAATGATTCTGAAAACCGGGAGTGGACACTTTCCTCCTGGGATTTTGCCAAACAAATCATGCCGCTGCTGGCGCTTGGCGTATTAATTGCCGGGTTTTTATTGGGCTCTACACATGACGATACCAACATTGCGGGAATCATACCCAATGAATGGATTGGAGGATTGGTTGGGGGCAATTCGGTTTTCAGCAACCTGTTTGCTTCCATAGTCGGAGCTTTTATGTATTTCGCCACACTGACTGAAGTGCCCATTTTACAAGGATTAATGGCGGCGGGAATGGGGAAAGGTCCAGCATTGGCGCTTTTGCTTGCCGGACCATCACTGTCACTGCCCAATATGCTGGTGATTCGCGGCGTAATGGGAACGCAGAAAACTGTAGTTTACGTTCTACTGGTAGTCGTAATGGCTACCATTAGCGGGTTGTTATATGGTAATCTGTAATAGGTTCATGGATTTATTTTACTTTTTGGTATATCAATAAACATTTAGACCCACACTATCATGAAAACACTTGGTTTTATCGGAGGGGGAAGAGTTACAAAAATTATCCTCCAGGCATTTAAAAATTCAAAAGCCAATTTTGACAAAATCGCGGTTTACGATACGAACCGGGAGGTTTTACAAAATCTCAAACAACATTTCCCTGAAATTACTATTGCCGATGATCTCTCAATAGCCTCCTCCCAGGAGATTGTCTTTATTGCCCTGCATCCACCGGTAATTATGGAAATGCTCGCAAAAATTAAAGGCTTTGTTTCAAAGGATACATGGATTATTTCCCTTGCGCCAAAAATACCAATCAAAGCCATTGCAGCGGCACTCGATCCGGTAAACCAGATTGTGCGCCTGATACCGAATGCCACGTCCTTTGCTAACCAGGGATACAATCCTATATCGTTTTCAGATCGCTGTTCGACAACAATGAAAAAGGAAACAATGGAATTGCTTCAAAAAATGGGAAGAACTTTTGAAGTAGCTGAAAATAAGCTGGAAGGATACGCTATCACCTCAGCCATGCTGCCAACCTACTTCTGGTTTCAATGGCAAAAAATGGTTGATATTGCAGAACAAACCGGCATGACTAAGGAGGAAGCAAATGATACGATCTATTCAACCCTGAAATACGCAAATGACTTGTTTTTTAAATCCGGCTTAAGCCCTGCAGAAGTAATGGATCTGATACCGGTGAAACCTATTGGTGCGCATGAGGAAGAGATCAAAGCCATCTATGAATCAAAACTAATGGGGCTGTTTGAAAAAATAAAGCCGGCCTGATACCGGGTTTGCCATTTCTATCACATTCGATTCTTAACAATTTCTTTATATAAAAATTGTTTGTGGCAGAAGAACATATCGTAATATTGCAATGTCATATTAGACGAATATGGGAATCACTAAAACAGAATTGTTTACAGACCGGCAAAATGAATTGGCAAGGATTGCAAAAGCCTTTGCCCATCCGGCCCGGGTAGCCATTATTCTACACCTACTTAAATCCAATGCATGTATCAACAGCGATCTTGTACTGGAGTTGGGTTTGGCACAGGCTACCATCAGTCAACATTTAAGAGAGTTGAAAGATATTGGCATCATTAAAGGTTCCATTGAAGGATCAAGCATGAATTATTGCATCCACGCCGAAAAATGGAAAGAAATCAGGACTCTTTTCAATGAACTGTTTGAACAATACAATTTAACGACCGATGGATCATGCTGTTGATAAATCCTTCGGTCATGAATTCGAAGCGCTTCCAGGCCAGGAGACTAACAAACTGAATCAATAACCAAATAACATGAACATGAAAAAAACACTTTGCCTACTATTTATCGTCGTGCCCTTGTTGTGGAATTGCTCATCAGATAACAAACAAACGTCGTCGGTGAATACCGTGGAGACCCCAATTGTACCGGTTTTAGAAACAAAAACAGAAAATAAAAATCCTATGAACATGTATACTCCCCTTTCAGAATACATCAACGGGTTATTACCCGATATGGAGGCGATCCCGCAGGAACGTAAAAGTCAATTGAAAGAAATCGCGCTGTACATACAGACGAAGAAGCAATTGAATGAACCGGCCAATCTTATTTTCATCTGCACACACAATAGCAGAAGAAGCCATTTGAGCCAAATTTGGTCAGCCACGGCAGCTCATTATTATGGCGTTGGAGATAATATCAATAATTTTTCAGGCGGTACAGAAGCCACGGCATTCAACCCAAGAGCGGTAGCCTCGGTGGAAAGGGCCGGTTTTATTGTTGAAAATCCAGGTGGCGATAATCCGCACTACAAGGTGAACTTTGGTCCGGGTGGCACAACGATCGAGTGCTTTTCAAAGAAATACGACGATGCGGCCAATCCGTCAAAAAACTTCGCTGCTATCATGACGTGCTCAGAAGCGGACAAGAATTGTCCATTTATCCCCGGTGCCAGCATGCGCTTGCCAATTCCTTACGAAGACCCAAAAAATTCGGATGGAACACCTGAGGAAACTGTTGCATATGATGCGCGCTGCAGGCAAATCGCCACGGAAATGTTTTATATGATGTCCCAGGTAAAAGGGTAGATTTTATCAGAATGGCAAAAATTCGTTGAAGGCCGATCAAGTTTCAATGCTGATGAACGCCACAAACTTTCAGAAACCATTTATTTTTTTGAAATGAACACGCAAAAGAAAAAACTCAGTTTTTTAGACAGCTACCTTACTTTATGGATTTTTTTGGCCATGGCTATAGGCGTGGGATTGGGCTTTTTTTTCCCACCACTAGCAAGTGCAATCAATTCCATGAGCAGTGGCACCACCAATATTCCCATTGCCATAGGATTGATCCTCATGATGTATCCGCCGTTGGCCAAGGTAAATTATAAGCTGCTGCCCAAGGTGTTTATGAATGTAAAAATACTTTCCATTTCCCTCGTGCTGAACTGGATCATCGGCCCCATACTGATGTTTGTATTGGCAATTCTATTTCTGCGCGATTATCCTGAATATATGGTGGGACTAATATTGATCGGGCTGGCACGTTGTATTGCCATGGTGCTGGTATGGAACGACCTTGCAGAAGGCAGCAACGAATATGGAGCCGGCCTTGTAGCATTGAATAGCATCTTCCAGGTTTTCGCCTATAGCTTTTATGCCTGGATTTTTATCACCATACTGCCACCCTATTTCGGGTTTCCAGGGGCAATTGTCGATATTTCTATCGCAACCATCGCTGAGAGTGTAGCCATTTACCTGGGCATTCCGTTTTTGGCCGGCATGCTAAGCCGGCTGATACTGGCGAAAGCCTACGGCGAGGACTGGTATAAAAACAAATTCATCAAGACCATTTCACCCATTACGCTGATTGCTTTACTGTTTACCATCCTTGTTATGTTTTCCCTCAAGGGTGAATTAATTGTTCAAATTCCAATGGATGTGATGCGGATTGCTATTCCACTCTTAGTGTATTTTGGTTTTATGTTTATCATTGGATTTTTTGTAAGCAAAGCCATGGGGGCGGATTACGACAAGAATGCTGCGATTGCTTTCACCGCAGCCGGAAATAATTTTGAACTAGCCATTGCCGTAGCGATTGCCGTGTTCGGGTTAAATTCCGGCCAGGCTTTTGCCGGCGTGGTGGGACCGCTCGTGGAAGTTCCTGCACTAATCCTGCTTGTCCGGGTTTCCATCTGGTTAAAACATAAATACTATAAAGGGTAATAAAACTTAGTGGTCCGACCTTCAGTCATTCGGATAGACCAGCCCCCATGGCAGGCGTATCTGGTCCATGGTTTCCATTATCTGAACTGATTCATCAAGCGGCATAAAGGGTGATTCCTTCAACCCTGATCTCATGCATCGCATTACTTCCGAGGCTTCGTAGGCAAGGGCATGATTTACGGGTTCTTCCAATACTTCCACCTCCTTGTTTCCGATGAACAGGGACGCTTTCGTCGCAACAGCAAATACCTCATGGACTTTAATGTATCCTTCGGTCCCGAAGATAAAGGCGTCATTTACGGCCGCTGTTCGAAGGGCGAACGATAAATCCGCGATTTCGCCACGATCGTATTTCAGGATTGCGACGCCCTGCTCGTCCGAACCGTATTCACCCATATGCGCCAATCCAACGGCCTCAACCGGACTTTTTCTAAAAACCATGGACGCAAAGGAGATAACATAGACACCTACATCAAGCAAGCTACCACCTCCCAGTTTTGGATTCAAATGCCTTGCTTCCATAGTGAATTGTCCGCGGGCACATCGCGAGGCTTTCAAGATCCGCACCTCTCCTATTCGGCCGTCATCGACCCAATGCATCACCTTATGAAGCAGCGGAATATGCCGCGGAATCATGGCCTCCATCAGAAATACATTCTCTTCCCTTGCCACCCTTACCATCTCTCTGGCTTCCCGGGCATTTACGGCAAATGCTTTTTCACAGAGTATTGATTTACCATGATGCATGCAAAGCAGGCTGTTCTGCAAATGTTCGCTGTGAGGAGTTGCGATGTACACCACTTCTATATCCGGATCATTTGCCAATTCCTCATATGAACTGTAGGCCCTGGGTATTTGATGGTTTTTTGCAAAGGTTTTGGCTTTATCAGCGTCCCTGGATGCCACAGCCAGGAGTTCAGCATCCGGTAGCGTGGAGAGTGCTGTGGCGAATTTTCCGGCGATGTTTCCGGTGCTGAGGATGCCCCACCTAATTTTATGTTGGGGAAATTGTACTATTTCCAAGGTTATTAGCGCTTAAAGGTTATTCTGATATTTCAATGGAATATGAGGCCGCGAATTGCTTCCCGGCCTGTAGCCTGATAAGTCCCTCTTTGTTTTCGAAATTCCTTTCGGAATCGTAACTGTCGGCAATACCCAACCACGGCTCTATGCACACAAACTCAGCATTGGGTTTTGCCCAGATCCCCAGGTATTCAAAATCCGGAAAATGTACTGTGAGCATCTGACTGGATTTTTTACTCTTTAGTGATACGCTTTTGGAATGAAGGTGCTTAAATACCAGCGCGTCTTTGTCGAACAGGTGAGGATGGAGTTTGATTGTTGTCGGTGTATCGAGCACAGGGACAGTATCTTTTCCAATCAGCCCATCCTTTTGCACCTGCCACGACTGTGCCGTCTCAGGCTTTTCAAATTCAAGGTAATAATCGGTGTAGCTTTCATCCTGTTCAACCGGACACCGGAAGGCCGGGTGTCCACCCAGTGAAAATAGCATATCTTGTTCGCCATGATACACAACCGTATGGTTTATATTCAACGTGTTGGCCACGAGGGCAAATTGAATCCTGAATTCAAACTTAAAGGGATATACTTTCAAGGTATCGTCGGAGTGGCGGAGCAGGAAAGTGACTTGACTTGCCGCTTTTTCGGCTATGGATATTGTGCTATTATTTCTGACAAATCCATGCTTCGGACAAGCATACTCTTTTCCCTGGAAGATAAAACTTCCCCCTTTGAGGCAACCGATAATCGGGAACAGGTTTGGCGCATGGGCGGCCCAGACATCCGGATTTGCCTGCCACATATATTCTTTACCGGTTTTTCTGGATTTGATGGAGCATAACTCGGCGCCAATTTCTTTGATGGCTATGCGGAAGTATTCGTTGCTTACTGTTATCATGGATTGATGAGATGAAGATGACATGTTGGGAAATGATTATTAAATTCAGCCCTGCGGAATGCATACTACACCTTTTATCGCATAGCTGAAATAAAAACTTCGATCAACTTAGGGCATCGGAAGAAAAATTATATTGTGAAACTGCGCTAAAGTGTTTGCTCTATTCCTTTCGGTAGGCCGCTGGCCGCTGAACTATAGATCGCTTCCTGAACGGATATGGATTTCAGATAATCATCACCGTTGGTTTCAAATTCTGTCCCGTTTAGCAATCCGTCAATGAAATGCCGCTGTGTGGCAAAAACACAATCGCCGGAAAAATTTATTGAAGTATGATGGTATTCGTGATTTTGCTCCTTCCCTCCCAGTTTCTGAATAGTAATCCTTCCATCAGAATATAGTCTTATCGAACCGTCCATCCCATCAATGAGCATCTCGCCAAAGGTATATCGAGGATTCTCGTAGTTTGGTTCATTGTACCGGTTTGCATCCCAAACGGCATTTATACCGTTTTCAAATTCAAAATTAACCAGCGCCCAATCTTCGCCTTTGATCACGGGATTCAATCGTCGGAGCTTTGCATATACATTTTTCACCTCGCCAAACAGGTATCGGAACGTATCGATAAAATGGATGCCATTTTCATAGACAATAAGACGGGGATAGTCTCTGAAATAGGGCTGCCGCGGAATATAGGCGTTTTCGCCCCAGCCGTCGCCCATTCGCTTTCGGAAATACACACTATGAATCTGCCCGATTACCTGGGATTCGATCAACTTTTTTATCTCCCGATACCAAGGTTGAAATCGCCAGTTTTCATGTACCATAAACCTTACTCCCGACTTTTTTACATATTCTACTAATTCGACAGATTCCTCCATTGTTGGAGCCAGAGGTTTCTGGCAAATTATCGCCACACCACGATCCACAGCATATTTGCACATTTCGAGGTGCGTTTCGGGTGGCGTAATGATATCGATGAAGTCTGGCGTTTCCTCGTCTATCATTTTCCGATAGTCCGTGTAGTGCCTGGGTATTCCGTATTTCGACTGGATTTCACTACCCTTATCGACGTTTCGGTTGCATGTTGCGGAAATGAATATTTCTGGTATCCTTCCCCATGCTTCGTATTGAAAATGGCTGAAATACCCGGCGCCGACTGCCACTCCTTTATATCTTTCCATAACTCATAATAGGTTTTGTAGGATCCATTTTCAACCAAGCCAAAATAGAAATGACCACCAGAAATCCTGCGATGCCAAAAAAAGTGTTGCTGGTGCCGGTCCATTGTGCCAGATAAGGGAAGGCGAGAGCTGTAACGAAAGAACCAATATTGCCAGCCATATTCATGGTTCCGGATACGGTGCCTGCGTTAGTTTTTCCAATGTCAATGCAAAATGACCAGGAGGGGCTCAGCGTCATGTCGGCGCCGAAGACAGCAATCGATAACGATGCAACTGCAAACACCACCTCGTGGGTAAATATTATCCCAATAACGCCCACACCAACCAATAAAAAGCCCAAAATGGCCGGGCCGGAGCGCGACCATTTCCAATGTCCGTTTTTATATATTTTGTCAACGAGCCATCCTGAGAACCAATTTCCGAGTGCGCCGAAAATCAGTGGGATCATCGAATAAATACTCGCTTCAGCGACTGAGATTTCAAACCGTTCCCGGAGGTACGGAAACATCCAGGTGAGGCAAAAGAAAAAAATGAAGTTACTGCCAAAATACTGCCCCATCGCCAGCCATACATTTCCCGAACCAAGCAATGCCGGCATAGTCAGGCTTGGGGTTTTTACAGTATTTTGTTGGCGGTTTTCAATAATATACACTTTCTCCTTATCAGAAATTGATGCGTGGTCTTCCGGCATATCCCGAAACCAACGATACCAAAAAAACGCCCATATAATACCAACTCCTCCCATGAGGTAAAATCCACCGCGCCAACCAAAATACGATATCATCCAGGTGACCAATGGAAAGGCAAACGCCGCTCCCAATCTCGACCCGGAAAAATTAATACCCGTTACAATTCCGCGCTCCTTGATCGGAATCCACGTAAAATTGGCTCTGGATATACCGGGAAATGCTCCGGCTTCGCCTCCGCCGAACAAGAAACGAACAATGACCAGCGATATAAAATTCCACACCGCGCCCGTTAGCATGGTAAACAAGGACCAAATGGAGACGATGAGCATTATTATTTTGCGCGGCCCCAACTTATCGACCAAATAGCCGGTCGGCACTTGAAGCAGCGCATACCCCAGTGCAAAAGCCGACATTATCCAACCCATCTCCGTATCAGTCAGGTTCAAATCTGACTCTATATCTCCTTTTGCTGCCGATATGCCAACACGATCGATGTATAGCAGCAGTGTAAGCGAAAATGTGAAAGCCACGAGTTTGAACCTAACCGGGATTTTTTTCATGATTGTCTTTTCATCCGAGGACTATTGTATTGATGCATTGGGTATAAAAAAAAGTTAGCGCATTTTCCGAATTTCTTCAAGTACGTTTTTCCACGCA
>JBGSYX010000212.1:0-17523 GCA_041750735.1 Cyclobacteriaceae bacterium
AAACCTTGATCCTAAACAACCGCAACATCTAGTTCAATGATTTAAAGCAGTAGAGAAATCCATTTTATTTTTAAAAACGGTAGGCAGGGAAATATTTGAACCGTTAAGTATATGTATTTCTGCCTATTTTATATATTTTTGGCAGGCAGGTTTTTTCACATGGAATTGTATCTACCAACTACATAAACGTCTCCACATAATAATGAAATTGTACAAAGCATTAGCGCTACTTATCATCGCCGTTATGGCTACTATATCGTCCAGGGCACAAACCACTAGCCAGGAAGAAACACATTTTAATCTATATGGTTTTGGACGAACTACGTTTGTCTGGGACAGCCGGGATATGAAAAGAAGCGATTTGTTCGTCCCGGCAAACATTGAGGTTGGAGGAGCAAACAATCCTGAGTTTTTTATTGGTGCCAAGCAAACTCGTTTAGGTTTCGATGTGAAGCATACCTTGGGAAGTGAAGTGCTTACTATTAAACTTGAGGGTGATTTTCATAATGATGCATCAGATGGAACAGGCATATTCCGAATGCGTCATGCCTATGCCAATTACAGGTTTTTAATGGTAGGTATGAATTGGAGTAATTTCTTTGATGAAGAAGTGAACCCCTCAACCGTTGACTTTGAAGGTCCAAACAGTTCAACACTTTCCAGGACTCCCCAGGTTCGGGTTTCCACCTATAAGTCAAATAATGTGTTATCTCTTTCACTGGAGAACCCAATAGAAAATATTTCTTTATCTGGAAGTCCGGTCACCGCATTATCAGAAAGGTTTCCCGATATAATTGGGGCTTACCGGATTAATGGCAATTTTGGATTTGTAAAAGTAGCCGGAATGTTTCGCGAAATCCGTTACGAAAGTGACAAGCCGAGAAGTTTGCCGGGTTATGGGGTAACGCTTATGACAGCACTCAAAGTCGGTGAAAAGGATAAACTGAAATTTCAATTTGTGACTGGAACCGGTGTGGCCCGGTACATTCAGGGGGCCAGCGGGCTGAATTATGATGCCATATACAACGGCACAAACGAATTGCAGACTCTGCAAATGAGCGGCACCAATATTTCCTATCAGCATTTCTGGAAGGACCATGTTCACTCATCTGTTACAGCTGGCTTTCTCGGAGTATCAGATAACGAAAACCTAACCACTTCAAATTATAAGTCGGGCTATTATGGATCAGCAAATATATTTTGGGATGCCGTAAAAAATTTAACTTTTGGTGCGGAAGTATTGGCAGGTGAACGCATTAATATAAATGAAGATACGGGATCGGCATTAAGGCTTCAGATGAATGCTACTTATAAATTCAATAAATCTTTTTAATTACTAATCTAACAAACTCAACGGTTATGAAATTAAACTTCCTTCTTCTTGCTATGGTATTCGTCCTTAGCATGGTTGCCTGTACCAAATCTTCAAAACAGGAAAGTTCCTCTGAATCTTCATCCAATGAGATCAAGGACACTGCTCCCGATGCCAGTGTGGCCAAACAACAGGGTTATGTATTGCCCGGTCTTGATCATGGAATAGAACAATCGCCTATCAATATTATTTCTTCAGCCAATGAAACCGGTAAGCATCAAATCACCCTGTATTTCAAGGATGAGGTGAATAAAATTGAAAACCTCGGCCACACGGTTCAACTTGATTTTGAAGAAGGCAGCACTATTGTACAGGACGATACCACGTTCAGTTTTAAGCAATGTCATTTCCATACCCCTTCAGAGCACCTCATCGACGGGATGACATACCCAATGGAAATGCATATCGTAAATATCATGCCCAATGAAGACAAAAATGCTACTCCTCAATATCTTGTAATTGGCGTGATGTTTAAAGAAGGGAAGGAAAATGCTTTTATCAACGATTTTCTGGCAGCCATTCCGAAGGAAGAACATCAGTCAGCTGACGTTTCAGCCGGCACTGTAAAACTCGCTGATCTATTTGGAAAGGTGCCCAGTGATATGGATCATTATTATTATTACCGGGGATCGCTCACAACACCCCCATTTACTGAATCAGTTCGCTGGTATGTACTAAAGCATATTTTTGAAGCATCACCAGAGCAAATCGAAGCCATCAACAAGATAGAAGGCAACAATGCACGACACGTACAGGCCTTGTATGGTCGCCAAATAAGTTCCAATTAAAATATCCTCAAGTAAGGAGGATTCAATTTATAGTGTGCGGGTTATTACCGTAGGTCGCCATACATTTCCTGCTTGCCTTTGGGTCTCAAAAGAGCGAGCCTAAGCAGGAATAAGTAAACAAATCCAGTATACCGATTGATTAAAACAAAAATGCCCTGCCGTAGACCGGCAGGGCGTTTCTTTAATGCAAAAAATAATTTGCTATTTCTTCACTTCGATGTGTACTTTCCCAATGCTCCCCTGGAATTTTGCGGGTACGGCATAATCACCTACAGGAGTGCCTTCATCCAGGCCAATGTCGGCCATATCATCCACCGAGAAAATGCCCGGTTGAGTACGTTCAATTCTACCTTCGGCAACCTTTTCACCATTGACGGTAATTGTACCGACTCCGCCTTTCCCCGGACCTCCACCATCATATTTGAAGTCGTAAACGAGGGTGTATTTTCCAGTGCCTAATGCCTTGACTGATGTTATACTGGTAGATTCCAATCCAAGGAAATTATATGTGAAGGCAGGTTTTCCATTTTTCAAATAAAGGGATAAACCGCCAAACCGACCGCCCTGGCAAACGAGCACACCGTTACTTCCTGTTTCCACGTCAATCTCTGAAGTGATGGTATAGGAAGTATTCCGCAAGTCGATAAATACATCCGTCCCCATGCCTTTCATGCCTTCTCCGTAGGTAACCGAAGTTCTCTCACCCATCACTGTTGGCCTGCCCATCAGTTTGGCATTTGTTCGTTCCAGAAGGCGATCATCAATCGGCAGAACATGATATTTTTCTGCTTCCACCATAAACAAATCCTGCATGGACTTCAGTTTCTCAGGATTTTGAGAACTAATATCGACGGCAAGGCTGAAATCATCGTTGGTATTATACAATTCCCATTTATCATCTTGTAAAGTTGTAGGAGGTTTCGGCAACCATGCTGCTCTGTGTATAGTGCGCGCTAACCAGCCATCCTGGTACACACCACGGTTTCCAAACATCTCAAAATACTGGACTGTATGTTGTTCTGTGGCCGCAGGATCGTTGAATGTATAGGCCAGGCTCTTTCCTTCAACCGGATCCTGAGCTATGCCGTTGACAGTCTTTGGAAAAGGAATGCCGGTAATTTCATAAACAGTAGGTGCAATGTCAATCACATGACCAAACTGACTCCTCAATTCTCCTTTTGCATTGATTCCTGATGGCCAATGGATAATCATGCCGTTGCGAGTACCTCCAAAATCTGAAGCCACTTGTTTAGTATACGAAAACGGCGCATCCATTGCCACAGCCCACCCTGCGGAAAAATGTGGATAGGTACTTTTTGAACCCCATTCATCATAATGTTTCAACATATCCGGTACTGTTTCAGGCACGCCATTGAAATAGGTCATTTCGCTGAACATACCATTCATCTGTCCTTCAGCGCTGGCGCCATTATCACCGGCGATGAATACGATCACAGTATTTTCCAACACACCGAGATCTTCAATGGCCGAGATCAAACGACCGGCTTCATAATCGGTTTGTTCGGCAAAACCTGCATACACTTCCATCTGGCGGGTAAAGAGTTTTTTCTCATCTGCTGAAAGCGACTCCCAGTTCTTTATGTCGGCTGGCTTAGGTGCAAGAGAAGTATTTTCAGGAACTATACCGAGCTTCTTCTGACGCTCCAGAGTATATTCGCGTACTTTATCCCATCCTTCATCAAACTTCCCTTTGTACTTATCTATCCACTCTTGTGGAACATGATGCGGGGCATGCGTGGCGCCAGGAGCATAATAGATAAAGAAGGGCTTATCTGGAGAAAGCGCTTTCTGGAAGCGCACCCAGGATATTGCCTGGTTGGTCATGTCGGTTGTAAAATGATAATCCGGATCGTTCGGTGTTTCGACCAACGTTACTCCGTCATAAATCAGTGGCGCCCATTGATTTGTTTCACCACCGAGGAAGCCATAAAATTTTTCAAATCCTGAATGAGCTGGCCAGCGGTCCTGTGGGCCATTATTCGAAATTTCCCAGGGCGGCACTTCATGGCTCTTCCCGAATTGTGCAGTATTATAACCATTTTGGCGAAGAACTTCAGCCATGGGAGTAATGGTTTGCGGGCGAACTCCGGTATATCCGGGGAAAGTAGTGCCAGCTTCCGTAATTACTCCCATATTGTTGGAGTGATGGTTGTGCCCTGACAGCAATGCCATACGAGTTGGGGCACATAATGAGGTAGTGTGAAAACGGTTATAGCGCAACCCATTGTCGGCGAGCCTGTCCATGGTTGGCGTTGCAACCGGGCCACCAAATGCTTCAGAAACGCCAAAACCCATATCATCGATGAGAATTACAAGCACATTAGGGGCACCGGTGGGTGCTTTTACTTCAAAGCGTTCCGGAGCTGTGGCATTGCGCACATCTAGTTCTTTATATGATTGTCGGGCCGGTTCGCGTATTGGCAGAGAAGTACGATCTATACCATCAGGGCTGGCAATTGCAGCTGTTTCGTTTGTTTTTGGGGGATTGCATTGCATCAATGGTAATAATCCCAGAAGCAATAAATAGAGGAAAAATTTGTGTCTCATGAGGATGGAATTCAGTTAAGTAAGAGTTTTAATCGGATGAATAAAAGTACTAAATGAAAGTGTATGGATCATGAGAGCAAGTACATTTAATTGAACTTGTTGGTGGCAACCTATTAAGTCAGCTGCAAGTTGAAGGCTGAATCCTAATGGCCGCAAGATGCATTCTACCGGCTGCAAGATGCATTCTATTGACTTCAAGATGCATTCTAATGGTTGCAAGATGCGTTCTAATGGTTGCAAGTTGCGTTCTAATGGTTGCAAGTTGCATTCTACTGGTTGCAAGATGCATTCTAATGGCCGCAAGAAGCTTTTTACTGGTTGCAAGTTGCATTCTACAGGCTACGAGTTACATGCAGATGGCTAAAAATAGTCTTCGACTCCTACAATTCCTGATGATTTCGTTAACTTGGACATCAAATCAATTCCTGAAATTATGAACAGAAAACAAGCTCTTCAATCCATAGCAGTTGGTATGGCGGCTACCTCGCTCAGCACCTCCGCATTTTCAAATCCTTCACCTGATGATAATAAGAAAGTGAAACTCAAAGGCAACATCAATCACGCGGCATGTCGCTGGTGTTATGGCAAAATCCCCATGGAGAAATTCCTGGAAGAAGCCAAAGCCATCGGTCTGAAAGGCATCGACCTGCTCGGCCCTGACGAATGGAAACTCGCCATCGATAAAGGGATGACCTGCTCCATGTCCACCGGCGATAAGTTCGGCATCACCAAAGGCTTCAACGACCCATCGTTGCACAAGGCACTGTATGATAATTATTCCAACCTCATCCCTAAAGCTGCCGACCTTGGATTGAAGAATATCATTTGCTTTTCGGGCAACAGGGATGGTATGAGTGATGAAAAAGGCATTGAAAATTGCGCGATAGGCCTTGAGCCTGTGGTGAAAATGGCCAAGAATTACAATGTGACCATCGTCATGGAACTGCTCAACAGCAAGGTGGATCACGCCGATTACCAGTGCGACCATACTCCCTGGGGAGCAGCTCTTTGCGAAATGGTAGGTTCTGAAAATTTCAAATTGCTTTACGACATCTACCATATGCAGATTATGGAGGGCGACGTGATCGCTACGATCCGTAAGTACAACAAGTATATCGGACATTATCACACCGGTGGTGTACCAGGTCGCAATGAAATCGATGAAACCCAGGAATTGTACTATCCGGCCATCATGAAAGCCATTCTGGAAACAGGATACAAAGGTTTTGTGGCGCAGGAATTCGTGCCATCATGGAAAGATCCTTTGAAAGCCCTGGCTAAAGGGGTGGAGATTTGTGACGTTTGAGTTAGTTATGGGTTATGAATTATGAATTATGAGTTAGTGGTTCTTAATTCAATTGTTCGATTGTTCGTCATTCTATCGTTCATCAAGCCAATTCCTACAATATATTTCTACAACGAATAGTCCAAACTTGTCCTTCTCAGGTTTTACAGGTAGCGCTTTGGCGTTGGATTAGCTTTAACTTTTAAACTATATAAAATGGTCAGGACTTGGGTAATAAGCCTTTTTAAAGGCAACTTTTTTCGTTTAGTTTTCGCGGTATTGTTTGTCGCAGCCTTTATGAGCGGTTGTACCGATAATCCCGAAAAGGTGGCTAATAGACTGCGCACTTTACAGGTGAAATGGGAACTCATACGAAACCTGCCAATCCCAAATGAAGGTTCGGAAGTCAGGTTTGTATTCGTGAATAAGGGAACAGACATAGTCCGGAGCGGCAACTGGTTCATGGAGTTTAACCAGGATAACATCATGCTGCAGTCCATTGCAAATTCTGCTGAAGGAATCGTAGAGCATGTCAATGGTTATCTATTTCGCTTTACACCCGGCAATGAATTCATCATTCAGCCCGGCGATTCAATAGAATTCCAGTATTCCCATACTGGCCCATTTCTCAAAGCCTGGTTAGCGCCGGTGGGTGCATATTTTGTAATAAATGCGGGTAAAGAATCCCAAACCATCGTTCAGCCAGAGGCAGTAGAATTGTTGGGTTTTGATGATCTGGAACGAATTTTTCCAAATCCTGACATCCGCGCAACAGTTCCCAATGCTGCTAATACGTATGAGAAAAACCAGCATATCGCGTTATTACCATTTGATGAGGTTGGTAAAATTATTCCGACGCCATATCTGTCCAGGATGGGTAAAGGAAGTGTTGAGCTGAATGAAGAAACTGTTGTGCATTACGCCAAAGGGCTGGAAAACGAAGCGAACTACCTGGTATCGACGGTAGAAAAGCTGTTTAAAACCCAGCTTTCGACTAAGGAAGGAAGCCCGACCTCAGTGAATGCCATCAACCTTACTGTTGCACCTCTTACTGTCAATGGCGTTTCATCGGAGGCCTACAAGCTTTCTATTGCCGAAGGCAAGGGAGTACAAATAACCGGAAGTGATGCCGCCGGTGTTTTTTACGGTATTCAAAGTCTTATGGCTTTAATTCCTGCCGAAGTTATCGCCAGTCAGACTCCTGTAAATCTCCATTCCATAGAAATTATGGATGCTCCACGATTTTCCTACCGCGGCATGCTGCTGGATGTAGCACGAAACTTCCACACCAAACAGGAGCTAATGAAACTTATCGATTTACTGGCGATGTACAAGGTAAACAAACTCAACATCCGTATTACGGAGGATGAAGGTTGGCGCATCGAGATCAACGGATTGCCGGAACTGACCGAAGTAGGAAGCAAACGTGGTTATACCAATACGTCCAAAGACCATCTACAGCCCGCATTCGGCTCCGGGCCTTATTCAAATACTGAAAATATCAGAGCCAACGGATACTATACACGCGAGGATTTCAAGGAAATCATCCAATACGCGGCTCAGCGGCACATCCAGGTGATTCCGGAAGTTTGTTTTCCAAGTCATGCGCGTGCTGCAATCATGGCTATGGAAAAACGCTATGATCACTATATGAATATGGGGGATCAGGTTAAAGCAGAGGAGTTCCGCCTGATAGACCCGGATGACAAATCAACCTATTTATCAGCGCAGAGCTTTAAAGACAACATTGCCAATGTAGCACAACCTTCGGTTTACCATTTCTATGAAACTGTGGTAAAGGATTTTATTGCCATGTATGAAGAAGCCGGATTGAAAATGACTGTGTTCAATACGGGTGGTGATGAAGTAGCCAATGGTGCATGGGTAAAGTCCCCACTATGTGCAGAACTTATGAAAACGCTTCCCGAAATTCAAAATCCACGTCAACTGCATGGTTATTTTGTTGGAAAAACCATCGATATGCTCAGTAAATACAATTTACTTTTAACCGGCTGGGAAGAAATGGTGCTTAATAAGGACAGCACTGACCAGGTGACGATCAACACAAAATATGTCGGCAAGAATGTAATGCCGCTTGTCTGGGATAACACCGGCGAAAATATCGATCTGGGGTATCGGATTGCCAATGAAGGATACCCGGTGGTGCTTTGTAATGTCACAAACCTGTACTTCGATCTTGCATACAATACGGACCCCTTCGAGCCGGGGCTTCATTGGGGAGGATTTCAGGATGATTTCGATCCATATGTGATGACACCGTACAATGTGTTTAATTGTGCCAACTATGACTGGTTTGGACGGATGACAATGACCAACTATCCATCTGAAGGCAAAGAGTATCTCCATCCGGAAAACAGAAAAAACATCGTTGGTTTACAAGCGCAGCTTTGGTCGGAAACCCTTCGTGAATCAGGCATGATCGAGTATTATATGGTTCCCAAACTATTTGCCTTTGCAGAAAAGGCATGGGCAAAAGAAGCTTCCTGGGAAAATGAAGTTGATGTCACGAAACGTAATGACTCCATCATGAAATCATGGAGCGAGTTTTCCAACCGAATCGGACAACGCGAACTACCGAAACTGGATGCGGTATTTGACGACTACAATTACCGGATAGCGCCTCCCGGTGCAATTATCGAAAACGGAATGCTAAAAGCGAATACTGCTTACCCCGGATTGGTCATACGCTATACCACTGATGGTTCGGAGCCAGTTGCTACATCGACGCAATACTTAGAACCTGTGAAGGTCGAAGGCCCAGTGATGGTGAAGGCTTTCAATCAAAAAGGAAGAGGCAGTCGGACGTTTTTGGTGGTTCCATAGAACGAGAATAACTATCCATTCTGATTTTTAAATTTCTATTGTATTTCAGAATTCATGGGGTTTTGGTAACTTTCTCCATTATTAACCACCAATAAACAACGACCATGGCACTTGTAGGAACCTATCTCAACTTCCCACGTCAGACGGAAGAAGCGTTTAAATTTTATCAATCAGTATTTGGCGGTGAATTCAGCCGCGGCGGACTTTCTCGTTTCCGGGATATCCCTAAAGCGGAAGGAATGCCACCTATTGCTGAAGAAGATCTTAATCTCGTGATGCATGTGGAATTGCCTATTTTAAATGGTCATTTACTCATGGGAACCGATGCCCCAGAGTCAATGGGTTTTAATATAACGATGGGAAATAATGTGCACATAAATCTGGAGCCTGACACGCGCGAAGAAACTGACCGACTGTTTAAAGCATTGTCAGCTGGCGGTAAGATCACCATGGATATGCAGGAAGCTTTTTGGGGTTCTTACTTCGGCAGTTGTGTTGACAAATTTGGAGTACAATGGATGTTCAATTTTCCTATACTGACAGAACCATGGAACAGCAAATGATTACAATCCAGGCGGTAATACATGCTCCGGTAGAAACCGTTTGGGAGGTCTGGACCAGGCCTGAACACATCGTAAAATGGAACAACGCATCTGAGGATTGGCATACACCCAGAGCTACAAATGACCTGAGAGTTGGTGGTAAATTCACCAGCCGGATGGAGGCAAAGGATGGGAGCATGGGTTTTGATTTTGAAGGAGTATATGATGAGGTGGAACCCTTGAAAAAAATCGCCTATACCATGGCAGACGGAAGAAAGGTAATTATCTATTTTGATGGGAAAGAGTCGGAAACCATTGTAAAGGAAACATTCGATCCGGAAAATACCAATTCACTCGAACTGCAGCGAGCCGGCTGGCAGAGTATCATGGATAATTTTAAAAAGTACACTGAATCCATTCGTTGAGCCAATCCACATAAAAAGCACAGACATCTTCATTATTTCCCGGTTCAATAATAGCTCCCGTCATTGCGATGAACCGCCCGCTTTTTAGGACGGTGAAGAAGCAATCTCTTGCCAAAGAGGAGATCGCTTAATAATTCGCGATGACGAATTCAACTTTCTTTTGTTATCCTAATTTGTGCGTTATGTAAAATGTCCCTTCTTCGAACGAAAGGAAAATGTGTTACCATCCGACTTACCGACAACTTCTTAAATGCAGAATTTCTATAGGCGAATATTTTTTTATCTGTTTTAAAACTTTTTCGCTCGCGCAGACATCCTTTGTCTGTAACTTAACAGTATGTCCGAGGTTCTGGAAAAAATAGCTTTCATGCACAGTAACAACCTAATCGAAAAGGCCATTGCCGGTGATCAACGGGCATTTGATAAGTTAGTTGGGTTATGGTTTAAAAAAATATACAATTTCTCATGGAAGTATTTCGCAAATCATGACCTGGCCATGGAAGCAACACAGCAGACGTTTATCGTGGCGTACAAAGGAATTCGGAAATTACGCGATGTGGATAGTTTCAGGTTTTGGTTGTATAAAATCGCCCTGAATCATTGCCGCGAAGAAGACCGAAGAACAAAACGACGAAGTTGGTTTTCGATTCATGGGCTGGAAGAGACAAAGAATTATTCTTCCGTGATCGGAAATCCGGAGGTTGAAATACAGAAAAAGGAAAAGGCGGAGTTAATCGCGGGCTATCTCACCAAGCTTCCAGGTGAACAAAAGGAAGTAATTATTATGAAGGAATTTGAAGGAATGAAATTTCGTGAGATTGCCGAAGCGCTCAATACTTCGGAAAACACCGTAAAGTCGCGGTTGTACTATGGGCTGAATGCCCTGAGAAAATTGATGGAAAACAGTGAAATGAAAAATTAATCGATCATACGATGAAAAATCAGGAATTCAACGACGAATTGATATCGTACTTATATGGCGATATGTCAGCGGAAGAATGCGAAGCGTTTGAGCAAAAAATGAAGGATAGCCCTGAGTTGAAGAAAGAATACGAGGCGCTATTAGAAGTCAGAAAGGAACTGGCGGACTTGGAAGAAAGGGACATCGTAGCCCCTGTGTTTTCCGGGAGCCATGAAAAAACGATGATTACTCCAGTCAGAAACACCTGGTCGCGCTATATCATGAAACCCATATTCGAAGTAGCAGCTTCATTGACACTACTGTTGGTGGCTGGATACTTGACGGATTTTCAGCTTTCAATTGCTGATGGTAAGGTCAGTGTCGGCTTTAACAACAAGCCTGTTGAAACCGTGCAACAAGTCCTGACGGAACCGGAGATCAGGGCCTTAATGCAGGAAGAAATGTCAAAAAACAACCATGAACTCCTGACAACTGCACAAAAAAATAGTGATGAAATTGATACCCGGGTTATAGCGCTTGAAAAGTCTGTAAAATCCATAAAGGCAAATACGGCGAAAAGCATCGTGACGAAGGAAGAGTTAGAACAATTTTTCACTATGGCCGAAACACGAAATACCGATGCTATGAGGGAGTTTATGGCATCAGCCACCACACAACAACAGCAATATTTAAAGGCGCTGTTTACCGAATATAATGACTACCTGCAGCAACAGCGGCAGGATGACCTCACCCTTATACGGTCGGGATTTATCGAAATGAAACAAAACCAGACGCAACAAAAACTCGAAACCGATCAGGTGCTCGCGAGCCTGATATCGACAGTGAGTACTAAGTAGGCGCTGATTGATAATTTTTAAACAGAAACAAAAAAGTAAAACAATGAAAAAGGCAATATTTCTCATCATCACCATCTTTTTGGCTACGGGTTTCAAAGGAACCGTGCAGCAAGTAGATGAAAAGCGCATGTACAAAGACTTAGAAATCGCTAAAAATATCCTCGGCACACTTATTAAAACTGAGTCGGGATCTTTTTTTGGCAGCGAAGGCATCAAAGCAGATTACATCAAGGATTATGGCGTTGTTTTCACGATCCCGGAGCACCTGGTGTATTTTCATATGGGCGGGCCCTATCCGGTAGCTGCCCCAAATATTGAAATACCTATAGATATAGAGATAGCACCAATGCCCGAAATGAATTTTGACTTCAACTTCGAAGGATTGTCGGAAAAGGACAAGGCTGGAATGGAAAGGGAAATGGAGAAAGCACAACGTGATATGAAGGCGGCCCAGGAAGAAATGCAGAAAGTCCAGGAGCAAATGAACAAGGCCCGGGAAGAAGCAATGGAAGCTCAACAGGAAGCCCATGAAGAGGCAGTGCAAGCACAGGTTGAGGCTCAGTTGGCCCAGGAAGAAGCCCTGGCGGTAGTCAGCGAAGATAATAGGATTGGCGTAATGCATGCCCCCAAGCCACCGTCTGACATTGATTGGGAAGAACTAATGATTACATTTCTGGCGGATTATGCTGACCTTATTGCGCAATTACAACCTGAGGAACGAATTGTTGTAAAGCAGCAGGCACCGGGCGGAGGGTTCTCATTTACCTGGGAAGGAGATGAAGAAAGCGCCGAGTCAGAGAGTATTTCTGCTGAGGTAAAAAGGCAGGATATTACTGCATATAAAACGGGGAAAATATCCCGCGAAGAATTCGTGAAGCGCGTAGTGATTAAGAAGTCAGAACCGCAAAAAAAAATCGCTGACCTCGAGATGTTTTCATCAGTACTCTCGCGGTTTTTTAGTCAGGAACTAACCGAATCACTGGTGGTTCTGGGTAAAGCAAAGTATGAAAAACTGGAAGGTTTTGGAGTGATCTATTATGTAAGCACCGAGGATCCTGACAGAATCAGCAGCAGGCGATATTACAGCCCTGATCGACGAAGTGCAGGTGAGGAAGCAACTGATGACGCAGGATTGGATAAACTGTACGCTGATTTCAAGCAGGATATCAAAGAATTTGTCCTTGACTACGGACGTACCATAAGGTCGGTAGGTGATGCTGAAAAAGTCCAGGTAAATGTCAAATTACCCAGGTGTAGTCAATGCCAGGTACCAAAATCAATGGAAGTTACCGTGCCAATGTCAATGTTGAAGCAATACGACCAGCAAAAGATTACCAAAGAAAAAGTCTTGGCACAAATGGAACTGATAGAAAATTAATAGAACCAAGTGGAAGTTTTGCGGGGAAATTAGATTTCTCCGTAAAACTTCTTAAATTTCAATACGCCTTCTTTAGTGAGTTGAGGGTCATTTCCGCTAATCACAATGAGGCCTTCTGATTGTAATTCCTGCAAAGCGGACTTCAGAAAATCATTTTCCAATACGTCCAGTTTGAATGTCTTTCCGGTATCGCCTTTCACAGATGCTTCGTGATTTTCTGCATTGTACAATTTGGTGATGACCTTAATTTTCACCTCATCGATCAATTCTCTTTCCTTTTCAAGGATTGCGACCCCATATTTCAGTTTTACAATTTCTGCAAGATCGTCAATGATTACCTCTACGTCGGTGTTTCTGCTCGATGCAGCTTCGGTGATTAGGGCAGAAAGAAGCTTAAAATCCATTGTATTGTAGTTTATAATTTTACTCCTGAAAGTCAGGAAGGCAAAAATATATTAATCTTTCGGACGAAAACATATTTTTTTCAGATTATCAATATCTAACTTCGATGTAAACTAAAATAGTGACTACATGATCATCGGATTAGACATAGGAGGTACCACTACGGACATTGTCGGGCTGGCCAACGGAGAAATATTCAGCCCGGTTTTTGTAAAAGCGGATGATCCGGTTACCTCTGCTGCTGGGGCATTAGGCAAATTTGTCGAGACCATCGACCTGCCACTTTCGGAGATTGAGTATATCGCAGCCACAGGTGTAGGTTCTATGCAGATCCGTGACCGGCTCATGGGAATTCCTGTAAGAAAAGTGGCTGAGTTTGATGCTATCGGAACTGCCGGAGCCTATCTCACCGGATTTCAGGAGGCCATGGTCATCAGTATGGGCACAGGTACAGCCATTGTCCATGTGAAGCAGGAGAAAATATCACACTGGGGCGGTAGCGGCGTTGGAGGTGGAACTATGGTAGGCCTGGCGCGGCAGCTTCTGAATATCAATACAATAAGCACATTGATGGAAAAGGCTTCTCACGGCAAACTGAATATGATTGATTTGACAGTTGGCGATATCGCCGGAGGGGCTATGATCGATCTTCCGGAATCTGCCACAGCATCCAATTTCGGAAAAGTTTCCGATGAAGCAACTGATATGGACAGAGCAATGGCAATTATCAATCTCGTTGGGCAAACGATAGCTATTCTCGGTATTTCTGCTGCAAGGGCAGAAAAGCTGGAAAATATTGTCCTTACCGGAAAACTCTCCATTCTCCCGCTCATCATGCAGGTGATGGAAGGTGTCGGCAAATTATATGGCTATAATTTTATTGTTCCGAAATATGCAGAATTCGCCACAGCCATCGGCGCGGCTATAAGTACAGATAGGATGCGTTAGTAACTTGTTGCTTTTTTTCTGAATTCCAACTAAGGCTCATAAACCATTTTCCTCGTCATGCCGCCGTCGATGATCAGGTTGGCTCCTGAGATAAAATCGCTTTTCTCAGAGGCTAAGAAAAGACAAGCCTCAGCAATGTCCTGTGGTTTGCCCACACGGCCGGCAAAATGCTGGGCATGATCATCAGATCTTAGTTTTACGTAGTCACCTGTTTCTATCCAACCCGGACTGATACAATTTACTTTGATTTTGTATGGAGACAAGGAAGCGGCAAGCGCGTGAGTCAGGGCAATAAGTCCGCCCTTGGAAGCTGCATACGCTTCAGAATTTGGCTCAGACATGATGGCGCGCGTAGAGGCGATATTTATAATAGCACCACCGCGTTCTTTCATATACTTTGCGGCTTCCTTAGCACAGAAAAATGCGCTGCGCAGGTTGGTGTTTATGATCAGGTCCCAGTTTTCGATTGTAATACTTTCAATCAATTCAAACCTGGATATTCCTGCATTATTGATAAGTACATCAATCCGACCGGTTTCCTTCATGACCAACTCTGTCATTTTTTCAATGTCATTTACATCGCTTACATCCGTTTTGATGAACGTGGCATTTCCACCTTGCTTTCGGAAAGAGTTTTGAGTATCCCGACCCAGACGTTCCTCTATTTCAGCAATTATGACATGGTGATGATTTGCTGCAAAATATTCTGCGATGGCTTTGCCGATACCCCGATCCGCACCGGTGATGATGGCTGTTTTGCTATTTTTCATTAGAAATATTTTCCTGATGGTTTTTAACTGTTCTATAAAAATGAACAATTATTTGATTCACGCAAAGTACACGGAGATGATCGCAAAGACCGCGATGTAGTCAGTGGATTTCGCTTTGCGCAATCTGCGTTTTGCTTTGCGTCCTTCGCGTGGAAGCAAACGAGATCAATCGCCGGCAAACTTATAAGGGATTTTATTGCTTTTTAAGTATGTGTATCATTCAGGATTAATCAATTCATCCAACTGCAGGGCCGAAAGTTTTATAAGCGCAATTCGTGAAAACCTGCCATTTACAAATGTATTGCCAAGAATAGCCAGACCTCCGTCTGTGGTAGTTGTAAAGTCGATAGCCGAATAAGGGTTGATGTGGCCAATGTGATAGGTGCCGACAAGGGTGCCGGAGGTGGCATCATAAGCGTAAAGCAGAATTTCTCCTGCCTTGGTGCTGGTGGCGTAAATAATCACTTTTTGCCCATAGATATTGAGCAATTGCGAATGAACAAAAGCATCAGGTACGATCTCCGGATGAATGTTTCCAACGAGTTCTGTACTTATCCCAATCGACGAGGTGTTGATTTCCATGCGTGGAATTACCACGTTTTCCCCATAACTGTATCGCGACAAGGCAAAATAATTACCGTCAAGATACAGCGCTGAACTCATCACACTTTCATCTCTGAATCCATTGATGACTCCTGTAAGAGCGCCACCCGAAGCATTGACCCAGAGCAGTGACATACTGTAATTGTAATAGCCATTCAGAAAATACCTGTTGCCCGCCTGGCCGGTGAAAAAGGGCAGGCGATCGCCGATTCTCGCCAGATGGCTGATGATGGATTCTTCAACGTCCTGTTCTACTTCATATTCTTCATGCCAGGATTCGCCAAAAGAAGCATTGAATTTTGACAGCCGTGTGCTGTAGGATTCTCTGTTGTAACTTTCAAGCAGATATCCATCGTCCACTACCGAGGCATGGAGCGGATAAATAATATCGCTATATACCCGTTCCACGGAGGCTGATTTGGTTCCGTCATCGGACTTCATCAGGTGAGTGGCGAGCGATATTTCATCCATACAGAAAAAGAAAAACGATCCATTTTCATAAAATACACCTTCAATGGGATTCACTAAGTTTTCTTCAAGATTATAATCCCACATGAATTCCCCGGCAGAGTCAACCCTCAGAATGTAGGTATTCCACTTGTTATAGGCGCTCAGGATAAAGTAGCCGTTGCTACCGGCTTGCACCATATCAATCGGTATATATGATGAACCGAATGAGGGATTATTATAAATTTTCATGAAACTCTCGGCTGGGGCATAGTCTTCCACTTCGGTGCACGAGAAGGACGTTGCCAGAATTGCTACAAAGAAGATATAGGATGATAAAGTTGAAATATTCTTTTTCATGAGAGATTCGCTAAAGCGGTACATACTCTTTGGAGGTGATGAATTTAAGGGGGATGATGGCCTGCAACAAAATTTCAATGGTATTTAGACTGTAATCATCGGGCACATCATAAACACCAGTGAGTAACTGATTGTCGTAATACTTATTGGCGCTGTTGTCCAGGTTTTGGAGGCCGTACAAATAATTGGCTTCGAGGCCAAAGCGTGCGTTTCCAAGATTCCAGGTAAATCCAATGCCTCCCAGTACACCATAATTATTCTTGCGGATCCTGTCATCGATGCCAACAGAAAGTTCAGTTACGTTTTTCTCTTCGTCTGCACCGGAGGCGCGGTCAAGGCTTGTGGTTTCTACTTTTTTAATGGCATCAGTCAGTAATCCATAGTACCCGCCTGCCTGAATGTATGGCTTGAATTTGGATTGAGTCAGCTCATATTTCACCGTCAATGGGAATTGTACATATTGTAACCGGATTTCTATGTCATAGGATATCTGAACGAGATTTTCGGGCTCTGTTGCTTCCATCCAGCTGAAGTTGTTGGTGTAGGAAAGCCGGTTGGAGGAATATACGGGTAGCAAGTTCACTGAAAGTCCACGCATAAATTCATACGATACACTGAAGCCAAATTCCAGAGCCGGGGTACTGAAAGTGCTATACTGTTTTTCATTATCACCACCAGGTATGTCCACTGGATACGAAAAAATCGAATAGGATTCTGTGATAGAGGCTGAATTGAGATTTATACCGGCACGTAATCCGATCCACCATTGATTGCCATCGGCGGCAGCTGATTTTGCGATGGGTTTGCGGCCAGGCGCTTTTGATTGACCCGAAACAGCGAAAGGGAAGATTAGTAATGCTATTAAAACAAGCAGGAAAGAACGTTGGCGGTCAGTCATCTTTGTTTGGTTCAAGCCGAAAGATGTTCTATTTCTATTTAAAAATCAAAACAATTATGTGGCGAAGACGGTCATGTAAAGTTTTTGGGAGAAAGACAGATTTGCGCAAGGACCACTATGTAAAAAGCGCTTTAA
>JBGSYX010000213.1:0-14847 GCA_041750735.1 Cyclobacteriaceae bacterium
GAAAATAAAAGAAGAGGTTAATGCCTGGAAAACTCATCGAAATAATAAGAACAGCAAAATAAATTGGCAGTTCACAAATAAAGAGGCAAGAGTCAAATTGAAAAGACTGTATCCGTCAATTTATAATTAACTTAACACTAGCTATTGCAAATTTTCAACTAAAAGAATTCGATAAATCCTTAAGATACTTTCAAAACATGAGAGAAGGGCTTGAAAATTCTGATATTAGATCATACATCGGAGATTATAGAGAAGGTTTTATAAAGATCCAGTTGGGGCTTCAGGAGGATGGCATGGATATCATTGAAAAACAATTAGTTAGGCTAAATAAAGGCAAAACCTTGAATATACCAGATAACCATGATTATCACCAGGCTGCGATTTATGCCTCACTTGGAAATAAGGCAAGTGCACTAGAACATCTAAGGGATTTTACTAAACAGATATATATTACGGATTTCGAAGAAATAATTCCAATAAGTTTTGCCCAATACGATATTATGTTTGAGAATTTATGGGATAATGAGGAGTTTAAGGAAATCATCAAAGAGGATATCGATAAAAAGGCAGCAGCAGTTGCTCAAATCCGAGAATTGGAAAAACGTGGGGAGCTTGCTATTGAATGAATCTGAAAAACTGAAGAATCCAGCTTGCTTCCTTGATATGCCTTCATAACTCATTTGATCACCTGGTTTGTTGAGTATCAAACATATCAGTATATTGTTTACTTGTTAAAACTTTCCAGAACCGGTTATCCGCCAAAACATCCCAACTATGGCCGAAAACCGAAGATTAGCTGCCATCATGTTCACCGATATTGTCGGGTACACAGCCCTGATGGGATCGGATGAAGATCGTGCATTTGAAGTCCTATCAAAGAACCGTGAAATCCACACAACACTGATTGAGAAATATCATGGCACACTCATCAAAGAAATGGATGAGGCATGCTGATCAGCTTTAGCCTCGCCTCCTGATGTTGGACTCCCCGAAAGGATGATGTTGAGGACTAAATCAAGTTTGTTCCAATTTCAAAAAATCCACCGAAAAAAATACTGTAAACTTTTAATCTTTCATTAATATTAAAACCAGTAAATATTTTAGAAATATACGCTTTCATTAATAAACTCTCATGTAACATTTTCGACTTGAATAATTCACTATGAAACGCAGAATATTCAACAAACAGGTCATTAAAGCAACCGCATTTACGGCGATATCTCCTTCACTTTATTCGTTTGCAAACAAAAGTTCCTATGTCCGTCTTGGCGGTCCGGTTTTTGAAAAAATTGATTCCCCGGATTCCTGGATCTCTGCACTGAAACGACAACAGTATCGTGCAGCATATTGCCCCTTACAACCTGGCGCTTCTTCTGATGAAATTAAAGCCTATGAGCAGGCTGCGAAAAAAGCAGATATAGTGATTTCGGAAGTTGGTGTCTGGATAAACCTGATTAGTCCGGATATGAATTTGCGAAGTGACGCCATAGAAAAAACAAAAAAGGCACTACAACTGGCAGATGCTATTGGGGCCAACTGCTGTGTAAATGTAAGTGGATCGAAAAACCCAAAGCAATGGGCAGGGCCTCATAAGGACAACCTATCGCAAGAAACGTTTGATGAAATTGTACAAACTGCCCGGGAAATTATTGACGATGTAGCACCTACCCGTACCTATTTTGCCCTGGAACCCATGCCATGGGCTTATCCGGATTCTGCAGACAATTATGTGCGACTCATCAAAGCAATTGACCGCAAACAATTCGGTGTACACCTGGACCCGATGAATTTGATTGTAAGCCCACAATTATTTTACAACAGCGGTGCAATGATCAAAGATTGCTTTAACAAACTAGGCCCACATATTCGCAGTTGTCACGGCAAAGACATTGTGTTGAGGGAAGATATCTACACCCCACAACTTACAGAATGCAGACCTGGCCTAGGTTTCTTGGATTATGGTGTCTTTTTGAAAGAACTGAGCAAGCTTAAGGATATCCCACTCATGATGGAACACTTGACTACCCAGGAAGAATATAGTCTGGCTGCGAAATATATTCGTTCTGTTGGTAAGGAAGAGGGGATTGAATTATAGTAATATCAACCTCTTTTTATTGGATTTTGAAGATTTATTGTCCCCCCCTCCTACGCCGTTTTCGATGCGGGAGATAGCGTTCTGGTTTACGTCGAGGTGTTTGGCCACGTCTTCCTGGAGCATACCCATGGCCTTGCGGATTTCTTTCAGGCGTTCGCCGAGCAACTTGAGTGTAATCTCCATCTACTGATACGAAGCGACGATGTCCGCCACTTCGCGGTTTATTTTTAAGAGGTCATTCCTGAGCGTCAATTCGCGCTCAGCATCCGTACCAAAATTATAAAATTCCGGCAAGTCCTTGAACTTCTGTGCTTCTTTGTTCTGCCGATCCGGATTTCAAGCTCAGATTTTGAGACTTGTTACTGCTTCGCACATTAATTCCAGCGCAAAAGGGAATTTCACCCTCACGAATAATTTTGTATCTTCGATACAAGTTGCCATTATTGGGCACGCCACATTTACTAAAAAGAATAGGGCATGCAGTGGGGATGGTTCTGTCAGAGGTTTTATCAACTTTGATTTGGTGATCAGTGACTCACTTCGATCTGCTGTACTATTTTTAGCCTTACCGTCTGGTTTCATTAAAAAAACACGATGGAATTAAAAATATCTAATTTTATTGCAAATGAAATGTCTCTGTCTCCTGAAGAAATAGAAGCAGTGGATACCCTAATTCCCATCAAAGAATTTAAGAAGGGACAACTTCTTTTAAAAGAAGGAAGCATTGCAAAAGAATGTTTCTTCAACATCAAAGGTTGTGTTCGTTCGTATCAAATTTTAAATGGCGAAGAAAGAACAACTCAATTCTTTGTGGAAGGAGAACCGATTGCCTCACTTTTAAGCTATCTCAATAAAACTCCTGCAAATCATTTCTTCGAATGTATTGAAGATTCCACATTGGCTGTATTAAGTTTTGATAATGAACGAAAGCTCTATAAACAACACCCGAAATTTGAAACCCTCTGCAGAAATAGCATTGAGCAAGAATTTGGCAAACAACAGGAAATCCTTCAAAACTATCTTACCAAGAATCCGGAAGAGAGGTATTTAATGCTGCAAGAAACCCGACCAGAGTTGCTCCAGCGGGTTCCTCAATATCACCTAGCGACATTCTTAGGTGTGCAGCCTGAGTCTTTGAGCAGGATACGAAAACGTATTGCCCTAAGGAATAAGTCCTAAACTACCGTTGGTATTGAGTTCTTTTTGTTTCTTACCCCAACTATCAATAGATATACACAAAAAGTTAATTCTGCAATAACTGCAGTAAAGAGCATCACCATAGCACTAACTTCAATAAGTGAAGGTGCGATAAAACTTGCCATACAATTAAATAAATATCCTAAACCGGCAATGAAAATCATTATGCCAATTAATCTTGGGAAATCAGCAGATTTGTACAAAAGAACCCCCATTAACAAACAGTTGATTGCAAAGAAAACCCCTGAGATTAAGTAACCATAGTCGAAGACTTGCATCTGCGTCATTACATCAATACTTAGTTCAGTCAATTGTTCAGTTGACATTAAATCTGCACCTTGAATCATCAGTATAGGCTTAAACAGGTTGATCAAGTTTGCGCCAAGCACTGATGATTGTAATAATCTGAAAACGGCCGCAAGGATTGCAAGACCTTTGTGAACGTTTACAAGTAGGAAGTAGAAAAGCACGGTTACCATTACGTCAGATAGAACCATGATCATATCCCCTAAAAACCCTAACCTGAATAAAGATTCGTTTTGAATGATATTATCCAAGGTAATCTCAGGGCTAGTGGGATCGATCAATGATCCTCTTACTAACATCCCACTCATCAATCCGCCTGTAATAATCAATAGGTAGAAGAATCCGGTTGTTCTGGCCAATGTTTTTGTCGATAGATTCAATTCATTAGTTTTCATAATCATAGTTTTAAATTTGTTTATACAAATCTACATTGCCCATAAGGCTGAATTCATTGACTTTGGTTAAGAAAGGAACAAACCTAAAAACACCTGTTTAAAGTGTCGGTTTAGTGGTTAGGTCAAGCCTTTTGCAACTATCAGACTAAGCGCATGGCTGACCATGAATCGCTCTGAAATCTCCACCCTGGGGTAGTTCAAAAACATAGCTCTCGAGCAACAAGGTGTGGCAAAAGCCATCTCGAAGATGTTGGTAATTGGATTCAAGCCTCTATCTATGGGATTTCATCAATTTTTCTGTTGGCAACGGTGTAGCCTCAAAAAACGCGAGCTCTTTCCTTTTCAATTGTACTTTATTGAATTGCTCAATTGTTTTCAATTCA
The DNA here is from genome assembly GCA_041750735.1 of Cyclobacteriaceae bacterium. GTDB lineage: Bacteria > Bacteroidota > Bacteroidia > Cytophagales > Cyclobacteriaceae > JAAUQL01. Next base: position 4,377 of record JBGSYX010000213.1, read on the forward strand.
ATCCTCTCTCACAACTTCTCAACGGTCTCATTTGAATTGCAGGACTAATCACCAGCCTATTTAAAGCAGTCCTCGTTCCTTTAGTGTCTCTTTGAGCCTGGCCTGATTTTCCCAGAATCTGTCTTTGATCTTTTGCATGATGCGCTCAAACCCAGGTTGACTTTTTAAGGGTTTAAGTAGAGGTTCATCTTCAATTAACAAAAACCAGTATTGATAATTGTCTGCTTCGGAAAATTTGCTGAGTTGCTCCATAGCTAGATCGAACTTTCCCTCGTAGGCATATTTTACAGCCATATTAACACTTCTGTAAATTGACTGATCCGCTTCGCAATATGCTGAAAACTCATTAAAAAGCTGCTCTGCTTTCTTAACAAAACCCATCCTTTTATAGACCATCGCAATTTTGGCGTTTTCCTGCACATAAATGTTCAGGCCATTATCTTCTCTGGCTTTAACAAATTTTGTAAAATAGAAATAGGCACTGTCAAAATTTTCCTGCACATAATACAGCTTGGCTACATCTTGCAAAATGTCAAGACGGGTTGTATCCTTATTCCATTGTTTAATTAACAAATTTCTGGTCCTCTCAATATTACCATCCTTGGCGAACAGGATAAATGCCTTTAAATGTGGCGCATAATAATTTTCCTCACTGTAATCCAGGGACATGTTGATGTATTTTAACGCCTCATCAGCAAATCCTGCTGACACCAGGGCATTACTCAGCTGTAAATAGATATAGCTCTGGGTGACAGAATCATTGGCGGCAACATTGAGCTGAACTCCTTTCAATGCGTACTCCAGGAATTTGTTTGCATTGGGAATCAAACGAAAATAAAAATCCGCAAGCATTTGCACCGCCAGATTTGAATTAGGATTATACTCCAGGGCCTTTTCCAGATGTGGCAGGGCTAGCTGGTACTCCTCTGTTTGTATGTAGTAAAATGCCTTGGCAATCAGACTCTCGGCTGACTTAGAATCATAAAGCAAGGCTTTATCTGCGTAGTTATTAATTTTTTCAGTGTAATGCTTTTCGGTTTGGAACATTTCGAGAAGGTAATATGATATGGCGATGTTGGCATAGGCGAGTGCGAACTTTGGATCCTGTTCAATCGCTTTTTCAAATAATCCAATGGCTTGTTCAAGACCTTCATTTGTTCTGGTGAAAAAAGGATCAAGTGCCTGTAAATAGAAATCATAAGCCAGCAGATTTTCGGTTGGTTTTTTCTCTAATAGTTCAAGTTCGGCAGGAGTTACTATGGCTTCAATTGAGCCTACTATTTTCAAGGCCACTTCATTCTGCAGTTCAAAAATATCCACGACTCGCCGACTGTATTGCTCTGCCCAAATCTGTCTTTCGTCAGAAGCTTCAATCAATTGAATATTAAGCAAAACCTGATCTCCAATCTTCTGTCCGCTACCTGTAATAAAGTAAATGACATTGAGTTCTTTAGCCATTTCCGGAATTGTCTTATTGGTATTTCTGTATTTTTCCACGGAAGAGCGACTGATCACCCGGAGGTCCTTAATCTTTTGCAGGTTATTCAAAGTCGACTCCATCAAACCATTGACAAAATACTGGTTTGAAGAATCACTGCTCTCGTTTTTGAATGGTAATACTGCTATGGACTTATTCAGATCTTCAACGAAACCGGAACTCGATTTTCTACTGAAGATACCGGAGGAATAAGCCAGGATGCCAAGTAGGATTATAGCTGCAGCTATTGCGGACCATTTTACAAGCTTATTACTTTCGGTGACTCTGTTGTCCGGCGTCTCAATACCACCAAGCTCATCATTGGAAACAGCATAAACTTCGATGGGCTTTGTGACGTTTTTCAGTTTATGAACACCCATGGAGGATGTTAGCAGGTCCGGTTGATTTTTTATTTCATCATATACCTTGTCGGAGATATAAACGCTTCCTGGTTTGGATAGTGCTTCAATGCGGGCAGCTACATTAACACCGTCCCCTATAATTTCTTCATCTGTTACAATAGTATCGCCCGAATGAATGCCGATCCGAATCGGGACCCTGGGTTCCTCTCTAAAAGCAAGCTGCATTTCAATTCCACATTGCACAGCATCAATGGCACTTGGGAATGTGCTTAAAGTACCATCACCATAATACTGCAAGATGCGGCCGTTATATTTTTTGGTAGTGGAGTCAAAAACTTTTCTGTGCCTTTCTCTGTATGCAATTCCTTTACTTTCATCCTTTTGCATGAGAGAAGTATACCCCTCAATATCGGTGAACATAATGGCAACCAACTGTCGCTGCCTGGCGGCTGAGCCTCGGCTATTATTAAAGACTCCTCTGCTACCTACCTCACCGGGTGGATATCCATAATACTCCCTGAAACATTTTATAAAATAGGATGTGCTACCAAAGCCTACCTTGTATGAGACTTCTGAAACAGTCAACGAAGTCTGTCCAAGGATCTCTATACTTTTTTCCAAACGAACCTGACGAATGAACTGACTCGCTGAAAGCTTGATATCCTTCTTGACCTTTCTGAGCAGGTTAGAACGGCTTGTGTTCATTGCTTCTGCCAATTCAGAAACGCCGAATTGTTCGTTTGAGACGTTCTCCAGAATGATGGCCTCTGCTCGATCAATAAAGTTATCTCCGCTGAAAGATACTTCTGACACAGATTTGGTCATTGCGCAATTTGCAAAATTTAATGCAGACCGGCACTATTGGGATTTCCGATAATACTAAGAAAAAGCACTGATTCGCTTCATAATTTATATTCTACGCTTCATAGTTTTTATGCCTTCTTCAAACTTTATGGATTTGGATGCATAACTCATAGGTCTTGCCTTAGATCGTGTATGACCTTTGTAGAAATCATAAATACAATTTCAAATTCTAAAAATTAAAATCATGAAAACATTAAAAATCAATTCTCTCAGCGTACTTATGAACCTGGTATTCATCGCAATTATGTTGCCGGCCTGTAGCCAAAGCAGCAAAAATACCAATAAAAACTCCGGAGTAGAAAAACCTGCAATGGACATTCAAACAGCTATAATGACCGACAATCTCGAAATCGTTAAACAGCATATTGAAGTAGGAACAGATATCAATATAAAAGATCAAATGAGCGGTTCTACACCTTTAATCTCAGCTGTGGCCTTCGGCAAAACAGATATTGCTAAAGTATTGATTGATGCTAAAGCTGATTTGACCATTAAAAATAATGATGGAGCTACAGCCTTGCACACCGCCGCATTTTTTTGTCGGGTCGATATCGTGTAGATGCTTATTGATGCAAAAGCAGATAAGACTGCAAAAAACAATTTTGGTGCGACACCAAGAGAAACTGTAATAGGGCCTTTTTCCGAGATCAAGCCGATATATGAAATGTTGCAGCAACAATTTAGTCCGCTTGGCTTACAACTCGACATGGCCGAACTGGAAAAGACGCGGCCTGTCATTGCCATGATGTTACAGTAATTAATCCAAAATCCAATTTCAATGAGTACTGAACGAAGATACGATATAGACTGGTTAAGGGTGATCGCGATCGGATTGCTACTAATCTACCACATTGCAATCATTTTCCAGCCATGGGCGATGTTCATCGGCTTTATCAAGAGCGACGATCTAATGGAAAGCTTGTGGAAACCCATGACCATGATAAATATTTGGCGGATACCACTTTTGTTCTACGTTTCGGGTATGGGTGTATATTTTGCTATACGGAAGCGTACCTGGAGGGAGTTGCTTCTCGAACGAACAAAGCGAATTCTAATTCCTTTTATCTTTGGCATAGTAGCTATCTCTCCTCTACATTTCCTGATTTTCCAGAAATACTACAACCTACCTATGAGTTACTATGCTCATCCGGCCCATTTGTGGTTTCTCGGTAACATTTTCATTTATGTATTATTGCTCCTTCCACTCTTTTTTTACCTGAAGAAAACAAAAGGGAACATGTTCATTAAAGGGTTATCGTCCTTCATGAGTAATCCAATAGGGCCAATATCCATATCGGTCTTCTTTATCCTTGAAACCATTATTGCCAAGCCTCAGATTTTTGAAATGTATGCTCAGACTTGGCATGGCTTCTTCCTCGGACTCCTGGCTTTCTTTTTCGGCTTTCTTTTCGTGTATTGCGGCAAACCTTTCTGGCAAACCGTATTAAAATGGAGGTGGCTTTATTTCGGTTTAGCTGTAGCCTTATATATCATCCGGTTGATGGTTTTTGAATTGAAATCACCTGGTTATCTCATGGCTATCGAATCCAATTGCTGGATACTTGCGGTTTTCGGTTTTGGGCATAAATACCTGAACAAGCCCGGTGCTACTCTAAGTTATTTAAGCCAGGCTGCCTACCCGATATACATTATCCACATGTTTGTATTGTATGCCGGGGCCATGATCATTTTACCTTTGGAGATATCCGTAATGCTAAAATTCATTGCAATCATTCTGTTCACTGGCGCCATGTGTTACCTGATTTATGAATTCATTATCAGGAGGATCGGTTTACTGAGGCCATTGTTTGGGTTAAAATGGAACTTCAACAAAACCGGAGATGTAAAAATTCCAACGGAACCAGCTGGATTTGCCAGTAGAAAACAGTCTATTTACTAACCATTAAATTTATTTGAATTCAGAAAAATGAAACCAATTGTTCGACGACTAATCAAATTAACCATGTCTGCTATAGCCATTATCAGTATCACCATATTTCCACCTTGGGATATAGTATGGTTATGGATATTGCCATTACCAGATACAATTCAGGAACAAGTTGATGATGCTATTGATCATGGGCTGGATGGCATTATTGTCTATATAGACCAAGAGGGTGCTGAGCCGGCCTTTTACTCAGCAGGATGGAAAGACAAAGAAAAACAGTTGCCAGCCGATCCACATGCCTTGTTCAAAATTGCCAGTATAAGCAAGTTGTACATAGCTGTTGCTTCTGCGAAATTAGTCAATGATCAAACTTTGTCTTTGGAAAAGACACTAGCTGATTACCTGCCTGAACTTGTTGGAAGAATCGAAAATGCTGATCAGATCACGCTGAGAATGATGCTGCAACACCGGAGCGGTATTCCAAATTTCACGGACGATCCCGAATTCCCATGGTTTGATCTTCCGTCGAAGCTTCGTGATTATTTAAAATTTGCACTGGACAAACCAGCAGATTTCCAACCTGACACTCGTTACCGATATTCCAATACTAATTATCTTTTGATTGGTAACATTCTCGACAAGGTGCTGGGATATAGCCACCATCAATTTATTAATGAGGAAATATTACGTCCCCTGGAACTGACCCATACATTCAATTTGTTGAGTGAGGTTGATCAAGAAGAATTGGTCAGTGGATACATCAAAGAGTATGACGGTGATCTAAAGGGTATGGATTATAAAAGTCCTGGTGGCTCAATGGTAGCGACTATACACGATGTGGGAATATTCTTGAGGGCATTGAATGATGGTACCTTATTGACTAACGAAGAACAGGCCGTGTATTCTTCAATTTACATGTACGATCATACAGGCTTATTACCAGGATATTCAAGTATCGCACGCTATCATCAGGATATTGATGCAGTAGTTATTCAGTTTGTGAATACCAGTGGTGAAAACACGTGGTCAATATCGAGCATAATTTATAAACGAATTATCAAGATTCTTAGTGGAAAAAGGGCTGATGATCGTATAAATGGTTGACGGCCGGATCTACACCAGGACGGCTTACTCATCACCTGGCGTATGGGACACTTATACGGCGGTTGGTCCGGCATAGAGTAAACGACCTTTAAACTATCTACCCTTCTCTTATACTATTAAAATATGACTACACAAAGGCTCCTTGTCAAAATTTCGATTCACCTAACGTTCAGCACTTCTTCGTTTCCTTGAGTACTTGGAGGTATGGGTTTAGCATTCCCGCTCCTCTAGGCGACTACTATGGCCTCAGCTGACTTCTTGGCACATAGAAAACAAATCTATTGCAAGATCTCCCCAGGTAAGGGTATATTCCTTCCCCCAATATCCACCGGATCTACCTGCCAGACTTTTGGTGGTTTATTTCCCCCATCCTTTGGACGTCAGCATGAGTGGCTGCCTTATCCTATCTGACCGGCCTCTGTATCCAGTTCCTTTTCAGTATGCCCCGATAATTATCGAGGTTGGAACCAGGGTTTACATGCTCGTTTCCTTCAGTATACGCCTCACAGCATACCACCTTGCGATGTGTTACTGCTTCGGGACGTTAATTCCCGGGCATAAGCGACTTTCACCCTCATGATTAATTTGGTATCTTCGATACCAGAAGCCCATACTGGGCGCAAAGGGTTTACTCTATTGGCGTTTACGTTCTCGCTTGATAAGTTTTCTGTTTTCATATTTTTGTTTTTACGTGTTAAATTTGTGCTAAACTATCTCCAGCGGCGCAAACCTTCGGCCGTTGCGCAATTTCAAAAATGGACAATGAACATTAACGATTGGGTATATTCATATTCTAAAGGACTTTGGCAGATAACTAGAGTCGTCAGTGTGGACGAGTTATTCCCAACCAAAGCTACGCGGACATCTGTTTTCGTGAAAAGGTTGCTAAATGAAAAAGGGAAACGCTCTTTTTCCATGGAATCAGTTCATCCCTGCTTTATTCGACCTCTTACCGTGAGTGACAAAACTGTTGTTGACAGTTTTATATTAGAGAATCCTAAGGCCTTCAATGAATTCAAAACTTACCATAAACAGATTGATTCTATTCTGAACATAGCATTTTTTGTGAAGGACGATGAAGAAAGAAATAAATTTAAAGAGTATGTACGCGACACCTTTTCGGACATACCAAAGGGACTGAATGACACTCAAATTGTAGACATTTTAGAGGAGAAAAGGAATGATAGCCGCTCTAGTATAAGAAATATTACATTGCAGTTTGTTTCAGTGGACTCAGAAGTTTTTGAGAATAGGTTACGCTACACAATGTTGAACATTTTGGATTTTTGAAACTGCGCACAAGAACTAGGGCTTTGAGCGGCACGTAGTGACAAAGCGAGAAGCCCCGGTTGAACTACATCATGCGATGCGGGTGATTGATCTAAAGCGTTTGTCTAAGGTATTTCAATCTTTTTTTGTGGCAGTAGCTGCCGATTTAAGTCCCATCAGAATTAGAGTAAGTTGAAATTAGAGCTACTTCCCAATACTTTTCATCCTCATCAGTTCATTCCTTGAATTGACATCTGATGCTGCGGACATGGCGTTGTGCCGAATGCAAAAAGAGATTCTGATAACAAGGTAAATTGAGATAAAAATGATTTTTTTACATTATTTTGAACATTATTAGAACCCAGACAAATTTTTATACTATGAGACGACTAACAAGCTTTCTTTTACTTTTTTTAATTACAGCCGGATTTTTTTTAACACATTGTAACCTAAAGACATCCAACAATCAAGAGCCAGTTGTTAGAATCACCTCTGGTGATGTATCTGGCAGTGTTAGCGATAGTGTATTCTCTTTTCTGGGGATACCTTATGCCAAGGCCGAAAGATTTATGCCTCCACAGGATCCCGATGCCTGGGACGGGGTTCTTGAATGTAAGGACTTTGGGCCGGTAGCCAAACAAATAGTGCCATGGTATCCCGATTCAGTTCAAAATGAAAAAGAACTCTTCAGTGTAAATGTCTGGACACAAGGGATTAAGGATGGCAAAAAGCGTCCGGTAATGCTCTGGTTGCATGGAGGTGGTTTTCACGTAGGCGCCAGCAACGATCCTATGACCTATGGCGAAGCGTTGGCTAAAAAAGGTGATGTGGTGTTCGTATCGGTAAATCATAGGCTGAACATACTTGGCTTTCTCGATTTGTCAACTTGTGGCTCCAACTATGCCCAATCGGCCAATGTTGGTATGCTCGACATTGTGAAAGCCCTGGAGTGGACCCAAAAAAATATTGAGAAGTTTGGAGGCAATCCATCCGATGTAACCATTGTGGGCGAATCGGGCGGTGGCGGAAAAGTTGGTACTCTCATGTGTATGCCGGCCGCAAAAGATTTGTTCCACAAGGCAATTATTCAAAGTGGAACGCTTCGTAACACTATGACTAAAGAGAAATCGCAAGTACTGGGTTTAGCCGTACTTGAAAATTTAGGACTTACACCGAACGATGTTGAAAAACTGGATACAATCCCTTACCTAGATCTTGTGAAAGCAGGAAATGATGCAATAGCAAAAATCTCCGGACCACGAAAACCCGGGTCACCAACTATGTTCGGCTTCGCACCTTCTGCCGATGGAGACGTTTTGCTCCAACAACCTTTCAGCCCCGGATTTGCTGATATTTCTAATGAAATACCACTAATGATTGGCTCAACTCTAAATGAACTAATGAGAACATATTATGGCGAAAAAGATCTAACACTGGAACAGGCAAAAGACAGCTTAGCAAAAGAATATGGCGACAAAACCGAACAATACATTGAGTTATTTGCTAAGGCCTATCCCGATTATACACCTCAGGATCTTCTTTCTATAGATAAGGTTTTCAGGCCATATACCATACGCACAGCCGATGCAAGGGCTTTTGAGTCAAGTGCCCCATTGTATGTTTATTTCTTAGCATGGAAAAGTCAGGTAGATAGTGCATCAAGAGGTTCTTTTCATGGTTTGGACATTCCTTTGGCATTCAACACCGTTGACCTGAGGGCTGATTGGACAGGCAATACCGAAGAAGCATGGAAAATGGCTGACAAAATGAGTTCGGCATGGATAAACTTTATTAAAACAGGTAATCCCAATGTAGAGGGTGTACTACCGGTATGGGAGCCCTATACGGCCGAAAACGGTGCTACGATGTATTTCGATAACGAATGTAGGATTGTAAATAACCACGACAGGGCGTTGATGAATTTCATTAAACCTATTGATTAGTCGTTAGAGTCATTCATGAATTGTATGAATAACACCGGCTATATTTTTATGGCTTAGTCAGAAATGAATTTTTAACGCCATACAGTTCTAACAAAATGTCCAGATATCAAGGAAGGGATGCGGTCAGATAAATTGAAAATATACGCCAGGGCATAGCGACTCGTTGTGCTCAATTTAAAATGCATCTTGCAGTAAAAAACATATTGACATATCAGGAAGTAGCTCGTGAAAGGCTTAACGCTTTTCTGACTTCCAGAAATAACGAACTTGTTCTGGATGAATGGGACAGGGAAGGTCTTCAAACAATGCTTTGTCAGTGGTCCAACTACAAAACATCGGACACTTTCCAGCTGAGTTGGGACATTAGAGAGCGATGGTTTGACCTTGGTTATTTTGACCGTGTTGACGACTTGAACTATGGACAAGCTCAAGACTTACTTATTCTACCTGTAAGTGCATTAAAACTCTTTAGGAGAAAAGCATACGCGAATCGTAAAGCGGACAAACTGATAGATAAAATAAAGGAAAGACTAAGCACAATAAATAGGGCTTTGAGCGGCCTGTAGGGCAGAGTGAGAAGCCCCGGTTGAACTACATCAAGCGAATGCTCTCATTTATCATCCTCATAAGTTCATTACTTGACTTGACCTTCGGCATTTTGAAAACATTGGAGATGTGCTTTGTTACGGTGTGCTTAAAGATGTGCGATTCTTAAGCTATCTCAAGATTGGTCTTACCATCACGAAATCCAAGATTCGCGAGGTTTTCCTGTCGCGTTATCCTATACTCCGTATATATTTGATCATATCCGAGTTTTTCCGCCGAATGATGTTCGTGGCTTATTCGATTTACACTAAGACAAACGCCAGTCGCTGGTTTTCGCCATAATCCAATTGGGCATGCGAGCTCTAAAGACAAAGAAGGAAATGGAATTCAAATAACTTACTTTTTCTCTCCATCAGGGTTTGTCTGCCGGTGTGAGTCTGATCACCTTGTCAGGATTATTGAGTACAATATAGATGGCTCCGTCTGGTCCGGTTTGTACATCCCGCACCCGGCCCAGGTTTTTCACGATGGTTTCTTCATGGATCACCCGGTCTTCATGGATTTGCAGCAATCTCACTTCCTCATATTTCAGCGCGCCCACCAGCAATTGGTTCTGCCATTTTGGGAACATTTTTCCATTGTAAAAGTCCAATCCACAAACAGCGATGGATGGCTTCCAGTACAGGTTGGGTTGCTCCATACCTTCCTTTATTGGTTGCTCCGTAATGACAGTACCATTGTAGTTTCTGCCATATGTTATTACCGGCCAGCCATAGTTTTTTCCAGCTTTGATCAAATTGAGTTCATCTCCACCAAAGGGACCGTGCTCGGTTGCCCAGAGTTCATCGCTTACCGGATGTATAGCCAGTCCCTGCGGATTTCTGTTGCCGTAGGAATAGATACTTTTCATGGCTTCAGGATTATTTACAAAAGGATTGTCTTTGGGAATATCGCCATTTTTCATGATCCTGTGCACTTTTCCGTTGGGCAGGCTTAATTCCTGCGCCTGATCCTGCGC
>JBGSYX010000214.1:0-3074 GCA_041750735.1 Cyclobacteriaceae bacterium
TATCTATTAATTGTAGCAGGAGGAGTGGTTAGAAGTACTGGTGCTGGTATGGGATGCCCCGATTGGCCCAAATGTTTTGGTAGCTGGATACCTCCAACGGAGGTATCTCAGCTACCATTAGATTATAAAGAGATTTATGGCAGTAAGCTTAAAGGAGAAATCGAGTTTAATGCTGTAAAAACCTGGATTGAATATGTAAATCGGCTACTAGGAGCATTTACCGGTTTATTGATTTTTGCTACACTACTTGCTTCAATTCCATACTTAAAGTCAAATCGTCCTTCGCAATTTTACGCAAGCCTACTAGCTTTTATCCTCGTGGGTTTTCAAGGATGGCTGGGTTCTAAGGTTGTTTCAACTGAATTAAGTCCAATAATGGTTACACTTCACATGGTTGTAGCAATCATTATTGTATTTATCCTCTTATTTGTGGTTAGCAGATCTTTTGCTGAATCTCTAAACCCACAGAATGTAGTTCAGAGACGTAAGCTAAAGATGATTCTTAGTATAGTCATTGCACTATCATTGATCCAAATAATACTCGGAACACAGGTACGTGAGGCAATGGATTTGATAATTGCCAGAATCGGTTATGCAGCACGGGACCAATGGATAGATCAAATGGGAATTTCATTTTATATACATCGGTCTTTTTCGGTGATTGTGCTGGTTGCCAACATTCTAATGATCTATCAATTAAAAAAGTCATTACAAGTTCCTGGGTTACTTTATACACTTGCCAAGCTGATTGCGATAGTGCTCTTAATGGAAGTTGGGACTGGTATCATCATGGCATATTGGGCAGTTCCTGCCTTTGCTCAGCCAATACACTTGACTTTAAGTATCCTAATTATAGGATTGCAATTTGTGATTTGGTTGAATATTTCTTCAGGGGTTGAAAATCCACGTAAAGCATTCGATGAAAGGCTCACGCCCGTAATTGAAAATTAAACAGACTAAAAATAATACTATGATACTTACCGAAAGGAATCCCTCCATTGGCAGTAAAGCAAAAGCATTTTTTGAATTATTGAAATTCAGACTCGCTTCATTAGTAGCATTTTCTGGTGCCTTTGGATATAGCCTGGCAACACCCAAAATTGATTGGGCCATGCTTACCTTGTTCTGCATTGCAGCGATTGGTATAACCGGAGCAGCCAATATTATAAATCAGATTATAGAGAAGGATCTCGATAAACTCATGAAACGTACAATGGACCGTCCTCTACCAAGTGGACGATTGACAGTGCAGGAAGCGGTTTTATGGGCATTGTTTCTTGGAGTTACTTCATTGTTTATTTTCTCTGTTTGGTTTAATATAAGTACTGCTCTTCTAGCTGCTTTATCGCTTATTTTATACGGGTTTGTATATACCCCATTAAAACGAGTGGGGCCAATCGCAGTTTTTGTAGGCGCCTTTCCAGGAGCGTTTCCCCCGATGATCGGATGGGTCGCAGCTACAAATCATTTTGGACTTGAACCTGGAATCTTATTCGCGATTCAATTTTTTTGGCAGTTTCCACATTTCTGGGCAATCGCATGGGTTTTAGACGATGACTACAAACGGGCTGGATTTAAGCTCTTACCTTCGCAGGGAGGCAAGGATCTGAATACTACCATTCAGATCATGATCTATACCTTATTTTTGTTGCCCGTTGGATGGTTACCCTATAAGTTAGGCATGACCGGAATAAATTCTGCCTTTGTGGCTACTCTTTTTGGAGTTCTATTTCTTGCCCAAACATTTCACTTGATGCGAAAATGTACAGACAAAACTGCATTGCAACTGATGTTTGGCTCCTTTATCTATTTGCCAATTGTGCAAATAGCTTTTTTAATTGACAAACTTTGATATTATATGGGTACTTCTCATCAACTACCGATACAGAAAGAACCGGAAGCTACCCTTTCAGTAGATCCTAAGAAATTTATATTATGGCTCTTCATTGTGAGCATAGTCATGTTGTTCGCCTCTCAGACAAGCGCCTATCTTGTACGTCGGGCAGAAGGCAACTGGCTGGAATTTGAAATGCCTGCCATTTTTTCATATAGCACGATTGTACTAATTGTTAGTAGTCTTAGTATGCAATGGGCATATTATTCAGCAAAAAAAGATAATTTTACCAATCTGAAAATTGCAATTTCTATTACTTTTGTGCTGGGCCTGGCATTTCTTTGGATGCAATTTGAAGGATGGCGGGAAATGGTCAACATGAAAGTGTATTTCGTTGGTAATCCTTCCGGATCGTTTTTGTACGTTTTTACAGGATTACATGCATTTCACTTGATAAGTGGACTACTTGTTTTGGCAATTGCGTTCATTTCTGCTTTCCGATTGAAAATACACGCAAAGAATTTACGTAGAATTGAGATTTGTTCTACATATTGGCACTTTTTGGATATCCTTTGGGTATACTTGTTTTTCTTTTTATTGACTTTTAATTGATAATTTAACGAAGCAATGGCTGCAACAGCAACGACAACAGATACCGTACAACCCAAAATGTGGATGGGCGGCATTGAGCCCATGAAAGCGAGTTATGGAAAGCTCATGATGTGGTTTTTCCTTATCTCTGATACATTTACTTTTTCTGCCTTGCTGGTTTCTTATGGCTTGGTACGTTTCAGCTATCCTGCCTATGCCGGAGAAGTTGCAGATTTTACTTTTTCAAACCTTTATTGGCCAATCCCCGAGAAAGTCTACGAAGCAGTACCGTTCCTTCATGGAGTTGAGTTACCACTCGTTTTTGTTGGTATCATGACCTTCATCCTTATTTTTAGTAGTGTTACTATGGTACTTGCTGTGGAAGCGGGACACCGAATGGACCGCGCAGGAGTTGAGAAATACATGCTTTGGACCATTTTGGGAGGATTCACTTTCCTTGGTTGTCAGGCCTGGGAGTGGGCCCACTTTATACATGGTACCGATACCGGATCGGTGGTTCGTGAACTTGTAAATGGGGCATGGGTTGAAAAAACAATTTTTGGAGCTAATCTCGTTGAGAATCAATACGGCCCGCCTGCATTCGCAGATTTCTTCTTTTTCATTACCGGATTTCATGGTACGCACGTTT
>JBGSYX010000215.1:0-4969 GCA_041750735.1 Cyclobacteriaceae bacterium
TTTTAAAAATTATGTGCTTTTTTCTCAATAATTCACCAGCAAGGCGTACCGATAAATACAAACTTGCATGTGTATTAGGAGGGATTAGGATGACTTAATCAGCACATCATGAAAAGGGTACTTATAATTTTAGCGGGATTGATACTTTTACCAATAATGGTAAAAGCACAGGAGATACAGTGGGCATCGGAAGTGGATTTTCAATTCAACCAATTTTCAGAAACCGAGTATTCGGCAGAAAAAATCCTCGGCGAACCTGACGCTGCACCCTATGGACAAATGAGCAAAAATGCGTTCAGGATCAATGCTGAGATGGGGTTTGGCAGTGTTACGCTCCGATACGAAAATCCGCAACCTGTAAGTCAGGTCATTGTTGTGGAAAGCTATTTACCCGGACGCGTCAGTAAAATCATGCTCTATGATAAGGATGACAATTCCTACACTATCTATGAAACGAAGCCACAAAGCCATACCGCGCCTTTCAATGTGTTGGCTGTAAAAATCGACAAAACTCCATATGCCGTTCAAAAAGTAGCTGTGCATCTGAACACCTACACCGCCAAAGGCTGGGCCCAAATCGATGCCGTGGGTATTTGTGAGGGAGAATACGAGGGTGAAATCATTCCCGGCGCAGCCACCTCCATAGCTGTTGCTGAAGCGGAAGAGATCGTGATTATTGCCGAAAAAGAACGCTTGAGCGACAAGATTAATACAAAATATCTTGAATCAAAACCAGTGATATCACCTGATGGGAAGACACTGTTTTTTGCCCGTAAGAACCACCCCGAGAATGTGGGTGGTAAGCGCGATGATCAGGACATCTATGTGTCCGACCTCATTGGCAAAGAATGGACCCTTGCGCTGAATCCGGGTAAACCGTTAATGACAAATTGCCCAACGGCGTATGCTCAGTTAGTCCGGATGGAAACACGCTGACTGTCATCAACGCGTACCACGATGATGGCACAGTGGAAGACGGCGTATCGGTCGCCAGAAAAACTGCTTCAGGCTGGAGCTTTCCAGTGAAGCAGGACATCGAAGATTTTCAGAATCTAAGCGAATACCAGGATTATTGTATTTCCAACTCAGGAAAAGTACTTATTTCAGCCGTGCAGCGAGTAGATTCCAGGGGCGATCAGGATTTGTACGTGAGTTTTAGAACCGGTGAAGATTCATGGTCGAAACCAGTGAATATGGGAAAAGTCATCAACACCCCAAAAGTGGAGTTTGCACCATTTCTGGCCTCTGATGGAAAAACACTTTATTTTGCATCAAACGGCCATCGCGGCTTTGGCGAGAGCGATATATTCTACACGCGGCGTCAGGATGACACGTGGACCAATTGGTCCGCACCGGTCAACATTGGGAAATCAATCAATTCCTCAGCCTGGGATGGATACTATACTATTTCTGCCAAAGGGGATTTTGCCTATTTCATCTCCACGGCAGGAGCACTCAACAAGGTGGATTCCAACCTCACTGATGAAGATATTTTCAGGATATCATTGTCCAAGGAGGCTAAGCCCGATCCGGTTGTTTTGATTACCGGCAGGGTCATTAACTCCAAAACTAAGCAACCGATCAAGGCGGATATTTTCTATGAAAGCCTGCCCAAAAATGATGAAAACGGTATTGCAACTTCCGATCCTGTAAATGGTAATTATAAAATCGTGTTGCCTGCCGGAAAAGTATATGGCTTCCGCGCGGAGGCTAAAGGATTTATAGCAATAAGTCAAAATGAGGACTTTACGTCAGTAACTGATTATCGGGAAATCAACAGAGATCTCGAGTTGACTCCACTAAAAGTGGGCGAGTCCGTGCAACTCAATAATATATTCTTTGTCCAGAGTAAAGCTGAAATTCTTCCCGAATCAGAACCTGAACTGGACAGGCTGGTAAAATTGTTAAATGAAAATCCTTCCCTGGAAATTGAATTGGGCGGCCATACCGATAACCAGGGGTCTTCTTCTGCCAACCTCAAGTTATCAGAAGAAAGAGCATTGGCAATAACGAACTTTCTTATTGAAAATGGTATAAACAAAAAGCGACTCTCCTTCAAAGGTTATGGCGGCACAAAGCCAATCGCATCTAACTCCAGCGCAGACACCAGGCAGAAAAACAGGAGGGTGGAGATCACCATTATGAAGTTTTAACATATACCAGTTCCTTTAGTGAAATACATTTTTGGTACTACAACTGCCAAATCGATAAAAGATTCCTGATCGCGTAATCAGGTACTTCGGCTTGGCCGGATCATCTTTGATTTTTTTGCGAAGCTGCGCAACAAATCCGGGGTAAATTGATATCGTACAAAGAAATTATAAAGAAGCCGGCTGACTTCCAGGAGGATAATTTTTGTTTTGTGGAATTTGGCGGGACAGCTAGAACTAAGATCAACGTTCCAAATTCTTCTTAAAAATCAATAATTAAGCTTATACAAAAATTCAGTTTAACTTATACTTCATAATTCCATGGCCGATTTTAAACATCATAAATTCATTTTTTGAGGAAGAAAGTTCGTCGAGTAGCCAACTGATATGCTTTGATAGCAACAGGCTCACTTCTTCTGGCCGTTCCGTTTCAACAATCACTGGAACGTACTTCTTATTAGCCTGATTTATTAAAAGCCCAAACTGCCGGGCAGCTAAAAACTTAACATCCTGTTCCTTTAGGAAATCAAACAATGCCTTAGCTTTCTTCTCGAGATCGTTAATGCCAAATGAAGGGTTTGCTACCTGAGTTATGACCGAAACATTTTTTGTTTTCATATCAAACTCTACGATCTGAAACTTCAGGGATTCGCTGAAAGCCACGTGTTCCAGTGTATCATTTTCTCCAAGGGCTGTAGCCCATCTGATATTTTTCATGTGTGCCTGTACTTTTTTCTTGTTAATGCTAAAACGCCATTTATAAAAGTCAATGGATGTACCGGATTGCCCGGCACATACAAATCGATAAAATACTTAGATAAAAAGCTGCGGTCAACGGCAGGGCTGTCGGTAAAAATGCCTCCGCTGATGGCATCAGTACCCGCCAAGATAATGACTTTGGGATCTGGGATGGCATTATAGCAGCGCTGCAACGGCTCGGCCATGTTTTCTGAAATCGGCCCAGTTATCACGATGCCATCTGCGTGTCGTGGTGAAGCGACAAAATCGATCCCGAAACGGCTCATGTCGAATTGAACATTATTGGAAGCAGTCAGTTCCCATTCGCAGCTATTGTCGCCACCGGCCGATACCTGACGTAGCTTCATCGAATGACCTAAAACCCGGTGGACTTCTTTACGCACTTGATCGGGATCAACGTCGATGGGTTTATCGGTACCCTCATAAATGATCAATCGCTCCCGGATGTTGGTTGACAATATGTAATCTGTGGTGAAATTTATCTTCTCCGGAAATTGTATGGCACATTCTCCACAAAATGTGCATTTGCCCAGATCGATGCAAAACGGGTTTCTGGAGATGGCTTTTGTAGGACACACGTCCTCCAGTTTTGCTTCATCAACCTGTGCGGTTGAGATTACAGGTCGCCCCCGGAAAATACCCGGTAACTTTGCGGTAGTAACATCGGGGATAAACTGTTTCCCCTGATGCCACAATATTTTCAAATTATCCAGCATATGTGTCTATATCCCTGTTCGTTGTTTTAATTCATTTCCAAAAACATCCCAATCGGCTATGGTTATTCCGGCAATACCTGAGGATATTGCAGCCTCGGATACCGGAAGCGCTATAGCCAACATTAGCCTTTTATTGTTTAGTCTTGGGATGAAATAGCTGCGTCCATAAATTGTGTTTTGTCCATCCTCCTGGCATTCTGTTTCTTTGGCAATCGATGCAAGGGCGAAAACGGCGGCTTTCTTCATTTCAGAATTGATGGTGTGTGCCCTGACATCGAGTGCTGCTCTGAAAATATATGGAAATCCCAGCATATTATCTATTTGGTTTGGCAGGTCACTCCGGCCAGAGGCATAGAGTATATCTGGTCGCGCCTGTATTGCCTCCGTATAATTAATTTCCGGTGTGGGGTTGGCCAGAGCAAATATAATCGGGCTGCCTGACATGGAATGAAGCATGGCTGGTGTAAGTATATTTCCTTTGGACAGACCGACAAAAGCATCTGCACCGATGAGCGCTTCTTCGAGTGATGTTATTGGCGTATTGGCGGCAAAAGGTTTTTTGAATTTATCCAAATCGATCCGATCTTGTGATATTACTCCCTTGCTGTCGAGCATAATCAGATTCTCCTTTTTAAGACCCAGCGACAGATACATTTCGGCGCAGGCTAGTGCTGCCGCGCCCGCTCCGTTAATTACCAGTTTTATTTCTGATATCACTTTTCCTGCAATCTCGCAGGCATTCAGTAGACCAGCCGCTGATACAATGGCAGTTCCATCTTGGTCGTCATGCATGACAGGGATATCCAGGGCTTCGATCAACCTGCGCTCAATTTCGAAACATTCCGGCGCTTTAATATCCTCCAAAATAATGGCACCAAACGTAGGCGAAATGGTAATGACAGTCCGGACAAAAACATCAATATCGGAAGAATTGAGTTCGATATCAAAGGCGTCGATGTCGGCGTATTTTTTCAGCAGCCTGGCTTTGCCTTCCATGGCGGGTTTTGAGGCTAGTGCGCCGATATTTCCAAGTTCCGATACATTGGTTCCGTTGGAGATGATGCCAACAAGGTTCCCCTTTAATGTGCAATTGTAAGCCGCGTCTGGATTTTCCTTAATCCTCAGGCATTTTTCCTTAATGTCCTGATAGTCAGTCAAGGTTGGATAATAACTTGAATAAATGTCACAAATGGACTTTGCCTCAAGATTTCCCTGTGACAATCCGGAGCGATACATCATTGCCTCACGTTTTAATTGCAGATCCATAATAGGTCGGAGTTACAGGTCATGGCCGCAGTACGACAGGTTAAAACTCTTATTGCACACCGGGAAATCAGAGATTTC
>JBGSYX010000216.1:0-5891 GCA_041750735.1 Cyclobacteriaceae bacterium
CCGGTGAGGATGCGCCAGACCAGGGTATCATTGAAGAAAACCTGGTAGTCTTCCTTTAGGAAAGGTATGGATTTCACAGTAAAGTAGCCCATAAGTAACCAAACTACCAGGGTTACTGAAAATGAGGTGACGTGGTTAAAAACTAAGTTTGTAACATTATGGTGCTCTACCTGGCTGAATTTCACTGCGAACCAAAGCCCCAGGCCGATAATCGCGTATGACAAATTGTAAATGATGGCGTCGCTGATAGTAAGAGCAAGCGACGCCCCAAATAGTTTGTATATAAACACACCATGCATTACTCCAAGGAGGCACCAGAAAATACAATAGATGATCAGGTTTCTTTGGCTATTCGCAATTGGGTGGACCATTGTCTGTAGAAGGTTTAATGGTTATTTACTTGATTTCACCACCACCAAACATCACGAATCCTTTTATTACCAATTGTCGCGTATGGTCCTTCACTGTATCCGGGCCGATATAGCGTTTGTCAGAAACGCCACCAAATATGGCTACAACCTCGCTTTTTACATGCCAATGCGGAGGCAGTCGCAAGGTCCATCCGCCAAACATGGCAAATACTTCCAATTGATGAACACCCTGGGCGAGTTGCGCATTATTCAGGATAATATCTGACCCGCCAAAAATGGCCGTTACTTTGCCACCACGGAAATTGTTGGAAGTTATTATTTTTTCACCACCACCAAATATGGCCACCTCGTCGATGTAATCATTGTCCGAATATCTCGTATCAGCGGACGGATTTTCCGGTGGATTACCGGGAACATTGTGATCACCGCGATCATTCCAGCCGCCATGCTTGCTTTTGAAGCCTCCACCGAAGTTGGTGCCTGATCTGAAAATCAGCGAAAGGCCGATGACTATGAGGATGAGATAAACAAACAACCGACTATCATCTTCAAATAGGTCGAAGAAATCTGGGAAGATGTCATCCATAATCTGTGGCAGCAGAAAAATGGAACCAATGCCAATGAGAATAATTCCCGGACCTTTGTTATCAGTGGTTAAAAGTGAAAATACCCCAATGGTAATAAGTAGGAATTGCCATGTCCATACCCACCATGGCATGAAGTCAGGAACGAATTTTAAGTTTTCAATGATGAGCAGAAAACCTATACCAAGTAGGATCAATCCCACCAGGTGTCTTTTTTCTTTGATGATAGGAGCCATATTTATTCAAGTTTTAATTACCTCCTAAAGGTAAATACATGGTCATATATTCACTTGCGAAAATCGGTAAACGATCCACTTTTACCGGTGAACGACCAGATGCTCTTTGTAAAATTCCTTTATAGACCGGCTCCAATGAGCTGTTGCCTGATGAATGCCAGTTCTTTGGTAAATACACCCTTGGCAATTTTGTTCTTCTCCGCCTTGGAGTACTTTTCTTCAGGTTCAGGAAATATGGGGTATTCCACATGGAGTGAGATCGGCCCGGAAATGTTGAATTGCTTATACAATTGGAAATACTGAGGGAAATCAACCATTCCTTCACCGAGCGGTGTGTTTTTGACCACCCATTTATCCTGCTTTTCCCAGAGGAAATCTTTCACTATGGAGCAACGAATATAATCCTTCACCAGGCGCATATCTACCGGCCACGATTCTCCACCCTCAACTACAGCATGGCGCGGATCAAACTGCACACCGATGTACCTGGAATCCAGACCATTTATCAGGTGCCAGATATCCCATACAGAGGCGCCAACGTAGTCACCCGCGTGGTTCTGATAGGCGCCATGGATATTGTATTTAGCGTTGAGATCAGCGAGTTTTTCTATTTTCTTTCTGAACAGATCAAGTTGAGCAGGGATGCTGCTTTCATGGGTATATCGGTAGTATGCAAATCTGTAGAATTTGATGCCTGAAGCTGCGGCAGTTTTTATTATTTTTTCCGTAAGGGAATCGTCCACAGTGTTGATGTCAGTGACCATCATTGGTACGATTAAACCTGACCTGGTGATTTCTTCGATGGCCTTTGGCAGCAGATTCTCAGCCATTTCTGGCTCAATATGGCCTCCTTTTCGAACGGTGAGGTCTATTCCATCGAATCCAAGTTCCTTGGCATAAATTCCCATTTCGGCGAAATCAAGCCAATGGAGATGTTTGGAATAAATGCAGACGGGGTTCGATGTAGCCTGTGGCAACGGACTGGCCAGTGCCGCTATTTTCATCAATGGGATTTGTGCCAATACAAGGCCGCTTTTTTGAAGGAAGGATCGCCGGTTTTCCATAAGATTAGCTCATTAAAAAAAATGTGTGATAGAATCAAAGTTAAGTGGATTTTGAAACAATCGGTAATTTCTCCAATTTTCCGTCTCCTAAGAAAACGACATTCCACATGCGACATACGGCTTTTAGAATACTTGCCCGAATTAATAAATTAGTCATGCCGACGATGCGTCATAAAGATTTACTAAAACTCACCACTGTCCAGAAAGCAATAGTAGGATGGAGGTATTGGGTTACCAAAAATGCGCTAGGTAATTAGGGGTAAAGTATCAAGTATGAAGTATCAAGTATGAAGTATTAAGTATCAAGTACTAAGTGACCAGTACCCAGTACTACGAAGTAGGCACCCAAATCTTGCTATTTCTTAGCGAATATTTTATTGAGAATCACCAGCGTGATGCAATACGTGGATCGGATTCCTTCGGATCCAAGGCTGCCAGAGGCCAGTGTATATTCAGTAAGAAGTGGATTGTCTGAAGCATAATATGCATACTGCAACCTCACATGTTCAGTAATACTTTTCCTGATTTTTGATGCTGACTGTATGGCTTTTTGGTAATGCGCTCCTTCCATTTCCAATCCTATAGCCCGCCATGACGATTCATGAAAATAATGGAGAATGTCAGCATTTTGAAGACTAGTTCCCAGTACACTGATCATGGAGCCTGTTTTCGTAGGGATGCCAGAATGCTCAAAGTCAGCTAGAGACAATTCATTATCGATCGGATAGTTGTCGGCAGTGCCTTCAAAAACATGAGCAGTTGGCACCATTATATCGCCTTTATTGCCTCCAAGAATGCCTGCTTTTCCCATCACCGAAATCGACTGCACTTTCAGGCTTATCGAGCGCCCGTCTTCAAGGTCATACATTTTTAGCAGTTCATCCATGGTTTCATAGGCTTGCTCTCCAAATGCATAATCCATTACCAGCAACACAGGCTTTGAATTTGCTATTTCTGTCTGATCAATAGTTATTTCCGGAGATAAATTGGACAGCGGTAGCTTCGATGAATCGATGATTTGTACAGTGATGTTGGTTCCTGCTGTATCTTCGATTTCATGGAAACCATGATTACTTGCAAATTCAATTACTTTGTTGTGCAACGCAGTATTTTTTTTGTCGCGAAGCATTGTGGCCAATTCAGCGACCGATGAGCCTTTTGCCTTTTTTCCAAGCGCCGGCCATGCATAAATGGCATTGACGATGCTGTGCAAATTGGCGCTGATGATGTGCAATGGCCGCTCGATTAGTCCGTTTTCATGGAGGTATCGCTTTATTTTTGTTGCCCAAAGATCGCCATAGGTATGATGTCCAATACGCTCTTTCAGGGTTGATGAAAAGGTAATTTCACGGTCCTTTGCCTCCAACGCTTCTTCCATGGCCAGCTTGCCCATCCAGTAAACAATCGTAAAAAGTGAAAATTTCCCAGGGGAAGCCATCAGTTTATTGTAGCCGTTTTCCACCTCTTTAAAGGTACGCCCCATCAGATAGCTCAGATGAGCAAACCCTTCTTCACGGTTGGAGCCCATGGATTCTTCACCTTTTTCTATAATGGTTTCTAACTTTTGCCAGGCAAGTGTTTTTCGCCCTTTGCTGTCGATCGCATGGCGTTTTACCTTTTCTGATTCAATATACAGAAACGTGAGGTGGGTGAGAATGTCATAAATATCGCTTCGGCCCAGTGTAATCTCGATATACATTTGATCGGGTCCTACCTTATAGCAATTGCGCCGGCGCTTCAGAGGAATAATGGCTTCGAAATCGGAATCTTCAAACCCTTCCCTGGAAATCAGGTTTACCTGGCGGCACGCTTCAATACCTTTTGGCAATCGCTCCATCACATAGACCAATCCATCGATTTCCATTTTTTCTTCATCGGCCATGGCACCATAGATTTCGGGATTCAAGGTAAGGAGCGATTTGATAATTGAATTACCAGAAATACCCATGGGTTTGTAGCTACCACGGATGATGAGGTGTCGCATAATTATATATAATCGCTCAATCGCTGCGCGTGACTCCTGAGCCCTTGTGCGTTTTTTATTAACTAGATCCATATACATGGTTTTGTTTAACAAATGTAACAATGTCCTTTCGACTCTGATAATTCCTGACCAAACCTGATAAATTTCTTTTGCATTTAGCTTATTCGCTAAAGGTTGAGATGATAACTGAAAGAATGACTTCTGATAATGGAATTTAACAAAAAGAATGGTGTTGAATGCTTTGAGCAAAGCTATCGACGCACTATTTTCGCCACGATTCACTGAATTATTAAAACTGAACTGAGCCACTTATTAGCCAAAACAAACAAACAGATTATGACTGGAAAAAATTGTGTTGTTACCGGCGGTAATGCCGGTATTGGCTATGAAACGGCGCTTGCGCTCGCTGCCAAAGGGGCAAACGTCACTATCATTAGCAGAAATCAGGAAAAAGCAGAAAGTGCCCTGGCGAAAATCAGGGAGATTACCGGCAATGAAAACCTGGACTATGTGCTAGCTGATCTTAGCTCTCAGAAATCGATCAGAGACGCTGCGAAATATATTCTGAAGTCTTTTCCAACGGTAGATGTTCTGGTCAACAACGCAGGAACCTGGCTTTCCAAACTTGAATTAACGGAGGATGGGGTAGAGAAACTTTTTGCCGTGAATCATATGGCTTATTTTCAACTGACGCACGAGCTCCTGGGTGCATTGGCTAAATCGACGGAAGCGCGCGTGGTATGTGTGGGGTCTGATTCCCATTTTCATGGGAAAATGCATTTTGATGATCTTTCCCTTGGCAAAAATTATCACGGGTTGAAGGCCTATGCACAATCGAAACTTGCTAATGCCCTGTTCGTTTACGAACTGGATCGGCAACTTAAAAAAAGGAAATTGGACAATATTTCCATAAACTGTGTGCAGCCTGGCCTGGTAAAAACGGATATAGGTTTGAAACATACTATCTCCCTGCACGGAATTATCTGGCGATTAAGGCGGATGGGTGGGGTAAGTCCAGCTGAAGGAGCTGCTACGTCAATTTTTCTGGCATCATCAGAAGAAGTTCGGGGTATAAGTGGCAAATACTGGGACAAATGCAAACAAAAGCCATCATCACCACAATCCTACAATGAAGCAGATGCTATCCGACTTTGGGATATGTGTCTTGCAATGTGTCAAATAGAGGATTATTTCTCCGCAGTAGTGGATTAGATTTACACATAAGCGCGGTAAATCCGTTCCATGATACGAACCTTTATTCGTGAAGGAAATACCTTTGCAATTTTACTTAGCCACCAGTTCAACTTACCGGGGATAATAATCAGCATTCCATTGAGCATACTCTTTATAGCGATTTCTGCTACCTCCTCCGGCATCATAACCAACAGTTCAGCCTTTTTACCCTGGGCCTTTATTCGTTCCAAGCCACCCTCGTTTGTGAGTACCGTGCCTGGACACAGAATACTCAGTTTTATGCCAAATCGTTTCACTTCCTGGCTAAGCGCCAGAGAAAAGGCATATACAAAATTTTTTGTTGCACAGTAAACGGACTTATAGGGTGAAGGCAGAAACGCTTCCATACTGCTGGTATTCATGATATGGCCATAACCGTTCTTTTTCATAGCAGGCAGAAACTTGTGTATCATGGCCAG
>JBGSYX010000217.1:0-1842 GCA_041750735.1 Cyclobacteriaceae bacterium
TTACTTGAAGCAGTAAAAGCAAGAATTGAAGAATTCGATATTAAGGCAGGCTTGGTTACACTCTCTGGATTTAAATATATCGGCTCCCGGCTGGGAGAACGTATGGTTGCCCGCGTGGAACCGAAGATACCGATTAATTTAAGTCTCGAGAAAGAAGCCTCAATTATGCACGGGACTCTGCTAGACATTTCATTGAGCGGGATAGGGGTGTCTGTAGCCTCAGCAAATATTAAAAAAGGTGAAATATTTAAAGTTCATTTCTGTTTGCCGGAAGGCGAGATTAAACTTCCCGTTAAAGTCCTCGAGGTCACTCCAGCCCCGGATTTTTATCGCCTTGCGATGAAATTCGATGTTAGCGTATATAATATTGGAGCGATATTACGATATATCGCTCAACGACGAGTGGAAATATTCGCAGAAATACAACAACTATATAGCGACTCTATTAATTATTCTTGATCATGAGTTGAGGGAAATTTAGGATGCAAAATATCAACCTTCCGTTGATAGCATTTATGGCTATCGGATTGGTTAATCTAGTTATTTTCCTATTAATTATCCGCAGAGCGAGATTTGATCGGGCACTAGAAATTTCCTTGATATGTTTGACCTTATGTTGCCTTTTGTTGATCTTCTTGCAAGGAATTGCATTTTCCAATCTAAATAAATACTTCCAACTCGAGCTCTTACAGAGGCTGTCACTTTACGTGATTGCTTTAGCAACTATATTGCTCCTGCTACTGACCTTCCACTTTCTAAGGGTTTCTCCCCAGAATTGGATCTGGTGGATCGTTAGCGTATTTTGGCTTCTAGGATCCATCGCTCTATTTGAAAATATAACTAATTTACCCAACATCATTTTCCAGACCCAAAATTGGTTTATCACAAGAGTAAACGCAGCTCTGGCCTCATTGATCGCCGGCTGGGGTGTTTTTATGTCATACTCAATCCTACTTTTAATCAGCAACTACAGACATGCAGTACATCCGCTTCACCGAAACCGATTAAAGTTTTGGTCGATCGTGTTAGCTGCGTACACAACAGGATCAATTTTTCTCTTTTTTCGCCAACCGATTATCGGGATTTTCTTTTTTACAACTGGGATTGTGACAATGGTATATTCTTCTTTAACGTTGCACCTCCCTGATATAAGACAAATTGCCCGGCGAAGTGTGAGTCTTGTGACCAGTCTGGTTTTAGCTGTTTTACTCTACTCAATTGTCATTTGGATCTTACTGGCTATTAACCTGAACCTGTCTGGGATCACTTCCACACTTATTGCAATTGGCGCTGGATTCGCAATCGCTTTGTTGGTGAATCCAATTCTAAACACCATCCAACGAATTGTTCATCGGGCTCTAGCTGGGGATTACCATGATACAAATGAACTTCTCAGCGTATATAGTAAGAGCATTTCGAATATTTTGGATCTTAACCGGTTAGCAGGGACCATCACAAGTTTAGTAGCAGATGCAGTCGAGTCAAAACATGTTTCATTACTACTGGTCAATAAGTCACTAGATGAAGACAAATTTACATTACTCCAGGTTAATGACGAATCTGCAGCTGAGAGAATTACTGTAATTGGAGAGTTATCGAGCAATTCTCCAATCGCCATGGCGATAAACCGCGAACGATTGCCATTAACTCAATATGACATCGACCTCGCCCAAAAATATAAAGGTGCCACTCATCTTGAAAAACAACTTCTGACATCCCTTCAGATGGATGTGTTTATTCCTATCTACGTACAAGATCGATGGATTGGGATCATAGCATTAGGGCCGAAGACATCAGGAGATCGTTACTTCAAGCAAGAACTCGATACTTTAGTATCGATTG
>JBGSYX010000218.1:0-16215 GCA_041750735.1 Cyclobacteriaceae bacterium
TGCGGTGAAAAGTGAAAAATCTCCATATCGCGACTATTTCATCTGGGAAACGGAAGCAGAAATCCTTCGGACAAATTCCTTGCAAAAGAAAGAAACCGGGGATAGCGGAAATTTAACACAATGGCATGATGCCAGAGGGAATAATGAGAAGTTCTATGGATTTTTCTCGGGCTACATGCCAGACCTGAATTACGACAATCCGGAGGTACGGAAAGAAATGATTCAAATAGGAAAATTCTGGCTTCAGGATATTGGTGTCGATGGATTTAGACTGGATGCCGCCAAGCATATCTATGAAGATGAACGTGTGGAGGATAATAAAAACTGGTGGATCGAATACCGTAGAGAGTTGGAAAAAGTAAAACCCGATGTGTACCTCGTCGGAGAAGTATGGGACAAAACTGAAAGTATCACGCCGTTTATTCATGGGCTCAGTGCGCTTTTCAATTTCGACCTGGCCTTCAGTATTCTCGAATCAGTCAGAAATGAAAAAAGCGTGACAGCCCACATTCATGGACCCTCATGGAAAATTGACGAAAACAGGAATTTCACCCAAGGTTATCTTGACAATCAGGGGCTTTTTAAGCGTGAAATGCAGGAGTATTATGATGCTATCTTCTTGAGCAATCACGATCAGAACAGGATAATGAGCGCCCTGGAGGGTGATATTTCTAAAGCGAAACTCGCAGCCTCGATTCTCCTTACCCTGCCGGGAACACCGTATTTGTATTACGGTGAAGAAATAGGTATGCTCGGCAAAAAACCGGATCCAAACATCCGCGAACCATTCCTGTGGACCAACAGCATCACAGACACACTTCGCACAAAATGGATAAAACCTGCATTTACCTCAGACAGCAGTGTCTGGCCGCTATCCATCCAAATGACCGACGAAGAGTCGTTGTTTAACCATTATAAAACACTGATTCACCTGCGCAATCGTTCCATGGCGCTTACATTCGGAGATTTGCAGGAAGCAGGATATGGGAATACGTTAACTATTTCCTATTACAGGAATCATGAAAGAGAGAAGCTGTTAGTAATGCACAATCTCACCAGTTCACCCATTTCCATCCAGTTGAAAGATGAAGACAAAATATTCTCATCGGTATTGTACAGCAATAATCCGGACGGAAGCCAGCCTGAAAACGGAAGCATTGACATTGCGGCAAATTCTACGATTATCCTGAAAGCAGCAGACTAAACCTACGGGATTTTATTTTCTCTGCTGAAAACGTCAATCCCTTCCAGTTCTTCGGACATGTTGAGCATTTGAATATTTTCATCAAACATCGCTGAAAAGGCAAACGGCTTATTTTCCAGGATGTATTTGTAAATGTACCAGTCCGTAGTCGGGGTGGGGACTTTTAGAATATCCTCAAAGCTAATCCACTTCAATTCGCCTTCATTGCAGTATGGCGGTTCAACAAAATCGATTTCTGTAAGATAAACGTAGTTGATCCAGTTGTACTCCACAGGCGAAGTTTCAGTAAGTAATCCGCAAAACTTCATCATTGGAACACGGATTCCGGTTTCTTCAAAGGTCTCACGGATTGCGGCATCCAGCGGCGATTCATGTAGGTTGAATTTTCCGCCTACCGGCGTGAACATTCCCTTATTTGGTTCCTTAAATCGTTTGAGTAAAAGGAATTGCCGGTCATTTTTCAATACACAAAGCGTCGCGGCTTTCTTTAGGCCAAAGGGAACTGAACTTTTCATCTTATGATTTCTATCCTTAAATGAAAGTCAAAAACACCGGAAAATTCATCGTTTATAAATGGATAAACTCATATTGAACCAAGGATTTTAGGCATAAAAAAGCCATGAACTTTCGAATATGGCTATGAACGTAATTTTAGATATTAGCAGCCAGCCAATCGCCAACCTCTGAAGTCTTGTACGATTTGCCCTCAGCAATATCCACCGTGACCACGCCGGCCTCCATCGATTTCGTAACTACGTCACGAATAGCTTGGGCTTCTTTGGTGAGATTGAGTGCAATTTCCAGTAACATGGCCGCAGACAAAACTGTGGCTATAGGATTTGCGATATCTTTTCCTGCTGCCTGAGGATACGAGCCATGTATCGGTTCGAAAACCGATGTGTGGATTCCAACTGATGCCGATGGCAATAATCCCAACGAACCTGTGATGACGCTGGCTTCGTCGGAAAGAATGTCGCCAAACATATTTTCGGTGACCATCACGTCAAATTTCTTTGGCCATTGGATGATCTGCATGGCAGCATTATCGACAAACATGAAGTCCACTTCGATGTCCGGATAATCTGGTATCATTGCCTGAACGGTCTCGCGCCAAAGTCGCGAGGTGGCCAATATGTTGGCCTTATCTACAACAGTAAGTCGTTTATTGCGCTTTGCGGCGTATTCAAAACCCAGTTTAGTGATTCGCTGTACTTCTTCTTTGGTATAAACACACGTATCATAGGCTTTATTCTGATCTTCGGATCTGCCACGAGGTTCGCCGAAATAAATTCCACCTGTGAGTTCTCGTACAACAACAAAATCTGCTCCTTCTACCAAATCGCGGCGGAGGGGGGATTTATGCAGAAGCGAGGGAAATGTAGTTACAGGCCGGATATTGGCATAAAGTCCAAGTTTTTTGCGCATGGCGAGTAGCCCCTGCTCCGGCCTAACTTTCGCCTTTGGGTCATTGTCGTATTTCGGATCACCGATAGCACCAAAAAGCACAGCATCGGAATTCATACAAAGTTCGAAAGTCTCATCCGGAAATGGATTTCCTACGGCATCAATGGCACAAGCGCCGACAATGCCTTCGGTGAATTCGAAGGTGTGGTTGAATTTTTTACCAGCTGCCTTAAGCACTTTTATGGCCTGGGCAATAATTTCAGGGCCGATGCCATCACCGGCCAGAATTGCGATTTTGTAATTCATGAAATTTGAAAAATAATTATTTGAGTGATTCGATTATGTTGAGCATCCTGATAGTACCCTTAATGGCAGCTACGGTCTGGTCAGAGTCCAATCCCCGTGTTTTGAAGGCTTTTCCTTTAAAATCCCAGGTAATGACACTTTCCACAAGGGCGTCAGTCTTACCACCCGGAGGTATGGTAACGATATAATCCTTGAGGATAGGCCTCGGTTTTTTCAATTCATCGTAGATGTCCCAGAGGGCTGTCATGAATGCATCGTATTGGCCGTCACCTGAGGCCGTTGCTTCATATACTTTACCGTTGATTTCTATGCTCAGTGTCGCCATTGACCGAAGTCCATTGGCAACCGAAAGTGAATAGTTTACCACCCTGATTTTCTCGACGATCTTCTCCCCTTTCAGCACGTCAGAAATGATGTATGGAAGATCCTCTTTTGTTACAGTCTCCTTTTTATCTCCCAGTTCGATCACCCTTTCTGTTATCAACTTCATTTCATCCTTATCGAGGGCAATTCCTAATTCTTCGAGATTTTTGATGATACTGGCTTTTCCTGACATTTTGCCTAAGGCATACTGACGTGTTCTGCCGAATCGTTCCGGGAGCAGGTCGTTAAAATAAAGGTTATCCTTATGGTCTCCGTCAGCATGGATGCCACTCGTCTGAGTAAATACATTTTCGCCTATCAATGGTTTGTTGGGTGGA
Source organism: Cyclobacteriaceae bacterium (assembly GCA_041750735.1). Lineage (GTDB taxonomy): Bacteria > Bacteroidota > Bacteroidia > Cytophagales > Cyclobacteriaceae > JAAUQL01. The sequence goes on from JBGSYX010000218.1 coordinate 3,616, forward strand.
ATCCGAATTCCAGAAAACGACTCCACGAACTTGCTGACCTTATAAAGCTTTTTCTCATCGACATTCATATCGTAATGGAAATGGTCCTTTACGATTCCAATGACGCTAGACAACGGAACGTTACCGGCTCGTTCGCCTAATCCATTAAGGGTAGAATGAATTCCTGTGATCCCTGCTTTAATAGCCGAAAATACATTAGCCGTAGACAGGTCGTAATCGTTGTGTGCATGAAAATCGAAGTTGAGCTTTGGATACCGCGTGCGCATATCCAGGCAGAAAGTATAGGTTTCCTCATGGTTGAGAATGCCTAATGTATCCGGCAACATGTACCTGTCGATATTGTCATGTTGTAGCGCGTCGAGCATCTGGTACATATACTCCGGCGAACTGCGCATGCCATTGGACCAATCCTCAAAGTACACATTGACTCTAATTCCAGCCTCATTGGCGTTTTTCAAGACCACCCTGATATCGCTGATATGCTGTTCCGGTGTTTTGCGAAGCTGATATTGACAATGCTTTAAGGACCCTTTGGTTAGGAGATTAAGAACCCTTCCTCCTGCATTTTTAATCCAATTGATGGATTGCCAGTCGTCAACAAAACCCAAAACTTCTATACGATCAATGAAACCGTTCTCGTTGGCCCAATCAAAAATGCTCTTTGCTCCCTTAAATTCGCCTTCCGAAACACGTGCTGAAGCAACTTCAAGACGATCTACTTTCAGGTCTTCAAGAATGAGTTTGGCAATGTTTAGTTTTTCTGATTCGGTAAATGAAACGCCTGAGGTCTGCTCGCCATCCCTCAGCGTGGTATCCATTATCGTAATTTTCATTTTAACGGGTCTTTAGGCTCTGCTTTTCTCAAACTGTTCAATTTTGCTCTTCAGGTTCAGCAGATAGTCAATATCATCATAACCATTGAGCATACATTCTTTTTTATAATCATTAATGTCGAAACTTTCCTTTTCACCTGTTCCTACCAGGATAATTTCCTGTTTATCCAGGTCAACACGGATCTTTGTGGCTGGATCCCTGGTAACCGCGGAAATCAACTTTTGTAGAAATCCCTCAGAAACCTGTGCGGGAAGCAATCCGTTGTTCAGTGCGTTACCCTTGAAGATATCAGCAAAAAAGCTGGATATGACAACCTTAAAGCCATAATCATAAATAGCCCAGGCTGCATGTTCGCGGCTCGATCCGCTACCGAAGTTCTTCCCCGCCAATAAGATAGTTCCTGAGTATTTCCCGGTATTCAGCACAAAATCTGCTTTGGGTTTATCATCCTTGTCATAACGCCAGTCACGGAATAGGTTTTCGCCAAATCCTTCCCTGGTTGTCGCTTTTAAAAAACGCGCCGGGATGATCTGGTCGGTATCCACATTTTCAATAGGCAACGGAACTGCCGTTGAAGTAACTGTTATAAATTTATCTCTGGCCATAGTCAGCTTCTTTTTAGATTACAATAATGTACGTGGATCAACGATTTTTCCAGTCACAGCCACCGCAGCGGCAGTTAATGGACTTGCAAGCATTGTTCTTGATCCTGGCCCCTGGCGTCCTTCGAAATTTCTGTTGGATGTGGAAACGGCGAGTTTTCCTTCCGGAATCTTATCATCGTTCATCGCAAGACAAGCCGAGCAACCAGGCTGTCGGAGTTTGAAACCCGCTTCTTCCAGTATCGTCGTGATCCCCTCTGCAATGGCCTGCTTTTCTACCTGTTTCGAGCCCGGGACAATCCAGGCCGTGATATTGGGGGCCTTTTTCTTACCTTTCAAAAAATGCGCTACTTCTCTGAGGTCTTCGATGCGGCCATTGGTGCAACTTCCGACAAAAACATAATCGACGGATTTTCCAACCAATTCTTCACCGGCTTCGAATCCCATGTATTCCATCGCCTTGTTGAAAGTAGCGACATTACCGGTTTCAATTTCATTAAGCGAAGGGATTTTTCCGCTGACCTTTGTTCCCATGCCAGGATTTGTACCGTAGGTAATCATAGGCGCTATATCAGCAGCATCATAGTTGAGTTCAAGGTCAAAAACAGCATCTTTATCAGTGGTCAGTTGGCGCCATTTGACAACAGCCGTATCAAATTCCGTTCCTTTGGGAGCGAACTCACGACCTTTTATATATTCGAATGTAGTTTCATCAGGGGCAATAAGGCCGCCACGTGCGCCGCATTCTATGCTCATATTGCAAATTGTCATTCGTCCTTCCATGGACAAACTACGGATGGCGGAGCCTGCATATTCTATAAAATACCCAGTACCTCCGCTGGCTGATATTTTTGAGATGATGTAAAGGATAATGTCTTTAGCACCAACACCTTTGGCGAGTTTTCCCTCCACATTGATCCGCATCTTTTTTGGTTTCGGCTGCATGATGCACTGCGTCGCCAAAACCATTTCTACTTCGCTGGTGCCGATTCCAAAAGCAACTGAGCCAAAAGCTCCGTGTGTAGAAGTATGGCTGTCGCCACAAACGATTGTCATGCCCGGGAGTGTTAATCCCTGCTCGGGACCAATCACATGCACGATGCCCTGATAGGGATGGTTGAGCCCATATAAGGTGATGCCGTGCTTCTTACAGTTCTCAGTCAGCTTATCTACCTGGTAACGCGATAATTGATCTTTGATTGGAAGATGCTGATCGAGGGTTGGTACATTGTGGTCTGGAGTAGCAACAGTATTTTGTGGCCGGAATACGGCGAGACCTCGTTTGTCGATACCGGCAAAAGCCTGAGGACTTGTTACTTCATGGATGAGGTGCCTGTCGATATACAGCACACTGGGCCCGCCCTGAATTTCATGAACCACATGGGAGTCCCATACTTTGTCAAATAGTGTTTTACCAGCCAATTTTAAGACAGTTTAGGTAAATGAGAGAATTACGACTATCGAATAATAATACCAGGCAGGGATTGCCCGAGGATGGTAAGCTTACTGATAAACGACGTGGAAGTCCTATACGCCGGATTTATACATGTCAATTTGCCGAATTCCATAAGGCAATGCCTCGATTAGTACTTTTTTCGAAGGTGCAAAAGTACAAAACTTTTTAAATATTTTGTCAATTCAGCCCATGGCAATAGAATAATTCGGCATTCAGTCAATTGGCATTTATCGTACAAAAAACTTTTTACATTTTATCTTTTGCGAACATTTCAGGACTTTACCATGTTTGTGACAGAATTACCTAACCATAAATACTATTCAATGAAAAACATTTTTATCATCCTCGTATTACTTACCAGCAGTGTAGCAATCGCCCAGGAAGCCGACACCACCTATTGGCGAAGGGCATTCAAAGGTTCAGTTACCTTCAACCAAGCTTCATTCAGTGATAACTGGACCGGTGGTGGAACTAACTCACTCGGCTTTAACGGCTTGATTAACTTCAAAGCCAACTACCTTAAAGGAAAACACTCGTGGGACAATGAGTTTGACTTTCTCTACGGCTACCTGAATAATGCCGGAACCGGCTACCGCAAGAACAATGACCGTATTTACCTGGATACCAAATATGGCTATAAAATGTCAGAGAAGTGGAATATGTTCGGTTCCTTCAACATCCTCACCCAGTTTGCCAATGGTTTCAATTTCACTACAGACAGCCTCGACAGGGAAGTGGCTATACAAGTATCCGAATTCATGGCTCCAGGCTTTTTTACCGCCGCTTATGGTATGGAATATACACCAAAACCATATTTTAAAATGAGATTTGCACCATTTGCTCCACGTCTTACCGTTGTAAGAAATACGGAACTATATCAAAATGTAGCAAACAATTACGGTGTACCCATCGGACAAACGACCAGATGGGAATGGCTTGCCTTCCAGTTTCTGGCTGATTTCGATAAGAACCTCAACGAGAACATCAACCTGAAATTCAGATATATGGTGTATGCCAATTACCAGACGTTCGATTTTGAACAGATTGACCAACGCCTTGATGCCATTCTCAGCGCCAAAATAGCCAAATATTTTGAGGTACAACTGAGCGGTATCCTGTTATATGACTACGACCAGAATGATTCCATTCAGTTGAGTCAGGCGCTCGGTATAGGGTTTGTGTATTCGAAAAAAAATTTTACTGACAAATAGTTAGGTTAGCGCTATTTCAACTTTTAAAAAACCTGAAATCATTGCATCATACCCTGATTTTGACTCCCGCTCCGGCGGGATTTTTTTGATCAAATATCAGGAGATCAGGAAATGTGTGCTTTTCCAATCGATGTCTGAATGGATTTTAAACCATAGTAATCCGGAGCATTCTGCCTTGGCGATTGTTGTTTAAAACATTAATTGCTATCTTGAGTAAAACCACAAACACTATGGAAATTAGACCATTCAATAAACCATTTTTTCCTTTGCAGGTCTTCGGTTTTCACCACCTATTTAAATTCTGCCTGATCACTGTTTTAGTGATGATGGGTTCATGCAAGCCTAAATTGTCAACCAAAGATGATGTCCTCAATTATATGCACAGTATGGGAAATGGGTCTTATCTTTTTGGTCAGGTCGCCACATGGGTTCATAATGAAAATCCGGATATGGATCATCCAAGTAATTGGCTCAAAAAAGTATATGATCATTCAGGCGAAATGCCACGATACGGAGTAATCACCTATGATTTTACTGACGATCCATTTCCTGATTCGGCCTGGAATCAGGGTGTGAAAAAAATATGGGATCGGGGATTGATTGCTGGTGTTTATACATTCTGGGCCAATCCAACTGGGAATGCCTTCCGTGATTCCTGCGATGTAGATCAGATATTCTCATCAGAATCCAATTCAATAAAAACAAATTTTTATGCTCAAATGGATAGAATGGCGGCCAATCTTCAGTGGATAAAAGAGCAGGGAATCCCAGTGATCTACACACCATTTGTGGAACTTGACGACAGCAATAGCAAATGGCATCCTAAAGATGGGCGGGAAAACGCGATAAAACTTTATCAATTGGTCCATGACTATTTCACTAACGAAAAACAACTGGATAACATCATTTGGGCTTACCATACACGTGAGTCAGATGGCGCACTTGAGGCCTTTTACCCGGGGGATGAATATGCGGATATTATAGGTAAATCGGGATATGGTCCGGATTTGAATTTCCCTGAATATGAATGGGCGGTGGAAAAGAAAAAGCAGGGGAAAGTAATCTGGTGGGCGGAGTTGGGTATAAACGACGAAGGCGACACTCCGAGAGATTGTTTTGATGTTTTGAAAAAATTAGAAACGGACTACCCGGAACTCGCAGGATTCGTCTTCTGGAGTGATGCCGGTTTCTACAACATCACCGGCAATCTTAATGGTCCAGAATTTATGAAAGACAAACGAATTATTACGCTTGAGTAAATTGAGCTTTACTCGCTATTTTCGCCATTAATCATTAAAAAAAAGCCGCATTTCAAAATGACCCTTTCCGAAAACGTTAAAACTATGGCATAAGACAACAACTATGCGTTAAATATCGTTGATGAAAAATGTGCATTGAATATGATATGTATCGATACTGAAAAGCTTGCACTGCCTGAATCATGCTTAGCGTGAAGTTGATTTAGGTGCATTTACGGTTTTGATTGAACCAAAAAACTGATTACTAACCAGCGTGTAGGCGACTACACCAAAAACTCAACTCTCTGGTTTTACCGATAATTCCCGTTTAGGGAAAATGAAACTCTGATTTTTTAATCATGCCAACTTCAAACATTCCGTCTATTCCAAGACGGTAGATGAAGGTATGATTTAGAAAACCAGTTTGTTGCCATGCATTGCATGGATTTAAACCTATGTTAAATGATTAAATACACTTTTAATGAAACACAGATTACGCTTACTTACCTTGCTTCTGAGCCTGAGTGCATTCGTTGCCTCAGCACAGGAGCGAACCGTGAATGGTACGGTAGCCTCGTCGGAGGATAACTCATCTGTTCCCGGTGTCAATGTGGTAGTCAAGGGCACTACCATCGGAACCATTACTGATCTCGACGGCAAATTCAGCATCGCCGTGCCGAACGATGAAAGTATTGTGGTTTTTAGTTATATCGGAATGGTTACCCAGGAGATTGTGATAGGTACTCGCAGCTCTCTTGAAGTGCTTTTGCATCCCGATGTTCAGCAACTGAATGAAATAGTAGTAGTTGCCATGGGGTTGGAGAAAGAAAAGCGGTCACTGAACTATGCCACCCAAAACGTGGATAGTAAGGTGATCACACAATCTCAGCAGCCAAACCTTGCAAATTCCCTGCAAGGAAAAGTAGCTGGTCTATCGGTCCGCCAGTCGAGTGGTATGCCCGGTTCTTCCACATTGATGACCATCCGCGGCTCTACTGTGCTTAGTGGCAATAACCAACCTCTCATGGTAATCGATGGAATGCCTATCGAGTCGGGTACCGTGTTTACGGATGATATCACTGAGGAAAGAGTCTCCAGTTCCGACGCTTCAAGCAGGTCGCTGGATATCAATCCAGCTGATATTGAGTCCATCGAAGTCCTCAAAGGCCCAGCTGCCTCCGCACTCTATGGCTTGCGTGCTGGAAATGGGGTCATAATCATTACCACAAAAAGTGGTAATAAATCCAAAGACAACGCGGTTATCAATTTTAACACCGCATATACTGCGGATATTGTTACCAAGACCCCGTCCCTTCAGTCCACTTATGCTCAAGGCAATTCAGGGCTTTTTATTCAGAGTACATCCGGATCATGGGGCCCTCGCATTTCAGAACTTGGAGAATATACAAATAATGTCGGCGAACAGGTTGTAGGCCAATTATATGATAACGTATCTCCATTCTTCGAAACCGGAGGCACTTACAATGCCGACCTTAGTGTGTCAGGGAGCGGAGACATTGGCAATTATTCAGTCAGCGCCGGATACACTGATCAAAAAGGATTTATTCCAACCACAGGAATGACCCGATACACGGGTAAATTACGCGGCGATTTTAAAGTTTCACCAGACCTGACAGTAGGAGGAACCATGATGTATAGCCAGGTGAATGTAGATAAAATAGCCAGCGGTAGCAACCTGTCAAATCCCCTATTCACTACATACTATGCACCGCGATCATACGATCTCTGGGGCACACCCTACCACACGGAAAGCGATCCATTTGCCCAGATACACTATCGGAGCGCTATGGATAATCCCCGATGGTCGCTCGCCAACAATGCATTCACGGAGATAAACGACAGGGTTATCGGAAACATGAACCTGACATACAAACCGCTTGAATGGTTTGCTATAAAATACCAGTTAGGCGTCGATTACTTTACCAATAATCAGAAGGAGATTTATGAACTTGGATCGGGTGAAACTGGTGGTCGAACATCACCGCCATCGGGTGGGGAGCTAACTGATTTCAGCTATAGCAGAAGACAAATCAATTCTACGCTCAACCTCATTTTTGACCATAAATTCTCAGATGATTTCAATCTCAATTTTGTTTTAGGAAATGAGTTTTACGACATCAATGCACGCAGCATGAGAATTCGTGGGTCTGGTTTTGATATTGGTGGATTCCACAATATCTCCAATACCCAAAGTCAGATAAGCGAAGAGTCAATTTCCCGCAGGCGGGTATTTGGATACTACGCCAATCTGACGCTCTCCTACAAAAACCTGTTATTCCTCACAGCTACCGGAAGAAATGACAAAGTTTCCAACCTTGCCAGAGAAAACCGTTCGTTTTTCTATCCCTCAGTTGGTGGTAGTTTCGTTTTTACCGAATTCCTGAAATCAGATGTCTTCTCCTTCGGAAAGTTGCGGGCTGGATGGGCAACCGTTGGCCAGGCGTATGACGAAGACGACTTTCCAACTCAAAATATTTACTTTCAGGGTTCATCCGGAGTGGGTGGCTTTTTGACCGACGGTATTCAATTCCCCTTTGCCGGTCAGAACGCATTCGCACAGGATGTACTGCTCAAAACTGCTGACCTGAAACCTCTCAACAAAGTTTCCTTTGAAATAGGTATCGACTTGCGATTTTTTAACGATCGCATTGGCATCGATTATACCTATTTTACCAGCGATGTAAACGACCAGATATTCCAGGTTCCTATCGCGGCATCTACTGGATATCAGGCTGAACTTCGTAATGCCGGAAAACTGAGAAGCTCGGGGCATGAGATTTCCATGAATCTGACTCCCATTATTAATACCAATTTTCGATGGGACGTAGGAATTAACTTTACTAAATTCACCAATGAAGTTATCGAACTCGCGCCTGGTGTAGCCAATATTTATCTTGGAGGATTTACAACTCCAAGCATTCGTGCGCTGCAGGGCAGCACCTATCCGTCCATATTTGGTATCGGATATTTACGAGATGAAGAAGGTAGAATTGTCGTGCGTGATGATCCCGGCAATCCATATCATGGTATGCCACTTCCGGACCTGGAAGCCAAGAAAATTGGCGATGTGCAGCCGGACTTCGAAATGGGATTTTCCAATACATTCGTTTTTAAAGGAATCAGCCTAACCGCGCTGATTGATTGGCGACAAGGTGGAGAAATGTATTCCGGGAACAATCGCTTGGGTCGATTATACGGAGCATTGGAAATAACGGAAGACAGGGAAACCCCTGTAGTCCTTGATGCGGTTAAAGGATATCAGGATGGTGATGGGAATCTTGTCGTGACCGGAGAAAATGATATTGCCATACTGCGTGGTGAGGAATATTGGAGCGATGTATTAGGCGATATCGATGAAGCCCATGTCCATGAAACTACCTTCGTCAGGTTCAGGGAATTGTCGCTTGGCTATAGCCTTCCGGCAGGTATGCTGAAAAATTCATTTTTCAACTCGGTTTCACTTTCATTGGTTGGAAGGAACCTTTTCCTCTGGACAAAATACCCAAACTTCGATCCTGAGACGAGCACCACGGGTGCTGTAAACGGTCAGGGACTCGAATATGTAGCCCATCCGCAAATAGCCAGTTTCGGCGGCCGGATCAACGTGACATTTTAATAATTAAAAAATTAGACAATGAAAATTCTGAATAAAATATTAATCGTCACTGCAGCATTAACTGTTGGAATTTTTCACTCCTGCTCTGATGACAAACTCGACGAAATTGGCACTAATCCCAATAACCCGACGGAAGTGCCAATAAAACTGCTCATTCCCCAGGTTACCGTTGAAACGGCCTTCGCTGTGTCTGGTACCGATCTGGCCTGGTATTCATCAGTATTTGTGGAACATACCACTGGTGTACATGGTCAACTTGAAACAGCCGACAAACGCACCGGCATCAACTCCACAATAGGGAATAACTCCTGGAATTCTCTCTATTCCGTCGCTTTAGCCAATTTAAAAATCATCATCAAACGCGGCTCTGAAGGTGGAAAAGAAGAGGGTTATTGGAATGCTGTGGGAATTGCCAAAATTCTTATGGCATATAATTATAGTGTAGCTACAGACCTTTGGGGCGAAATCCCTTACTCCGAATCCCTTCAGGGTAAGGTGAACAGAACCCCAATGTTTGATTCGCAGGAAGCGGTTTACACCGGAATACAAGAACTGCTTGACGAGGCAATTACTGATTTGCAAAAAGAATCACTGACCAATGTTGGTGCAACAGATTTCTTCTATGAAGGAGATACCGATGCCTGGATCAAAGCTGCGTATGCCCTAAAAGCCAGGTACTACAATCGCTTAAGCCGGAAAGATCCCCAGGGAACCGCCAACAGTGTATTGAGCGCGATAGCTAACTCATTTGAGGACAACTCAGAAAGCCTTGTTTTTAATTCATTCACTACTGATGCCACAGGTCAGCACCCCTGGTTTCAGGAATCGAATGACCGGTCGCACCACGCGGTAAGCCAAACTATTTATGATATCATTAATGATCTGGGTGATCCACGGGGAGATTTATGGTTTGGCACTGTCGAAGGAATAGTCGCTCCGGCACCCAATGGCACCGCTACAACTGACCAGAGTGGGACAATATATTCAAGAGCCTCTCAGAGCTATGTCACGGCCACCGCGCCACTTCCGATCATCACCTTTGATGAATTGAAGTTTCTGGAAGCCGAGGCTAATCTGCGACTAAATAAAAAACCAGAGGCCTATACAGCTTACCTTGATGGAGTAGAAGCGGCTTTGGAGCGTGCAAATGTAGATAGCGATGATATTACGGATTACATTGCAAAAAGCACTGTGGATGTGGGTGAGAATAATCTGACGCTGGAAAACATCATCACGCAGAAATACGTCTCCTTCTGGCTATTCCAACCTATAGAGGCCTACAATGATTACCGCAGGACGATGATTCCTGAAATGCATAATTCGGTTGGTCCACCGCCAAACCGTTTCCCATATCCTCAGGATGAAGTCGCTGCAAATCCTAATGTTCCAGAGCGAACCATACAAAATAAAGTATGGTGGGCAGAATGATCGCTTATCTTTCACTTATAAAAAAACTGAAATGAAAAATAGATATTTCAATATTTCAAAAGCTGCATCTGTCCTGCTCCTTGTTTTCGCCTGCTCGACAAACGAAGACGATTTAATGCAACCTTATGTCACGGGAACAGTATTTCCAGAAATTACAGAGGTTACTTCAGCATTTTTCGATGCTGCAGATGTGAGCAATGCATATGTAGAATTCATCGTGGATGTAGATACAGACATCGCTGAATCTGTCTCCATTGAACAATCATTTAATGGAAACTTATCCCGATCAGTTTTAGGCACCTATTCTACTTTCCCGGTTACATTTAAAGTTACGGCCGAAGAAGCAGTTTCAGAGGTTTCCGGCCTTTCCGTAGATGACCTTGAACTTGGTGACACTTTTCTGTACGAAGTAGTCGTCACTTCCAAAAGCGGTCTTCGTACCAGATCCAATGTAATCGTAAACGCCCCCGTTGCGTGCAGCTCTGACCTCGGCGGCTCATTTACCTATTCCACAACCGTTACTGGAGTTGGTGATGGTGGCGATATTGGTGGATGCAGTAACCCCGTTACCGGAGAAGGTGAATTCGTTGAAGATGGCGCTGGGTTTTACCGGGTTTCTGATGCTACATTCGGGCAGTATGATTGTGCCTGGGGTGATACTCCTGCTGCAGGTGTAACACTTAAAGACGTATGCAATACCCTGACCGTAGGCGGATCAGATCAGTATGGCCTGATTTATACTTTCGTGATCATCAGCAATGATGGCACCGAATTGAAAATAGATTGGTCCAATGATTATGGAGATAAAGGCACAAGCATTCTCACCAGAAAAGATGGCAAAACATGGCCTTTGGAATTGGTGATTGAATAATATTCCATTTGAAATAAGGCGAGACTCGTCGTTTACGGGCCTGGTTAACAGAAAGGTTCAGAATTAACACTGAACCTTTTTTTTTCCATTCTGCAACGTGGGTGTCAAGGCTATGTTCAAAAATGTTAAGATAATTAAAAGTAAGTGCCTGTCTTAAAAAATAGTATTACTATTATTATTGCGATTATTATACTTTTTAATGATAGTAATAAAACTTTTATTAAGAGTAAGCGTTTTATAGTTCAAAAACGAGGCATGCAGGAATTACTGAAAACCGTACAGATTCGAGTCAATGACCGTATCTATGCTAAGGATCCGGATTCATCGGAATTGGGCAGAAATATCATTCGCGAAAGTGTAGAAATAATCCATGAGATTGGGTTTGACGCGTTTACTTTTAAAAAACTGGCGATAAGCCTGGGCACCACTGAAAGTACCGTTTACAGGTATTTTGAAAATAAACACCGCCTGCTTGTTTATCTCACCTCTTGGCATTGGGGTTGGCTCGAATACGAAATCGTTCTGGGGACATCCAATATCGCAGACCCGGAAGAGATGCTTGAGAAAATCATTGCCATTATTTCCAAACCACCATCAGAAAACCAGGTTCACAATCTGCTGAATTTGTCAAAACTTCATGAAATCATCATTTCTGAATCGCCCAAAGCATTCCTCACAAAATTGGTGGAAACTGAGGTGAAAGAAGGATTCTTCGCAAACTTCATGCGCATAAACGACCGCATCATCAAGGTAATAAAAGAGATTAACCCGGATTACATGCATCCGCGAGCTGTTGCTTCAATGCTTCTTGACGCCGCTATGAATCAGCGCTTTTTATCACTACATTTCCCCTCTATCACAGATATTGGAAATGATGAAAACAGCCTGGCAAATTTGCTTAATTCTATAGTAAAAAAGAGTATTATCCGATAATCCGATGAATCAAGGAACTATAAACCCCATCCGACGATTTTTCAAGCTGATAAAACCCGATAGTAAAGATATCGGCTATATTTATTTTTACGCGATCATTAATGGGCTAGTGAATTTGTCACTTCCCCTTGGTATCCAGGCAATTATAAATTTTATCACTGGTGGCCAGATTTCAACTTCCTGGGTCATTCTCGTTTTTTTTGTCATGCTTGGCATTGCTCTAACAGGTGTCCTGCAAGTCTTTCAGTTGGGTATCTCAGAGCGGCTGCAACAGCGGATATTCACCAGAGCTTCATTTGAATTTGCTTACCGACTACCTCGATTGCGGATGGAGGCCGTGCATAATCAGTATGTTCCAGAACTAGTCAACCGGTTCTTTGACACACTATC
>JBGSYX010000219.1:0-8125 GCA_041750735.1 Cyclobacteriaceae bacterium
TTGCCATTTTTATGCTGTTTTTCTATTGGTAAATATACTGGTTATTCCGGCTTGGCGCAAGCAAGATGATTGCCAATCTGACGCAAGCATCTCGCTTGAAACCTATTTGAAACGCCCGCACTAAATACTGGCATAAATTAAATCCTCAGCACACTTCATGGGCTTTTAATGCATTTGATTTTATATTGCAGGAAATCATTTTTCATGAACACATTCTCTGAAGCGGACCTGATACTGAACTCTGACGGCAGTGTCTATCACCTCGGCCTGCTGCCCGAGCAGGTGGCCGATACCATCATCGTGGTTGGTGATCCGACAAGGGTTGCACGAGTTAGTGGTAAGTTTGATTCGGTGGAATTCCAGACCGTCAAGCGGGAGTTCGTCACGCACACAGGCTATTACAAAGAAAAGCGAATCACCGTGCTGAGTACAGGCATCGGCCCGCACAAGCCGTCAAAGCCTTTGCGAAAATCGGTCGCCTTGCTATATAGCAGAAACTTGTATAAGGTAGTCAGCACAAACATCGCTATAGTCCTTTGTATTGCATGACCAGGCTCGCCGGGGTATGTACCAGTAATTTTAAAACCACTCCATTGGGGTATAGAATCATCATTGAATGGTTTTGTGAAGGAGAATGTGAAGAACCAACGGTCAGTGGAATGAATCTTCCCGGGTCACTGCTTTCCTGGTATTTCTTCCACCAATAAATACTGACTTCTCCATGCCCTGCCTCTCACAAAATGCCTTTTTGCTCAGGCCACTTTCCTGCCATGCCTCCACCACCAGAAACATCTCTGATTTGCTGCGTCTTTTAACTGCTGATCCCATCCGCTCTTTTTCCAGCAAGGTTACTAAATCATTCCGGCTAATGATAGATGAGGTTTACAAGTGGGTTACAAAACAATTCGGCAAATCGGCAAGATGCCTCAATCATATTTGTCACACTGCCGAGCGACTAAGGAAGCCAAGTGACTAAAGAGGTCCCTACTTCCTCCAGATACTCCACAGCCAATACCACCTAGGCTTCAGGCGGACAAGCATTTCCAAAAAACGGTTTTGCAAACTGGATTTTATCCTTTGCCGGATTTCAAGAAATCGTCTGGCGGCCTCCCAGTTTTCGGTGACCATGGCCCATTTCAATTCATACGTTACCCGCTTCCACAGCGCTTCATTCTCTTCCTGAGATTTATTCAATGCCAATGCCTTTTCGCACACAACCACGGTGGAAAGGATGTGCCGGTTTTTGTATAATGCTTGCTGGGCTGAAAGTGATTTTTTCAACACACACTTATTCACAAGAACGGCATCGGTAAAACGATACTGATACTTTCTCGCCGAACGAACCCAAAAATCAAAATCCTCATAGCTCAGCTCTTCGTCATAGCCGCCCAACTCGTCAAGAACCTTGCGGCTCATCATCATCGTCGGCGTGGAGATATAGTATTTTTCCAGCAGGATTTTATACATATCGCCATCATGCACCGGCGCTAAGAGTTTGCCATTTCGATCCCTTGGATAGTGAGTTTTGAGGAACTTGCAGGTTTCATCGATCAGCGCAGCATCGCAAAAGTGTACGCCGACTTCCGGTCCTGATTTTTCCATCACCGCCACACCAGTCTCAATTCTTTCCGGCAACAGTTCGTCATCCGCAGCCAGGTCGATCAGGTATTTTCCGGCGCTCAGCTTGTACGCCTTGTTGAAAGACCGGCAGTTGCCGAGATTGCTATCATTGAAAACCGCCTTAAATCCATGGTTTTTTTGCAGCTTTTCGATTACTTCCCTGCTTCTGTCCGTGCTTGCGTCATCGACGACAATCAGCTCGATGGGCTGATGCGTCTGACGATAAACGGAGTCAATAGCCCGCTCCACCAACTGCTCATGATTATGGCATAAACATATCACGGTGACGAGCGGTTTATCCATGGGTCTTTTTCGTGATGATTAATATCCTATTTTTGAAATTCATTCTAAAAGTATAAATAAGTGGCTAAAGCAAAAACCGGCGTTCTCCTTATTAACCTGGGCACACCAGACAGTCCTTCGGTACCCGATGTGCGCAAATACCTGCGCGAATTTCTCATGGACAAGCGGGTAATTGATATCCCGTTTTTATCGCGATGGCTCTTGGTGAACCTGATTATCGCCCCATTTCGCGCGCCCAAGTCAGCCAAAATATACCAGGAACTCTGGGAAGACCGTGGCTCACCTCTCATGTTTCACGGATTGGATTTAAAGGTTAAACTCCAGCAGAGCCTCGGCGATGAATTTATTGTGTCACTTGGCATGCGTTATCAGAATCCAACAATTGCTTCGGCGTTAGAGGAGTTATTGCGGGAAAATGTTCAAAAAATCATTGTTTTACCATTATTCCCGCAATATGCCTCAGCCACGACCGGGTCAGTCATGGAGCAGGTGATGGACGATCTGAAATCAAACTTACTGATTCCTGAAATTGATTTTATAAGTCAGTACCCCGATGATGCCGGAATGATAAAAACCTTTGCAACTCTCGGAAAAAAATACTTGGATGCGGATAAATTTGACCACATCGTATTCAGCTATCACGGCTTGCCCGAACGGCAAATACGCAAATCATCGGTAGATAGCTACTGCCAGTTGAACGACAAATGTTGCTCTGTTTACCATTCCAAAAACCGCTTTTGTTACA
Organism: Cyclobacteriaceae bacterium; assembly: GCA_041750735.1. GTDB lineage: Bacteria > Bacteroidota > Bacteroidia > Cytophagales > Cyclobacteriaceae > JAAUQL01. The sequence continues at coordinate 2,669 of JBGSYX010000219.1, forward strand.
GATCCCAGTGCTTTCTCACTTCCCGGAAACTGGCGGATGCCCTGGGTTTGGCAGATGGAGATTATTCAGTTTTTTTCCAGTCGCGCCTTGGCAAGGATCCCTGGATTCAACCCTATGCTGAAGATGAAATAAAAAGATTAGCAGCGGCCGGTAAGAAACGGATTTTGATTTTTTGTCCGTCATTCACGGCAGATTGCCTCGAAACATCCATCGAAGTGGGTCATGAGTTTAAAGCGCTTTTTTTAGAACAGGGCGGTGAAGCCTGGCAATTGGTCGAAAGCCTCAACTCTAATGATTTGTGGGTCGAAAGCCTGAAGTCGATGGTGCTGAAAAGAACTATGCCATAACCGGTTGCTTTTCTTCCATGGTATACAAAAGTTCTTTATGGAAATTCAGCAGTTTACCAATAGGTTTCATCACATACTCGGGCGGAATAGGCAGGTCGCTGGCCAATGCCGAGGAGATAATAAGATCGCAACCGAGATAGCTGCAGGCTTTCTCCATTTTATGACCGAGAAAAAGTGCTTCACCGTGGTACACAAATTGGCTCTTGATATCGCCCAATTCACCGCGTATTACCTTGCCGCAATGATAGGCCGCATGGAAATCCGGCTTAAATCCGAATAACTTTACGTATTTTTCACTCAACTCTTCCAATTGTTGCTTCATATAGAAAAACAGGCGGATGCAATTTGAATGCTTTATGCCATCCTTCATCTGCCAGGTAACTACGATTTCATCACCGACGTAGCGGTATATTTCTCCTTTGGTGATAAGGATGCAGAGTGATATGTCGTTGAAAAATTCGTAAAGCAATTTATGAAATTGGATTGGTGACAAATTCTCAGCAATATGAGTGGACTGTTTGATATCGAAAAAGGCGAATATCCGCTGCTCTTCTCTGGGTTTATGATATTTTCCCAGAATGAACCTCACCAATACACCATGCCCTATTTTCCGGTTTATCTGGCGGGTAAAGTTGATCGCGAATAGCACGATCAGGCAATAGATAAGGATCGTGCTGAATTCACCATGGATGAATTCATCAAATTGAGGGCTATAAAAATATTCCCAAAAACCCATTTGATTTTCCTTGCCCCTTGTAAAACACATCACCGTGACAATGAGTATGCTAAACATGATAAAGTACAGCGCCGTTTTGACCAGAACAAGAGGAATAAACGACCATTTCCTTGTATCGAACCCGAAGATGAAATATTCGCCAATTGAAAGAAGAACCGCCCCAAAAAAACCTATTAAAATGCCATTAAGGAAGGCTATTTTATCTGTGAAATCATCGGCGAAAAGCGGATAGATGAGGCCAAAGCACAAGCCCACGAGGATTATTAAGCCGGAAGATTGCAGCTTACGTTTAAGTAAAAGGCTGGATTTCATACCACCAACACCGTATTCCTTTCAGTTATTTGATGGACAGCATAGAGTTCCACTAAGGTATTTTTACCTCTCAGCAGTACATTATCACATTTCCTTTGAGTGTAATTTCCCGGTAAATCGATTAATTCCAAAAGTTGAGAGGACGCAATAATATCTGTTGAAAATGACTTGCACTTATCAAGTATCCTAGACGTGGTATTCATTGTATCGCCATGATAGACGATCTCACTCCTGATCAATCCGATTTCCCCTTTTACCACCGGCCCCACATGGAGGGCGCCGTTTATTTCAGGTATCACACTAAACCTTTTCAGGTAATTCGGCTGGTTTTCCTTTAATCTTTCTTTGATCTCGAAAAAACAATGAATGGCATTGGCGTTTCGCATCCCTTCTGTCTTTTTCCACTTTATAACCATTTCATTATCTACATAATGGTATATGACTCCACGTCGGGTAATAATGGGGGTAGTTATATCATAAATGACTTCATTGATAAACTCATGAAATTGCAATCTCCCGATTTGCTTTATGATTTGGCGGGCGTTGGACAGGTTGATAAATAAAAATACCTTTTCAACTTCGCGAGGATGATGATACCGGCCGGTAATAAGGCTGAGTAGCACCCCTTGACCCAACTTACGATTGATTTCATAATTGAAATTCACAAATGCAACAAGAGCAAGCGCATAGAAAACAGAAGTGATAAACTCGCCGCCATAGACATACTCATTAAACTCTTTATTCATTAAAAGTTCAGGAAATGAAAGGTGATTTTTGATCATCCTTGCCACGCCAATTTCAATGATGATCACCAGGGAAACAATGACCGTATAATAAATCGTCCTTACGGCTATTATGGCTATCAGACTCTTTTGCTTCATCCAATTTTTATCGAGGAAAAATTCAAAATAGGCCGTGGCGATGCCAAGAGCTAATCCGATTATTCCACCGTTTACAAAGGGATACCAATCTCCAAGGCCATCATTGAGCGACACAAAAAATAACCCTGCGCATATTCCAAGAAGAATGAAAATCAAACTCATCCTCAGTTTATACCGCTGCCGGATTGTGTAGGTCATGATCAGGTTATGTATGTTAAATTTACACAAAACCCACTGATTTTCAGCCTAAAAGAAGGTGTATTTATTGCAATAAATGCTTCTTGCCATTAAAAATTTGCGCAAAGTGAGTATGATGAAAAGTGTATTCTAAAGCGGCCGGAGGGTATAAAAAACTAAACATTCAGCGCACACCAGTTTAGGGAAAAATTGCTGGCAAAGATCAGACCAAACTATTCTTAAGGATTTCAACGAATGTGCTTATTTCTTCCTCCGTATTGTATTTGCTGAATGACAAGCGGATAATTCCGGTGTTTTCTGCCAGGCCCAGCGCTTCGATCACATGCGAACCAATGCTGGTGCCGCTGGCGCAGGCACTGCCCCCACTGACGCAAATGCCGGCAATATCCAAATTGAATAGCAACATATCGTTGTCCTCGATGGAAGGCAGCGCAATGCTGAGAATTTTGTGAAGGCTGCGATTCAGGTCACCGCTAAGGCCATTGAACCGTACTCCGTCGATTTGTTTTGCCAATAATTCCATAGCGAATTTCTTTAGCTGTATAAGTCTTGCATGATTGGCATCATGTTCTGTATAAGCAATTTCCAGTGCTTTGGCCAACCCGACGATTCCGGCAACATTCTCCGTGCCGCCGCGCATATTGCGCTCCTGGCCACCTCCGATGAGCAACGGAGGTAACGGTTTATCTGCGTTGATATACATGAGTCCTACTCCTTTCGGGCCATGAAACTTATGTGCCGAGCCTGAGATCGCATGGATATTAAGCACATTCAAATCAACCATTGCATGACCGAGGGTCTGCACCATATCTGAATGAAAATATGCATTAAACTCATGACAAAGCTCACTAACCCGCTCCATATCAGTGATATTCCCAATTTCATTGTTGCCATGCATCAAGGAGACAAAAGATGCATCATGGGTTTTTAACAACTTTTCCAGGTCGTCAAAGTCAATTTGTCCTTTGTCATCAATTTTCACCATGTGCAGGTCAATGCCTCCGGTATGTGCCAAATGCTCCAGCGTGTGCAGCACAGCATGATGCTCAATGGGAGATGTAATAGCATGGCGCAGGCCATATGAACTGATGGCATTTCTTATGACCGTGTTGTTTGCCTCCGTACCTCCGGAAGTAAAGAAAATCTCTGAGGGAGCTGCGCCCAACAAGTCTGCAACAGTCCTTCGCGCCTTTTCCACCGCAGCACGTGCTGTTCGGCCATATGCGTGAATGGAAGACGGGTTCCCGAAGTTTTCGGTGAAATACGGCAACATGGTTTCAAGCACCCTCGGATCGATCGGCGTGGTGGCGGCGTTATCGAGGTAAATGGCCATTATTCTTTTTTGTCAGAGATCAACTCTCTGATGTCGCTAATGATTTTATTGGCTAGATGTTCGGCGGTTGCCATAGTTTCCGATTCCGTATAAATCCTGATGATCGGCTCTGTGTTGGATTTCCGCAGGTGAATCCACTCCTTTTCAAAGTCAATTTTCAGCCCATCGATGGTGTTGATCGGGTTGTTTTTATACTTATTTTCCATAGCTACCAGTATGGCATCCACATCGACATCTGGTGTCAGTTCGATTTTATTCTTGGACATATAATAGTTGGGGTACTGCTGACGGAGAAATGAAATCGACTTATCCGTTTTTGCCAGGTGGCTAAGGAATAGCGCTATGCCTACCAATGCATCTCTGCCAAAATGTAGCTTTGGATAAATGATACCTCCGTTGCCTTCGCCACCGATGATGGCATTGGTTTCCTTCATTTTCTGTACAACATTCACTTCGCCAACGGCTGCTGCATTATAATTTCCACCCTTCTTTATAGTAATATCCCTTAATGCCCGAGTTGATGACAAATTAGAAACCGTATTGCCCGGCGAACTGCGGAGCACATAATCGGCCACAGCCACCAACGTATATTCTTCACCAAATGGTGTACCGTCTTCTTGGAATAACGCCAACCTATCAACGTCCGGATCTACTACGATGCCCAAGTCAAACTTCCCTTTTTCCATCAGGCCTGATATCTGTGTCAGATTCTCGGGTAGCGGTTCTGGGTTGTGAGCAAAGTGACCGTGCGGTTCGCAATTTAACTCTGTGATTTTTTCTACTCCAAGCGCCCTGAGTAATCGCGGCACGGCAATTCCTCCGGTACTGTTTACGCAATCTATGGCCACTTTATAATCTTTGGCCCGAATGGCCTGCACATCGACTAGTGGCAATGCGAGAATCATTTCGATATGCTTGTCGATATAGGTGTCGTTTACTGAATACTCACCTAAAAGTTTTACATCAGCGAAACTCAGTTGACCGCTTTCAGCTATCTGCAATATTTCCAGGCCATCTTCTGCCGAGATAAACTCGCCTTTATGATTCAGCAATTTCAACGCATTCCATTGCATCGGATTGTGACTCGCGGTAATGATAATGCCTCCGCCGGCATTTTCCAACGGTACAGCGATCTCTACGGTGGGTGTGGTAGAAAGCCCTAAATCAACTACATCGAACCCCATGCCCTGTAGTGTGGATGCAACGATTCCGGAAACCATCGGGCCCGAAATCCGTGCGTCACGGCCAATGACAATTTTACGACTTTCCGAATGCTTCCTGCAAAATGTGGCAAAAGCAGCAGTAAATTTCACAATATCGATTGGTGTGAGACATTGGCCTTCAGTACCGCCAATGGTACCCCGGATGCCTGAAATGGATTTGATTAGCGTCATAGGTTGTTGGTGAAAATCTGGTATTTTGACAAGTGATTGTAGTAGAACTCGATTTTTTATGAGTGGGTCGCTGCTGCTTTTTCTTCCTCCTTTTTGCACGTTTCACCGGCATCGATGTTGCGGCCACAATACCCGCAGGTTCCGCCATCTTTGTTCAAAAATGGACTTTGAGAAGCACATGTTCCTCTGAATTGACCATTCTTTACGAAGATCAGGCGAACGGACATGAAGATGAAAAATAGTGCCAGGAGGCCGA
>JBGSYX010000220.1:0-9436 GCA_041750735.1 Cyclobacteriaceae bacterium
CCTGAAGGGTGCCCATGGATATGGGGGAATCTGGGGTGGTAAAAATGCGTCATTTCACCATAACCTTCTGGCGCACCACGATAGCCGCAACCCAAGACTTGGTGAGGAAGCCGGTAAAGCTTTTGCACTTACCGACCTTGTTGATTTAAGGAATAATGTCATCTACAATTGGGGAAATAACAGTTGCTACGGTGGCGAAGCCATGAATGCGAATATTGTGAATTGTTATTATAAACCCGGACCAGTCACAACGAAAGTAAGCCGCATTATTTCTATTGATAAAAATTTGGATGCAGGAACAGAAATCTATAATACCTGGGGGAAATTCTATATTGATGGAAACTATATGGAAGGAACTACTGCAGCGACATCCGACAATTGGACTTATGGTGTATATAATCAATTTCACAGTAAGTACCTGCCCGTACCTGAGGTTGATAAAACAACAATGAAACTATCCGCTGCACATGAAATAGGGAATAACGTAACAACACACTCTGCCCAGGTAGCCTACCAAAAAGTACTTGAATTATCAGGTGCGAACCTCTTCAGGGATGAAGTGGATACGCGGATAATTCAGAATGTGAAAAACAAGGATTATTCCTTCGAAGGTTCTAATGGCAGCGCACTTGGCATCATCGATTCCCAGGAAGATGTTGGTGGATGGCCCGACCTGAAAAGCACGGAACCACCAATAGACATTGACGGTGACGGAATGCCTGATGATTGGGAAAAGGCTATGAAATTGGATTATGAAACAAGCAATGCCAACGGGAAGGACCTGAGTACGGCATACGATAATATTGAGGTATATTTTAACAGCCTCGTGGATGAAATCACCAAAGATCAAATATGAAAAATAAGTTGATATCCGGAAGGAACATAAAAAACAATAGAAGTCATCGTATAAAGTATTCTATCCGCCTTCTGCTTTCTGCAGTAACTATTACTATCACTGCATTCCTAATTACGGGCTTTCACCAGGTTTCAAAATCGGTCGATCCGGCAACACATCAGGCTGTAAAACTATTAGCATTCCCTGGCGCAGAGGGATTTGGGAAATTTACCAGCGGAGGCAGAGGAGGTAAGGTGTTGATTGTGGACAATCTCAATGATTCTGGCCCAGGAAGCCTTCGAGAAGCACTTAATCAAAAATTCCCAAGGACTATTGTATTTGCCGTATCCGGAACCATCCCCCTTGAATCAGAATTGAAAATAAAATATGGAGATATCACCATCGCCGGACAGTCAGCGCCGGGTGATGGAATTTGCCTGAAAAATTATCCTCTGGTTGTCAGTGCTTCCAATGTGATTATCCGATACATCAGGGCACGAATGGGTGATGAAAAGGCCCAACAGAACGATTGCATGTCGGTAATCAAGCAGCGTGATATCATTATCGACCATTGTTCATTTAGCTGGGCGACCGATGAAGTAGCCTCTAGCTATGATAATGAGAACTTCACCATGCAGTGGTGCATCATTTCTGAAAGTCTGAACAACTCAGTACATCAGAAAGGGGAGCATGGCTACGGTGGAATATGGGGAGGAAAAGGTGCTTCGTTTCATCATAACCTGCTGGCCCATCATAACAGCCGAATGCCTAGGTTTTGCGGCTCGCGGTATCACAAGGAGCCTGAACGCGAGGTGGTGGATTACCGCAACAATGTCATTTATAATTGGCGATCCAATAACGCCTACGCCGGCGAACTCGGCAATCACAACATGGTCAATAACTATTATAAACCCGGACCAGCGACTGCCAAATCCAAACGGGATCGCATTTTAAATCCCTATTCTCCCTACGGGAAATTTTACCTTGCCGGCAATGTTTTGGAAGGCGTTGATTTCATTACCAAAGATAACTGGAAGGGAGTCGTTGCCGATCATCCTGACTCGGCATTCAGCGCCAACCCGATAACGGTTGTTTCATTACCGGAGCAAGGTGCCGCTACAGCATTCAAAGAAGTGCTAAAATCGGCCGGAGCTAATCATTGCCGTGATGCCATCGATACACGGTTGGTACGGGAAGTGGAAAAAGGAACTGCCCAATTTGGCCCTGACCGTGATGGAATCATCGATACACAGAAGGATGTTGGCGAATGGCCGGAATTGAAGACTTATGGAATAAAAAAGGATTCTGACCGTGATGGCATGCCTGACGACTGGGAGAAAAAAAATAAGTTGAATCCAATGGATGGTTCAGATCATGCACTTAATACGCTGGATAAGAACTATACCAATATCGAAATCTATTTAAATCAAATCATTGATAAATAGTATGAAAGCGATTATACCTGTGTTGCTGATTACCGTCATCCTATACTCCTGTGGGATTTCGGAAAATAAGTCTTCATCTGAAATAAGTACCACAGACCAACCATTGTACGTGCAGATGGCCGACTCCGAGATGAAAAGAAATCCCGACCCACGACTCCTTGATTTTCGCGACAAACCCAAATGGGAATACACCAACGGACTTGTTTGCTCGGCTTTTTTGCAGGTTTGGGAAAAGACTGGAGATTCGGCATACTACAATTATGCCAGGTCGTATGCGGATTCCATGATCACCGCAGATGGAGCTATACTTACCTATAAAAAAACAGATTACAATATTGACCGCGTAAATCCCGGCAAATTCCTGATGGTTCTGTATAAATATACCGGGGATGCAAAGTACAAAATGGCTATCGACACCCTTCGCGATCAGATGAGGACACACCCGCGCAATGCCGGTGGAGGCTTTTGGCACAAGAAGATTTATCCGCATCAAATGTGGCTCGATGGACTTTATATGGGTTCGCCCTTTCTGGCACAATATGCTGCTGAATTCAACGAGCCGGAGTTGTTTGCCGATGTCGCCAACCAGATTGATATCATGGATAAGCACGCCTGGGACCCGGAAAAAGGACTTTATTTCCATGGATGGGACGAGTCCAGGCAACAAAAATGGTCTGATCCACAGACAGGCAGATCACCGCACGCCTGGGGCAGGGCTATGGGTTGGTATGCCATGGCATTGGTAGATGTTCTGGATTTTTTTCCAACTGATCATCCCGCGAGACCCGGAATACTTGACATTCATCACAAAATGGCCGATGCCATCATCGCTCATCAGGATACCTCCGGACTATGGTGGCAGGTGCTGGATCAGCCAGGACGGGAAGGCAATTACCTGGAAGCTTCCGCATCATCCATGTTCACTTATTTCCTGTTGAAATCAGCAAACAAGGGATACCTGGATGGCAAGTACCTGGAGGCAGGAAAAAAGGGCTTCAAATCCATAACAGATCAACTGATAAAAAAAAATGAAGACGGTACCATCAGCCTCACCAAAGTGTGCGGTGTAGCCGGACTAGGCGGCGAACCCTACAGAGATGGCACATTTGACTACTATGTCAATGAAGTCATTCGCGATAATGATCCGAAAGGAGTTGGGCCGTTCATCATGGCCGCAATTCTCTATGAACAATTGAGCCAATAGTCCAACGTTCATGAAAGGCAGCCTAATCATTCTGTTTATTATTTGTTGCACAGCCGTAGTTGGTTTGGCACAGAAGGACAGGTTTATAGTATCTGTAAATGGTGATGGCGATTTTCAAACGGTTCAGGATGCAATAAATGCAGTGCCTGATTTCAGGAATACCGAGACTATAATTTTTATAAGAAGGGGGATTTATAAGGAGAAAATCACACTTCCGCCAACAAAGACCAATGTGACGATCGTTGGTGAATTCCTTCATGAAACCATCCTCACGTATGACGATTTCGCACAAAAGAAAAATTCGTTCGGTGAGGAAATGGGTACCTCGGGTTCCTCAAGCTTTTTTGTTTTTGGCGAAAATTTCAAAGCAGAGAATATCACATTCGAAAATTCCTCCGGACCTGTGGGGCAGGCGGTGGCTGTTCGTGTCGATGGTGATAAAGCCAGATTTATCAACTGCCGATTCCTGGGGTACCAAGACACCCTCTACCCGCATGGCGAGCACAGCCGTCAATACTATCGAAATTGCTATATCGAAGGCACGACCGATTTCATTTTCGGATGGTCAACTGCCGTTTTTGAGCAATGTGATATTTACTCCAAAACGGGTGGCCAATACATTACTGCGGCCTCGACACTCGAGGAGGTGCCGTTTGGGTTTGTTTTTATCGATTGTAAACTTACCGGCGATGCGCCGGATGGTTCCGTTTATCTCGGTCGCCCATGGCGGCCAAACGCCAGAACGGTGTTCCTAAACTGCGATCTTGGGAAGCACATCCATAAGGCTGGCTGGCACAACTGGAATAAACCCGAGGCCGAATCGACGGCCTGGTTCGGTGAGTATCAATCCACCGGTCCGGGTGCAAACCCTGAGGCACGAGTCTCATGGTCGCATCAGATGAATGAAAGCGATTACCATAACTGTTCCTTGCGAAACATTTTTAAGGATTGGATCCCAAACGAATCAAGTATTCTCAATTTTTAATACCCGATCATGAAAAATACATCCAGCACATTTATCAATATCATTTCCCCGCAAGTCGCCCTGGCGGCTATCCTTGGGTTTTTTGCACTTTTCTTTGGATGCAAATCCAAAGAGGGGTCGGAGCAGGCCGGAAATCTGCAAAAAATCCAGGCGGAGAATAGCCTCGAGTATGACAGAATCAATACCATGTTGTCATTTGATCTTTCGGAACTACAATCGCAAAAAAGTGAATTGGACTTGAATAAGCTGGTTGTAATGAATGGGGAGCAGGAAATTCCGTCGCAACTCATGGAGAATCAGCTTCTTTTTGTCATCGATACTCTGAAAGCGTCATCGAAGTGTGATTTCAGTATTCAACAGGTGCCGCAAAAGAAAAATTATCCTAAAAAAACCCAGGCAGAATTGTCTGTAAAGCAAGGTGGGCATTTTGAAAACCGGAAGTATATCGGGGGTGAATTTTCCAATATCGATTTTCTGCGGGTACCACCTGAGCATACGGATCACTCATTTTTCATCCGGTATGAAGGCCCCGGATGGGAATCTGATATGGTGGGTTATCGCTTTTACCTCGATTGGCGAAATGCCACCGACGCGTTCGGCAAAAAGACCAGTGACATGGTATTGCAAAATGTTGGACTCGATGGTTTCGATTCCTATCATGAATTGCAACCTTGGGGGATGGATGTTCTGAAAGTAGGTAAAGCCCTTGGCATTGGCACACTGGCGATCTATCTGGATAGCATGGCTGTAAGAGTCGAAAATACAGACAGCGTCACGTGCAAGGTGAAAGAAAATGGAACACTTTACTCAGCCATTGAAACGAATTACTACGGTTGGAAGGCGGGAAAAGACCGCTTTGATGTGAAATCCATTTTAAGTATCCATGCAGGAACAAGGCTCACGCATCATGAAGTATCGATCAATGGCCAACCCGACAATCTTTGCACGGGTATTGTAAAAGATAAAAATGCGCGGCTGTTTACCGATTACGGAAGTCATTCGCAGTACGGTTATATCGCAACGTACGGGATACAAAGTCTCAATAATGATCGGCTGGGGCTTGCGGTGTTTTTTTCAAATGGTGATTTTAAAGGCTTTACTGAAGATGAATTTAGTCATATCGTGAAACTGGACGCTTTGGATGGAAACATGCATTACTATTTCCTCGCTGCCTGGGAGTTGGAAAAGGAAGGTTTCAATAATGAAAAGGATTTTATGGATTACATCAAGAAAGTGGCAGTCGAATTGGCAAATCCGGTTCAGGTAAGTATATCAAAATAAGCTGTTGGGCTAAATTATCCCTAATATGAAAACAAGACATTTTTTTACGATCATAGCAGCGCTATACATCACCAACGCCTGCGAGACAAAAAAGGAGAGTAGTCAGTCCATCAGTATATACAATGAACTCTATATCGGTTTGCCGTTTGACATGCCACTGGTGGCTGAAGCTGTATTCAATGACTTTTCAGCGGATATAACCGGCTTTGGAGGAATTGGCGACGGTATCACCAAAAACACCGACGCTTTCGCCAACGCGATTGAAGTTGTATCGGCAGAAGGAGGCGGTAAGGTGGTGGTGCCGCGCGGTTTATGGTACACCGGTCCAATCGTCCTGAAAAGCAATGTAAATCTGGTAGTAGAAGAAGGTGCTCTGATCGTGTTTAGCCGCGATTTTGATGACTATCCATTGGTGGAAACAAGTTTCGAAGGATTGGATACTTACCGATGCCAGTCGCCAATAAGTGGAAAGGATTTATCCAATGTCGCCATTACAGGAAAAGGCATTATCGACGGATCAGGTGATACCTGGCGTCCGGTAAAAAAGGAAAAGCTCACTGAAAGGCAATGGAAGGTATTGTTGCAATCCGGCGGCGTTGTAAGTGAAGACGGTAAAATTTGGTATCCCTCTGAAAAATCTAAGCTTGGGGATCAGCGGAATAATTTTAATGTCCCTGATTTCCAGGTAAAGGAGGAATTTGAGACGGTGAAAGATTTTCTGAGACCGGTGATGGTCAGTCTTATGAATTGCAAGAATGTCCTTCTCGATGGACCTACCTTTCAAAATTCGCCCGCATGGAACATTCATCCGCTTATGTGCGAATCGGTCATAATCCGGAATATAACAGTAAAAAATCCATGGTATGGCCAGAACGGCGACGGCCTCGACCTTGAGTCCTGCAAAAATGTGCTGGTCTATAATAACAATTTCGATGTTGGTGATGATGCCATGTGCATCAAGTCGGGCAAAGATGAAGTAGGTCGAAAGCGCGCCATGCCCACCGAAAATGTGATCATTAAGAACAATATCGTTTATCATGGCCATGGGGGTTTTACCGTGGGCAGCGAAATGTCGGGCGGGGTGCGAAACATCCACATATCCAATTGCACTTTTATCGGTACGGACATCGGGCTGCGTTTCAAAAGCACACGCGGCAGGGGAGGTGTTGTGGAAAATATCTACATCTCCTACATCGATATGATCAACATACCGGCGGAAGCCATCAGTTTCAATCTGTATTACGAAGGTAAATCACCGATTCCGGAAGGAGCCGATCAGGTTGGTGAAGGGAAAGCGCCTGAGGAAACAGCCTTTCCGGTCACAGAAGAAACGCCGGTGTTCCGGAATATTTTCATGGATCATATCACCGTGAGCAACTCTGAAATTGGCGCATTATTCCAGGGACTTCCAGAGATGCAGCTTCAAAATGTGACGCTGGAAAATTCTGTTATCGAAGCAAAAACGGGCATTACGATGGCTGATTCCAAAGGCATCACTTTTAAAAATGTATTGATTAAAAATGCCATACAACCGGCAATGAACATCTACAACTGCAATGAACTGGTTTTTGAAGGATTGAATCTGGAAAATACTCAGACGGATAACCAGGTGATTGTAAAAGGAGGTAAAACCGGTTCCGTGAAATTTATGGATTCCAACATTCAGCCATCCTCAATAATGGTATCCCTGGAAGTCCCGGCAAACTCCGTCGTAGTGGATTGATATACCCTGGCGCAAGCATCTCGCTTGTGCCTTGTTCCACACATAATGCTTCGACCAGCCTGAAATCTTCCATGCCATTTGGAGATTTAACGATTCTACAATAGCTTAGTCAGAAATGATACGTAAGCGCAGAATATCCATTGAAAAAGCGTTAAAAACCCAGGAAAGGCATTGGTCCGATACATTGGAAATACGTAACGCGTATACACATTCTTAGCAACCAATCGAAGATAATAAATTGTTATGACTAAGTACGGTCTTCTATTTTTAGCTCTATCAACTTTTTCAAAGCTATATTCTCAAACTCTGAACATTGATGAAATTGAAATTTTAGCTCAAAAAATGTTGATCTCAAATGAATATTCAATAGAAGTAATTAAGGTCTCGAAGAATATAAAGAATCATAAGGTTGCACTATTATCCATGCCCTACAGGGAATTTCCAAGTATCATAATTTTCAAGCTCGACGAGACCGAACATTGGATAAGAGTATTTGAAGGGTTAAGTCCTGGAATTCAAGATAAACCTTCTGATCTTTTTGATTGGCACACTTCAGGGTTGGGAATTGATTTTATAACCGATGAAGATACAGAATTACTCTTTCATCATGACAAAGTTACTAAGATTATTGAGGCAATGAATGAAAGCAAAAGTATACTTATTCCATACCAAAACTTCTTTCATTTTCATACTTCCGATTCATTATCAACCAAGGAATTTGAACCGTACACTATAGATAAAACCGGTTACTTTAGCTTTGCCAATCAAATATTTGGGCAACGATATTCTGTTTATCCCAAAGACCAATGCATAATGTTCGATACTCCCAAAACAATTGATTTTAGTTTTGATTATGTAGATGGAAAATATTTTATCGAAGCAATAACTGAAAATGGTCAGATTTGGCAATATTCCTTTTTGGAGATTGATGATCAATTTAAGTTTTTACTGGAAAAACAAATAAGAATAAAAAGCGGTAGCGAACAATGGTAGCTGTTGCACAACCTTCACTAAACGTAGAATTCATCTACGCTTTCATATCATTCGAAACAGGTAGGAAAGGATATTCCATCCAGGTTTTTCAGCAAAAATTTATTGAATCAAGATGCAAAGAAGCCAGATGCAATGGTACCAGGCTAATTCTTTGATATTGATAGGTCCCCTACCAAACCAAGCTGGAAGAACTGAAAACGGCCATTATGAGATATCATCAATTTGTAGGGAATCAAATTTAGAAATGAAAACGTTATCTTTATTGGAAGAAAACTTGATTATAATGGATTTACAAGCCACGAAACTTGATGTGATGCAAAAAATAATGGGAGTGTCAACACCCTCACTATTGGAAAAGATTAATAATATACTCGACAGTGAAATGATAGTGGCATACACAATAGACGACGAACCTCTTACTAAAGCCATGTATAATGAACGACTGCACTTGGCTGAACAGCAACTACGCTCAGGAGAATTTACCACACAAGAAGATTTTGAAAAGGAAGCCGAGAATTGGTAATGGGTAAGTTTAGGATCATTTGGACGAATCAGGCCAAAACAGAAGTAAAAAAGATTTACGATTATTATAAGGAGAAGTCACCTCAGGGAGCAAAGAATGTGCGTTCAGATATACTTCAAAGCCCGAAAACGATACATTTTGCCAGCAGTACCAGGTAGATGAAATCAATCCTGATTACCGCAGAATCATTGTCAGGGGCGATTACAAAGTTTTGTATAAAGAAGAAGCAGGTGTCATAAAAGTTGTTGATGTTGTTAGTTTAAGGCAGTCTCCTGAAGTCCAGAAAAATAAATAGCCCTGGCTACGAAAGCCGTCCTTTGAAGTCCTGATAGCCGAATTGTTTTACAAGCTGAAAGCTTTCATCCGTTTTGATGATGCCAATCGACGGCAGGCCAACGCCATTGAAGGTTGTCGTTTTCACCATGGTATAATGGATCATGTCGTCGA
>JBGSYX010000221.1:0-2274 GCA_041750735.1 Cyclobacteriaceae bacterium
GATCCTCTTCCAGACGATCCACCATCGTTTCTAATGCAACAAAACCTGCTGCTGCTAAAATTCCAGCCTGACGCATTCCCCCGCCCAATTGTTTTCGAATTCGACGAGCTCTGGATATGAAATCCCTGGTTCCGCACAAAACACTTCCGACTGGCGCTCCCAGTCCTTTACTCAGACAAAATGTAACCGAGTCCACGCCAACTACCAAATTGTGAACTGGTATTCCCAGTTTGATGGCGGCATTAAAAATTCTTGCTCCATCCATATGTACAAATAAACCATTACCCTGTGCGAATTTCACTACATTTTGGATGTATTCAGGCGTTAAAACCACGCCACCACACCGGTTATGAGTATTTTCAAGCGCAATTAACCTGGTAGTTGGAAAATGGACATCCTCGGCTCGCAGCGCATTTTGCAAATCCGATAATTTCATCGTTCCATCTGCTTGATTTGGAACAGTATGAACCATAATGCCACCCAGCGCAGATACACCACCGACTTCGTAATAAAATGTATGAGCCTGATCGCCCATGATGGCTTCATCACCTCTTTGGCAATGGGTTAAAAATGCGATGAGATTACCCATTGTGCCAGAAGGAATAAATAACCCTGCTTCTTTCCCCATTCTGTCAGCTGAAATTGCCTCCAATCGATTTATGGAAGGATCTTCTCCATAGACATCATCACCAACATCAGCAAGCGCCATAGCTTTCCGCATCGCTTCAGTTGGAAGTGTTACAGTATCAGATCGCAAATCTATCATTCTTTCTCCTGTGTTTAGTGGTGTCGAAGTTGTTCTAATAAAAGGTTCATATCCGCTGGAAGTTCAGCCTGAAACACTCGCGACGTTGTCTCACCGGGTAAAACAAATTCGATTCGATACGCGTGGAGCATTTGCCTACCCGCATCCAATAATTGTTTTCGATGTCCATAAACTTGATCACCAACGATGGGACAACCTAAAAATGCCAGATGAAGCCTGATCTGGTGAGTCCTGCCGGTTTGGGGATAGGCGGCGATCAATGCATGCTGTTCAAATTTTTCGATAACCTTATATTCCGTGACAGATTCCCGACCTCGACTGATAGGGACAATAGCCATTTGCTTGCGGTGTGAAGGATCCCTTCCTACCGGTGCCTCCACTCTACCAGTTGGTGTTGGAGGAAAGCCATCTGTCAATGCATAATAGGTTTTATATACACTTCGTTTTCGAAACTGATCCTGTAAAAAGCGATGAGCTTTATCATTTTTCGCCAGAAGGATTAACCCGGAAGTATCTTTATCGAGTCGATGAACAACTCCTGGGCGATGCTCCCCTCCGACACCCTCCAGATCTGGTACGTAATTGAGTGCGGCATGCACCAGCGTCCCAGAAAGGTGACCTGAGGCAGGATGAACAACCATCCCAGCAGGCTTATTAACAATTAGCAAGTCAGAATTCTCAAAAACAATATCAAGAGGTATCTGTTCCGCAATCAGGCTACTTTCTACAATCGGTGGAATTGTAATGGATATATCACTCCCTTTTTCGAGGTTTATGCCACCCTTCAATACTGGTTTTCCGTTAACAGAAACCATGCCTCCACGTATAAAAGTCTGTAATCTGGATCGAGAGAAATCCGGAAATTGATCAACAAGATATTTATCCAGACGTTGGCATTCGGGTAAATCGAATTTTAAATTATAAACATTATTCATGACAACTCAGATTTTTCCATTAAATCAGGATCACTATCAAATTGTAATTCCTGATTTGAACCTTTTTTCTTCTTTTCCTCAATCTCAGTGATCCAAACACCTAAGATCAAAACAACTACTCCGATTGTGATACTGGCATCGGCAATATTCCAAACCGGAAAATTTCCAACAGAAACAAAGTCTGTTACATGCCCAATCGTCAATCGATCGATCAGATTACCTAATGCTCCACTGAGTTGTAAACTCATCGCCAATCTCAAAGACCAATCTGATTCTGGCACTCTGGGGAAGTAGAAAATAATTATCAGGGCAACAATAATTGCAACGATGGAAAAAATATCACCAAACCCTTGAAACATGCCAAAAGCAACCCCGGTGTTGGGAACATGAACGATTCTTATATATGGTAACATCCAATCCCACGGCACCCAGGTTTCCGTCCATAAATCCAGATTTTGGCGAACAAGGTATTTTGTATATTGGTCCAGGCTGATAACGGTAATTGCAGTTACTATTAATAATGAATAAGCTCGTAATAATTTTTTCAAAAAAAGACCTCATTGTCACGTAAAA
>JBGSYX010000222.1:0-8015 GCA_041750735.1 Cyclobacteriaceae bacterium
TCGTGCATCCATGCTGATATAAGCAATACTTCCATTTCCTCTGCCGACAGGTTGTGATGCAAACCTATTTTTGTCGCCGCTTTCACGACCTCACGTGTATGATTCAAATTGTGGTAAACCATGGTCTCTGGAAGCGACAGCAATAAATTGGTCGCTAACTTCTCAGCTTCAGAAACAATATTTTGTTGAAAATCCATAATTTGTTCAGGGGGTTTTACAAATTGAAATCAGGCGGTGATGTTGAAATATAGCATCTTTTACTGAAAATGGCAGATGGCAAATATGGAATTATTATCGAAGGCCATTCATGAAAAATTCCATCACTTTTTGAAACTCGTCGTCCTCGTGGTGCGATAAAAAGTCAACTGCGGGCAGCAATAATCCCAGCCAGTCTTTATTTCTCCACAAATAGCCCCTTTCATCAAAATCATTGATTATTGCCTGTTCGGTGGTGGTTAACTGAATAAAAAAGTGCGGCTCAGGATAAAACCTTGATCCGACAGAAAACCCTGGGATAAGATAGGATTCTTTGTTTTCTGGAAGAAATACCATGTTGATGTCAGACGGATCGATCCGTAATTGTCCCCTATTACCAAGCTGCTCATTTACTTTTTGCAACATAAATGCGGCATTGGAATAATAAATCGCGATATCATCGAAAATCTGCTGGTCAAAAACAACCATTTCCTCATCCGTGCCCATGGTTTTCTCGAGTTTATAAGCAACGGTGTCATTAAATAGCCCGCCTTTCAGTCCAAATGTATCCAGTTTAATTTGCATCCAACCAAATGCCATCGGATATGTGACACCCGAAAGCACCAGATGCTCAATGTGTTGGCCATTACCGTCAAGCGTCAGAACCAAGTCTTTTATATCGATTGCTATCCGGATATTTTGGTTTTCGGCTGATACTGCACAATAAAACTGCGCACCTTGTTGATTCCACTTCGGAAAACAGGCGATACGGTCTTCCATAAAAGACCTCGGAACGGCACTAACCAGTTGGACGGCATTGAGTAATTGAATCCGGGCTTTTTCAAGAAGAAGGATATCCAGCGCGTTCAGTTTTTGCCACATCATCACGGTGCTTGTGTTGTGAATTTGAACAAATTAAACAATTACTTTCAGAGAATCAGCAAATTACCACCAAAAAGTAAATAATTACAAAAACCCAAGAGACCAAAATTCAAAATGTATTTAGATTGATTAGGATTGGGTACTTTGTCATGAAATGAAATTGACTTAAGGAATTTCAAATCGCGAACAGCCTACTCTGAAAGCTGCGTTTTGGCTTGGAGATTTTTTGAAAAGCCATGAAATATATAGATGAGAATTAAGGAATTAATCCCTGGTAAAGGCGAAACTCAGAATATTAGCGCCGGCTTTCAGGGCTTCCAATCGCACTGCCTCGGGATCATTGTAAATCGTCTGGTCTTCCCAACCATTTCCCAGATCGCATTCGTAGCTGTAAAAGCAGACCAAACGACCTTCGAAAAGTATTCCAAATCCCTGCGGCGCCTTACCGTCGTGCTCATGCACTTTAGGCAAGCCATTGGGAAAAGCATACTTTTGATGGTAGATAGGGTGGTCGAAAGGCAGTTCAACGAACTCGAGATTTGGGAAGACTTTTTTCATCTCCAGCCGCACATACATATCAAGGCCGTAATTGTCATCGATATGTAAAAAACCACCCGCCATTAGATAATTGCGGAGATTCTCAGCTTCCAGATCAGAAAAAACCACATTGCCGTGGCCTGTCATGTAAATGTAGGGATACAGAAACAGATCAGGACTTCCAACTTCTACGATATCCTCCACCCGAGCAAGATTCATTTGCAAATTGGAATTACAGAAATCTATAAGGTTGGGTAGGGCTGTTTTATTGGCATACCAATCGCCACCGCCCTGATACTTTAGTTTGGCAATTTTAATAACTTCTTGAGCCCGAAGGCCAAAAACCAATGCGAAAAAAAACAATGCAAACAGACTAGCTCTCCTCATTTCAATAATCCATAAATGCCGATAAAACTTTTTCCATTTCCTCTCTGATCAACGACGAGGGAACCTTAAAATTATTGTTC
This sequence comes from Cyclobacteriaceae bacterium, assembly GCA_041750735.1. Classification (GTDB taxonomy): domain Bacteria; phylum Bacteroidota; class Bacteroidia; order Cytophagales; family Cyclobacteriaceae; genus JAAUQL01. Next base: position 2,082 of record JBGSYX010000222.1, read on the forward strand.
ATAAAACTGAATGCCAGCGTTTTTCCGGAATCCGTCACAAGAAAACCGGAAAGGTTGTATACACCGGTCATAGAACCGGTTTTGGCGTGTATTTTTCCCTTGAGGTGAGTAAATGATCTTTTTAGCGAACCCGTATATCCCGATTCGGGCAACATGGTGAATATTTTTTCCCGAGGCTGGGCTAAATAGATTTTTTTCAAAACTGAAATTACTGAGGTAGGCGTTAAAAGATTGTATCGCGACAACCCGGAACCATCAACCCAGGTGATGTTGTCGGCAATATCAGAAAACTGGTTTTTTACCATAAACTCAATAACCCTATGGGAATTCAAGGTATCTCCGAGCGTGGAACTTATAACGAGTAGCAACTGTTCGGATAGGAAATTATCAGAATCCATTAGAATTTTTGTCAATACCGAATCACGGGGTGTATCGTAGGTCCTTCGTCGCCTACAATCCGGGAAATTTGCTGCGATTTGTATAGAACGATTCAGCGTATCAGCAAGAAGATTTATAAACAGCTCATCACTATATATAAATGGGACAGCAGTTTCAACTTCCAACGAATCCGACCGAAACATCAGTTCGAAATCATTTGAAATCTCCCGGCGATCCGCTTTATACCCATCAATCTCCATTGTATCCCTGACATTAACCAATATCTCCATGGATTTTGGATGGATTTCCACTTTCTTATCCCCCGCTGATTTATACAAAGAAACACGGTTTCCATAAATTGGAAAGCTCGATTTCTCAACTGAATAATCATAGGTATAATCATCCCACGACCAACCTGGCCCAAATTTTCGGTCGGCCATAGGTCGCTCCACATAATTTAGAACCATTGAAGAGTCAGTGAGTAAATCAATGGATTTCGAGTGATCAAATGTGCCATAAAACCAGGTAGGGTCGCCAGTCCCTGTAAAGTATATTGAATCATTTACAATACAATATTCCATGGCAGGAATGCTGTCACCCAGCATTTGCAGTGCTGTGAAATAAGTAAGCAGTTTAGTATTTGAAGCGGGAATAAAACCTTTATCGGCATTGTAGTTGAAAACCATCTTATCAGCCTGAAGATCATAAACAGCCAGTCCTGAAAAACTCCTCCTCGAAAATTCACTATCTTCTAAATACCTATCCAATGCCGTGCTGCCAACATGAAAACTGGCGCTTTTACACGATGCAAGGAATCCAATAACAAAAAATGTCATGATTATTCCTCCTGAATCTCGGTATGCCATTGATGATCTCATGATTTCAAATATCATGAAAAGATCAGGGAATAAAAATCGAAGGAATTATAAGAAAGGCCGAAAAATGCGAAAAGCCGCATTGGCGGCCTTCCACTAAACATTAAACCACAACCTATGAAAAATAATTATCAAAACGCCTAAAAATTTGGTTGGCCTTTATGATAAATTATTCATGCATCGAATTTACCTCATGCAATCCACTATTTATGTCCGGCACGGGCGTTTACCTTACTCAGGTAGAAAACAAGCCGTATATCGCCGAGAATTTTATGAAATGGATTTTAAGCGTTAAATTTTCTTTGAAAAATAGAATATACCCTTAGCAAAGTCTAAAAAGTCGTCCCTTTTCTGGTTTTTATGCAAAGTGACTACTTGCAAAGTATTGTGGGAAATTGAACTTTTTTTGACATTCCTCTCTTTATATCATGTTTTCTTTACATCACATTTGAATTCCTGTAAATAAAAAAGGCCCTGACAGGGCCTTTTTTATTACTTGACATGGGAATTCCCTATTTTACTTTATCGACGATTACCTTAAAGGCTTCGGGATTGTTCATTGCCATATCGGCGAGCACCTTGCGGTTAAGGTCGATGTTGGCATTTTTAAGTTTATTCATAAATACGGAGTAAGACATCCCGTATTCTCTGGCTCCCGCGTTAATACGTTGAATCCACAAAGCCCGGAATTCACGTTTCTTAGCCTTCCTGTCTCTATAAGCGTATTGTAATCCTTTTTCTACGGCGTTTTTAGCTACCGTCCAGACATTTTTCTTGCGCCCCCAAAAACCTTTGGCGGACTTGAGTAATTTTTTTCTTCTTTCTCTTGATGCAACTGAATTGACTGATCTTGGCATATCATTTTTTGTTTTTGAGCTGTGGTGTTCCTAAGAATCTTTTAACCTTCAGCTCTGGCCTGACATAATTTAAATGTTCAACATTTTCTTTACACGGGATACATCACTTTCGTGAACCAGTGTATCGTGAACAAGATTTCTCTTTTGCTTGGTTTCTTTCTTGGTGAGAATATGGCTGTGATAAGCATGCTTACGCTTTATCTTGCCCGTTCCCGTTAGTTTGAAACGCTTTTTAGCTCCAGACTTGGTTTTAACTTTTGGCATATTTAATTTATTTAAAAGAATTATTTCTTAACTGATTTCGGTGTAATGAAGATCGACATCCTCTTTCCTTCAAGCTTTGGCAATTGTTCTACTTTCCCATGATCTTCAAGCTGCTGCGCAAATTTCAACAGTAAAATCTCGCCTCTTTCCTTAAATATGATTGTTCTCCCAACAAAATGAACATAAGCCTTGACCTTGGCACCTTCTTTCAGGAAGTTGATGGCATGCTTTAATTTAAAATTAAAATCATGTTCGTCGGTATTAGGGCCAAACCGTATCTCCTTCATTACAGTCTTTTGGGTTTTGGCCTTGATTTCCTTCTGCTTTTTCTTCTGCTCGTACTTGAACTTGGAATAATCAACTACTTTGCAAACCGGCGGCTCTGCTTTAGGAGAAATCTCTACAAGATCAAGTCCTTGTTCATGCGCAATTTGCAAGGCTTTCTTTATCTCGTAAACCCCTATAACTACATTTTCACCGACCACCCTAACGAATGGTGCGCGGATGTATTCATTTACCTTATACGGTTCTTCCTCCCGATTTCTAATTTGACTACGACTCCTGTCAAAAGGTCTTGGTTTATTGATATTGGCCTCCTTTTTTTAGTTTGAAAAACAAAGTTGCAAATATGAGATAAATATCTTTATCAAAAAAGGCACAACACAATACTTTTAAAGGTTTTTAGCGTCTACTGCCATACTGGCGGTGATCGCATTTGCAAAGTACTGTTGAAGCTCTTTTGCCGAAAAACTGCCAACATCTCCAACACCATGCTGGCGGATTGAAACAGTTTCGGCTTCGGCCTCTTTTTCTCCCACAATCAACATATATGGGATTTTACCTATTTCCGCATCGCGAATCTTCCTTCCAATTTTTTCATCCCTGCTATCTACATATCCGGTAAAATCATTCAGACTCATATTCTGATGAATTTGCTCTGCATACTCCTCATATTTTTCAGAGATCGGAAGCACTACATACTGCTGTGGACTGAGCCAGAGTGGGAACCTGCCTGCAGTATGTTCCAAAAGTATTGCTACAAATCGCTCTAGTGATCCAAACGGTGCCCTGTGGATCATCACCGGTCTGTGTTTCTGATTATCTGCCCCTATATATTCTAGTTCAAACCGATTGGGCAAGTTGTAGTCCACCTGGATAGTACCAAGCTGCCAACTGCGCTTTAGTGCATCCTTGACCATGAAATCGAGTTTGGGGCCGTAAAAAGCGGCTTCGCCCAGTTCTGTTATGGTAGGTATACCTTTTTCCTGTGTTGCTTCGATGATGGCGCGTTCAGCTTTTTCCCAAGCCTCATCGTCGCCAATATATTTTTCTTTGTTATTAGGATCACGGAGTGAAATCTGGGTGACAAAATCATGAAATCCCAATGAACTAAATACGTATAAAACCAAATCGATTACTTTCTTGAATTCGTCTTTCACCTGATCCGGACGGCAAAAAATATGGGCGTCATCCTGAGTAAAGCCACGCACGCGAGTTAGTCCATGCAACTCGCCGCTTTGCTCATAACGATAAACCGTTCCAAACTCAGCAAGGCGTAATGGCAACTCTTTATAAGATCTGGGCCGCGATTTATAGATCTCGCAGTGGTGCGGACAATTCATCGGCTTTAGCAAAAATTCCTCGTTGGGATTTGGTGTTTTTATTGGTTGAAACGAATCCTTGCCATACTTCTCATAGTGCCCTGATGTCACATACAGACTTTTTGAACCAATATGCGGCGTGGCCACAGAAGCATATCCTGCTTTAACCTGTGCCTTCTTAAGGAAATTTATTAATTTCTCACGGAGCTCTGTTCCTTTTGGAAGCCATAGGGGAAGACCCTGGCCTACTTTCTCAGAAAATGTGAATAGCTCAAGTTCTTTGCCAAGTCGTCTGTGGTCCCGCTTTTTCGCCTCCTCTAAAAGAACAAGGTATTCATCAAGCTCCTTTTGTTTTGGAAAGGTAACACCATAAAGTCTGGTGAGTTGTTTCCGCGATTCATCACCACGCCAGTATGCACCGGCTATATTTGTCAGTTTTGCCGCCTTAATAAAACTAGTATTCGGAATATGAGGGCCACGGCATAGATCTACAAAATTGCCTTGCTGATAAAAGGTTATGGAGCCGTCTTCCAGGTCATTGAGAAGTTCTATTTTGTATTCATCGCCCTTTTCGGTAAAGTAGGCAAATGCGTCTTTTTTAGATACCTCCCTGCGATTGTAATCATTTTTTTGTCTGGCTAATTCAAGCATTTTTTGCTCGATTTTTTCCAAATGGGAAGCGTCAAACTCCTGATCCCCGAAGTCAACATCATAGTAAAAACCTGTTTCTACCGAGGGTCCTATACCAAATTTTATTCCTGGATATAACGCTTCGAGCGCTTCGGCCATGAGATGTGCCGACGAATGCCAAAATGTAGATTTGCCTTCTGTGTCATTCCAGGTCAACAGTTGTATACTGGCATCCGTAGTTATTGGGGTGGATAAATCCCTCACTTCCCCGTTCACTTTTGCGGCCAAGACATTTCGAGCGAGGCCTTCACTGATGGCTAATGCCAGCTCATAGCTGTTTATACCCTTTTGAAATTCCCTTACCGTACCATCCGGAAACGAAATCTTTATTTGACTATTACTCATGAAAAATGATCAATTAATTTGTTTGGCGTCCAATGGCTTGATATACTCAAGTTGTTTTTGTGTCTCATCTTTTCGCTTTACGAGCCGCAAATATGCAACTTTTCTCTCAAGAATATCCAATTCGTTGCGAGCTATTGCAGATGTGCTATCTGAAAGAAGGACCGATCTGTAAAGATCTATTGCGTCCAGGGTAGCCCCGGCATCTGATTTTATCCGAGCCTTCAGAATTAAGGCGCGGATGTCTTCCGGAAAGTGAAAAAGATACTGGTTTACTGTTTGCAGGGCGGAGTCGTTCTTCATGCCATAATAGTACTTTGCCCATTCAAAAAGCGCTGCTTTCTCATCGGGGATTTCTACCCTGCATTTATCAAGCGACTGCCTGGCGCTATCATATTTATGTACTGCATTATAATACATAGCGAGCTCCAGGTGCGTGGCGGCCTGTGAAGTTTCTTCTGATTCAAATTCTGAAATCAGTGCCCGTGCCTGATCCAATTGACCGATAGCCAATGACAATGAAAACAGGTTCGAAAAATTCTCATATGAGCTGTGCATGGAGAAGGCTTGCTGAAAACTTTGCAAAGCACTGATGCTATCTTTCTTCATAAGATATGCCTTGCCAAGCAATATCCGGCAATGGTCATTGTATGGATTTTTTAAAATAGCCCTGTTGGTATAATAGATGGCATTATCCGGTTTCTGGACCAGGAGACCATATTCAGCAGAAAGTAACAGTGTTCCATCATATTCCGGATCAAGTTTTCGCATACGGCTTACGTTGGCGCGTAAGGAGGCGGTGTCCTTTTCATTTAAATAAACCACAGACAACATTCCGAGAATTTCCAGATTTTTCTCCTGTCGTGAATTGGCATTTTGCAGGAGTGTCTTTGCTTCGTCGGGTTTGTTCTGATCCAAATATATACC
>JBGSYX010000223.1:0-3282 GCA_041750735.1 Cyclobacteriaceae bacterium
TGCTTGTCCTGCAAAAACATTGTTTTTCCCTATTTTAACCGATCCTGAAATTCCGGTTTGTGCTGCCATTGCAGTATTTTCTCCAACTTCAACATTATGGGCAATCTGGATGAGGTTATCCAGTTTAACACCTTTGTGAAGAAGCGTTGTTCCCATAGTTGCCCTGTCGATACAGGTATTTGCTCCTATTTCAACATCATCCTCAATAACCACGATGCCAATCTGCGGAATTTTCTTATAACTTTTGTCTTCCTGTGGAGCGAATCCGAAACCGTCCGCACCAATTACTGCTCCGCTGTGAATTATGCAATTTTTACCGACCTTGCATCCCTCGTATATCTTCACTCCGGCGTAAATAAGAGTTCCATCGCCGATTTCTACTCCCTCCCCGATATAAACCTGAGGATATATTTTTACGTTATTTCCAATCTTAGCCCGACTATCGATAACCGTAAAGTCACCGATGTAAACATTTTCACCCAGAACGGCATCTTCCCGTACGCTTGCCAGATTATGAATGCCTGTTTTCTGAGGTTTTGCCTGCTGGTAAAGCTCCAGCAGGGAAGCAAAAGAATCATATGCATTTTCGACGCGGATAAGAGTAGCCAAAACCGGCTTTTCAGGTTTGAAGTCCTTGTTTACAAGAACAATGGATGCCTGTGTTTCATAGATATATTTTTCGTATTTCGGGTTGGCAAGAAAAGATAATGTCCCCGGTTTTCCCTCTTCAATTTTGGAAATGTTTTCTACTTCTACTTCGGGATTTCCTTCAATTTCTCCTTTGAGAAACGCGGCGATAATCTGGGCTTTAAATTTCATGGGATTTATAATAAAGTTAGATTGGAATTTCTATCCCCTTCGGATAGCATAAAAAATGTTTTTTAACTGTTCTTGAAAGCACTGTAACATTCAGCATATCAGACACATCTGAAATATCATGGCATTCTCCGTTTTTTAGCATTATTTTGATGTTATCATCGAGGGAGTTGTATGCATAGTTGCTGATGCTGCCTTCCATTACCAGGTAGGATGTGTCTTCCGCACTCAGATTGAAGTAAAGTGCCAGGTAATCGCGGATTTTACTGACTTTGCCAGAGTCGAAAGCCTTGTTTTTCATCTCGATTTTAAAGAGCTTTCTGTTGATCATCATTGTCGAAAGCATGGATAGAACCTTGTCTTTGTGATTCATCCATTCTTTGGCTGAAACCATGATATCGTTATCATCGAGCCGGCTGAATATATCGAGCACGTCAACCGGTCCGGTCTGATCGAATTGCTTTGCTTTAACCTTGTTTTTAAGAAAAAAGGAAAGAGCTGTGGAGGCAAAAAGATTTTCACCCTTTTCAGAAAGGTATTTTGCCCGTTTAAGCACCTGCACAAGAAGGTTTTCGGATGCAATAACGGTTTTATGGAAATAAACCTGCCAGTACATAAGGCGTCTGGAAACTAAAAACTTCTCTATGGAATAAATACCTTTAATGTCGATAACCAACTGATCGTCTTTAACATTCAGCATTTTAATGATCCGGTCAGATCCCACAATTCCCTCGGTAACTCCCGTGAAATAGCTGTCGCGACGCAGGTAATCGAGACGGTCCATATCAAGTTGACTTGAAACGAGCTGGTGGAGAAAATTTTTATGATACTTGTTTTGAAAAATTTGTATTGCAAGATCAAGTCTGCCAGAATAAATATTATTGAGCCGGTGCATAAACAGCAGGGAAAGATTCTCATGGCTGGTTCCTTCGATGATACTGTTTTCAAGGGCATGGGAAAAAGGCCCGTGACCAATATCGTGCAATAAAATGGCAATGCTTACTGCTTCAGCTTCCTCATTTGTAATTTCATGACCTTTCGATCGTATAATTTCAATGGCAGAGTTCATCAGATGTGCAGCACCAAGTGCGTGCTGAAAACGGGTGTGGTTTGCTCCGGGATAAACATAATGAGTGAGTCCCAGTTGCCGGATACGACGAAGCCGCTGAAAATAGGGGTGTTCGAAAAGATCAAATACGATCTCGAATGGCAGGCCTATAAAGCCGTAAACCGGATCGTTTATGATTTTTTGCTTATTTAGCGGGATTTCATTCAATGGCTTCAATTTTTTTGTACCTATTCATGAATATCAATAAAAGTAAAGATTAATCTGAATTCGCTTGCGAATTCAATCTGTGATAATAAAGAATATTGAAACCAAATTTTTAATAAGTGAATCCATGGCACTTTTTTATTTACTTTGATTCAGAATAATTCTATGCTTAAGTCTTATTTTAGAAAAGGGATAATTGAAGCCGGTTGCGATGAGGCCGGAAGAGGCTGTCTGGCTGGACCGGTGGTGGCTGCTGCTGTAATTCTTCCTTCCGGTTACAAGCATCCCGTTTTAACAGATTCAAAACAATTGAGTCACAAACAGCGGGCAAGTTTGCGTCTTGAAATAGAAAAAGTAGCCATTTCCTGGGCTATAGGCGTTTGCTCTCCCAGCGAAATTGATGAAATAAACATACTAAACGCTTCTTTTCTGGCCATGCACAGAGCAGTTGAGCAATTAACGAATATGCCGGAACAACTGCTTATTGATGGTAACCGGTTCAAGCCATTTCCGGGAATACCTCATACCTGCATCGTGAAAGGGGATTGTAAATATTTTCCAATTGCGGCGGCATCTGTCCTGGCAAAGACTTTCCGCGATGATTATATGGAAAAATTGCACGACGAATTTCCTTATTACAACTGGAACTGTAACCGGGGTTATCCAACAGTGTCACATCGTTCTGCCATTAAAAAATACGGGACTACGGAGCACCACCGGATGACATTTCGGTTGGTGGATGAACAATTGAAAATTGACTTTGAATAGAACATCCGCAAACCAGTCTAAATCTGATATTGCGGATGTAAGTGTTATGTTTGGAAAAAACTAGAAAGCAAATCCTATTGTAATACCAATTCTGAAGCCAAATCCGTCAAAACTTCCCAGATCGAAATCTCCTTCTTCCCCTGAATTAACATCGATACTTCCAACTGAATATGCGGGTCCAAGGTATCCTTCCAGAGTGACAACATCTTTCAGAAGAGTTTGAGCTCCTACAATCAGTGCACCACCAAATGCTGAATAAGTAGCTTCACCATTCGAAATATCTTCTGACACGGTAAAGTTTTGATAACGCAAGCCGGGAGCAACATAAATACCTTTTGGCGCAGGTGATTCGGAAAGATAAAAACGCACCTCAGGTGTAAGAGCAAAACCAGTAAAATGAGAGTCGCCAATATTTACCCCTGTAT
>JBGSYX010000224.1:0-2764 GCA_041750735.1 Cyclobacteriaceae bacterium
GTTTTTTTGAGTTACATCTGATTACCGTTGATATTGTTCCAAATTAACGGGTAAAGTTGTACTGTCAAAGTGAAATGCCGACAATGATGCCGTAAATTATTCTAGAGCAACGGAAAAAGTTAGTTCAGTTAAATACTGATAATAGGTGCATTACTATGGCCTGAAATACTTTTAACTCGCTGGACTTTTGAGCTCAGACTTTAATTGCTGATCGCGATAAATCCTACTCTTCAATATTTTCACATAATCCAGTGCCGGCTTGTTACCATAGTCCGCATATGCCTTCGATGCCCAATCAACCGCCTCTTCCAGATTGCCATTAATCTCATTAATAATGGCCATATTGTAATATGCCTGTCCGGCGATTTTTGCTTTTGAATTAGTGGTTTCTTTTTCCCAAAGTTCGGCTGCGCCGTCCCAATTTCCGGTTTGAGCTCGGCGTTTGCCAACCTCGAAGTTGTCAGTGCCCTTTACATAATATTCTCTGTTCACACGATGCCGGTACGGCAATATTCTGAGTGCATAGTCCTGCCCCAATTCATTACTGATCTGCATCACGGCCTCTTTACGACCAATGATGGCTTGGGCGGCTATCATTGGATTTATACCCCTACCATTGGAAACTTGTTCGCTGGTGAGTATGAATTCATCCTGGATAATTTCGTTGGAAGGATCATAAATCCTCCAGCCCAATTTAATATTGGTACGAATTGTTACTTCTGTTTCTACCATGGGCAGCGATACACCAAGCGGCGTATTAATTTTTACCGGATTGGCATTGTAATTCACTTTTGCGTCGGTGTCGTAAAATGAAAGGGCAAATAAGGCATCAACCTCCTGTTGTTCACAAATCTGATCAATTTGGTCCCAGGACAATGGTGCTGGAAATACTCCCATGCCTGGATTTTTGAGGTTGTCCACTTCAATAATTTTCAACTCTGCGAACCTTTCATTTTTTTTCAACTCGTCAAATAGCCCCTGAACGGTGGCATTTGCTCCATCAATGTCAAAGTTTTTGCCTTCCACTGAAAGGAATTTGTCGATGTCATCCATCTGTTTATTTTCATTGGATGGTAAACTGCGGTTAATGATTCCTACCGACTGAACAGACGATGGCAAATAAACAGGCGCCGGCTCTATTACTGGAATTGTCAGCGAATTCATGGAACTGCACGAAAACATGATGCACCCATAAATAACGAGTGCCATGGAAGAAAAAAGTTGTCTTGATTTCATAACGCCAAATTTGTACACAAAATCCATGTGCTTCAATCAGGCATTTTAGATAAAAATACGCTTGTAACTTTTCATTTTGAATTGTACAATCGAGAAGTCATTGATCTCAGAAATCTCTACTTTTTGGAATACATATCAATAAACTTCTGATCAAGTTCGGCGGAATCTTTATACTTAATTCGAAGCTCTTCAAGCCGTTTATGCAAATCGGCAACCACTTCGGCGTAAGCCGGATCATGATATACATTTGTCATTTCCAGTATATCTTTTTTCCGATCGTATAGTTCCCATTCATCCACATCATAATAGAAATGTACCAACTTATAAGCTTCTGTAACGATGGCATAGTGCCTTTTTACCATGTGTACCGATGGATATTCGTAATAATGATAATAAACGGCGTCCCTGAAATTGATGGTATCGCCCTTGAAAAGTGGCACCAGACTTTCTCCCTGCATGTCAGTGGGAGCGGTTATGCCGGCGGCCTCGAGAAATGTCTGGGCAAAATCCAGATTTTGTACCATCTGATTATTCCTGGACCCTGCCTGTATCACATTTGGCCAACGAACCAATAAGGGTGTTTTAAAGGATTCATTGTAGATAAAACGCTTATCAAACCAGCCGTGCTCACCAAGGTAAAATCCCTGATCAGATGTATAAACAACAATAGTATTCTCTTTGAGTCCCGAACTTTCCAGGTAATCAAGAACCCGGCCCACACCTTCATCTACTGCTGCAATGCAGGCCAGATAGTCCTGCATATAGCGTTGATATCGCCACTTCATCTGGTCTTCTTTTGACATGTCAGGATAGTTCTTCCTGAATTCTTCATTAATCGGACCATACACTTTATCCCATTCTGCCCGCTGAACAGGATTCATTCTTCCTAGGTTGTTTTCCAATGCGCGCTTATCCCAGTTGGTTGTCGGCTCAATGCCAAGTTCATCCATGACTTCTGGGTATATTTTAGAATCACCGGCCCAGTTCATATGGGTTAGCAAGTTCATCTCAGCTTCTTTGGCTGCTGAACCCCGGCCTTCATAATTATCAAACAGTGTTTCTGGCTCAGGAAATGTCCTTTTCGTAAATTCTTTGAAATGGCGCGGCGCAGGCATCCATTCTCTGTGCGGAGCCTTATGAAGAAAAAATAGCAGAAAGGGCTTTTCAGGATCACGCTCTTCCTCCAACCAGTCGAGCGTCATGTCGGTAATGATGTCCGTTGCGTACCCATCCAATTTGATTTCACCTTCATTTTTGGTGATAAATTCAGGATTGTAATAGTCGCCCTGGCCGGGAAGGATTTTAAACTGATCAAATCCTTTTGGGCTGTTTCCAAAGTGCAGTTTTCCAAACATGGCAGTCTGATAACCATTGTCCTGGAAAATTTGAGGAAAGGTCACGTTAGTGGTATCGAAAGGGAACAGGTTGTCAATTTTTCCATTCAGGTGGCTGTGCTTTCCCGTCAGAATCACCGCCCGTGATGGTGCACAAATCGAGTTAGTGACACAGGCATTGGTGAAAAGCATCC
>JBGSYX010000225.1:0-1813 GCA_041750735.1 Cyclobacteriaceae bacterium
GCACAACTTTTAATGATCCGGGTATTTCGGATGTTAGGTTAATTTATATCCGGTAGACGATGATATTTTATGGATACTGCCAAATACATTAATTTGTTTATTTCGGAAACCAGAGAACATCTGGTAAATCTCAACCAAGCGCTGCTGGCTTTGGAAAAAAAGCCCGATGAAAGCTCAAGGTTGGACGAGATATTTCGCTCCATGCATACCATAAAAGGAATGGCAGCATCAATTGGTTTGGATAAAATTGCCGACATATCTCACCGGGGCGAGGACTTTTTGGACAAAATGAGGCGGCGACAGTCGTTGGCCTCGCCGGAAGAGATTGATCTTATTTTTACCTTTTTGGATTTCTTGGAGGCTTCGGTGGAACTGGTGGCTCAGGGCAAGCAGCCGGACCAGATGATGGCCCAGCGTTACCAGGATATTGTGAACACGATAGGGATTATGACCTCAAGCAATCATGAAGAAATTTCCACAAAAGTGGCGTCTAACGGCGGATGTGATTTCAAGCGCATAAACCCCTTAAAGAAAGAGGATTCACTTGTATATAAGATCAGGATATTGCTAGAACAGGAGGTTTCTTTGAAATCGGCCCGAGCTTTTCTAATATTGCATAATTTAGAGAAGGTCGGGCAAGTTGCTTATACGGTGCCGGAAAGACATGACCTTGAGGCGGAAAAGTTCGATCGTGGTTTTTCTCTCTTTTTGGTTTCATCGGAAAAAGACATAGAAATGGTTAAAAACAATGTGGCTTGCACCGAGGTGGAGGATTTCCAAATTGAAGAAGTTCGCGAGGAAACGGTTGAGGAAGTTCTAGAGAGAAAAACCATAGGAGCTTTTGTCCAGCTGGCTCAGGAGAAGGCCAAGGATGTCAAAGTCAGTGTGACCCGGCTTGATAACTTAATGAACTTAGTAGGCGAGCTGGTGGTATGGCGGGAAAGGCTGAAACAGTTGTCTGTCCGCAGCAATGATCCCGAGATGCAGGACGGGGTGGACAAGATAGCCCAGATAGCTTCTGATTTACAACAGGAAGTATTAACCGCCAGGCTGGTGCCGATGGCAGAAGTTTTCGATCGTTTTCCCCGGGTGGTTCGGGATGCTGCCAAAGGATTGGGCAAAAAGATCGATTTTATCCTGGAAGGCCGTGAATTGGAAATGGATCGTTCTATATTACAGATGCTCTCCGAACCGGTCATCCACCTTTTGAGGAATGCCGTAGACCACGGCATAGAGCTTCCGCATCAGCGTAAACAGTATGGTAAATCCCAGGTGGGCTCGATTGTTCTTACTGCCATCAAGCAAAAGGATCAAGTATTGATCAAAGTTCTTGACGACGGCAAAGGTTTGGATGTGGAGAAAATTCGCCGGAAGATTATCGACAAAGGTTTTCTTACGGCAGACAAGGCTGAGGAATTATCCGAAAAGCAGCTATTTGAATATTTATTACTGCCGGGCTTTTCTACCGCAGATAAAATAAGCGAACTATCCGGCAGAGGAGTCGGTCTGGATGTGGTAAAAAGAAGGGTCGAGGAAATGGGGGGTACTTTTGTAATGGAAAGCCACCCGGGGGCAGGGTCGACTTTCAGCTTAATTGTCCCCTTAAGCCTGGCCATAATTCGAACTTTATTGGTGTCGGCCAATCAGCAGACCTATGCCATTCCCATCGGTCAGGTAAAGGAAACAATGCATATTAGAAATAAATCTATAAAAGTGTTAAAAGGCCATTCCCTGGTGCAGTTTCGGAACAGAATCATTCCCTTAATGCGTTTATCTAATACTATCGGGCTTTCCAAAAATCAAGAAATGTCCG
>JBGSYX010000226.1:0-1929 GCA_041750735.1 Cyclobacteriaceae bacterium
GGCCCATGCCGTGCTTGAAGTTTTGAATCCATCGAGGCTCCAAAGGATACCGACCTTCTTGTTGTAAGTACTGTTTGTAACCTTGATGTCGGTCCAAAAAGCATAACGAGGTGGCTGATAGTGGCTATAACCCGGCTGAACCATCCATGTTCCATCGCCCATAACCGTCACTTCCGGCGTACTCTGTTTCTGTCCCATCGCCATTACGTTCACCGAAAACGCTATTGATAACAGAAAGATGCCTATCTTTTTAAATATCATTTGGTGATCTCCACTTTTCAAAAAACATCTAAGGGATGGGTTTTTCCAAAGGCCCAATTGGTTACAAAACGCCGGTTGCTTTTGCAGAAGAAAAAATGTCAGAGATGGCGTAGAAGTCGAGTCCGTTTTTGACAGGGAAGATCACTTTTTACCTTGATGGAATCCCTAGCACTATTCCCGTAACAGAAAGATCCTCATCGATATCTGGCCAGTGTATACCTGTTCCAAGGCCAATGAGTTCAAATTTACTTCTTTGATGTTCACTTGCATTTCTTAATCGTGGGTAGAACTCCAAAGGAACTCGAATTTCTCGCCCATCGGATAATACAACAGTCAAAAAATCATCGTCCACCTTTACAGCTACGGCTACATAATCAGATTCATTTTTTTGCGGAAAAGAACTCATTCCACTTTTCCTTTATGAGTTGTTCATTTTGTTTCACAATAGCAAAGGCATTTTTCAAATCCTTTGCAGACATCCCTTTGTTATCAGCTACTGCAACCGGAGTAATCCAAAATTTTACAACGCCTGCTTGATACTGAACATGGACATGTGCTGGTTCACTGCCTTCGTTGGCGTAAAAGAAAAGTCTAAACCCATCCTGAATCAAGATAGTCGGCACAGCATATCTCCAATATAAATCGCATTACTGAGCAACTCAACCAACATAACAGGAGAACAGCGTCAACGCAATAAAGAGTATATATCATTGAAAATATAAAGATATTAAGGTTGTCTTTAATTGTTGTAAAAACATTTTTATGCGTCTCCGCCCTGAAGGTCGTATTGAATTGACAGAGGAGCGAGCCACTTTTTGCATGCAACTTTGAAACATCCAGAAAACAATTGAAAAAGACCCTATAGTTCTCTGCTGTCAGCTGTCCAAAGAATACAGGATACTCAGATACTCAAACCTATGCATCGACCAGGGTGAGATTTTTCCAGCCCATGGGGCGCACTCCAATCACTCCACTATTTGATAATTCCGATAGGATGGTAACAACGCATTTATCTTTTGCATTTAAGCCCCATCTGGATAGCATTTTCTCAAATTGATTGGTAGTCCAGTATGGTGGCATTTCTGTCAAAAATCTATTTATACCTGCAATAATCGTGTTCTTTATTTCGTTTGAATCCATTTCTTATCGCCTTTTATAAAGAATTTCACCGGTTTTAAGATTAACTATTTCATTAACCCGAATGGCACCATTTGTTACTGCCTGCGTAGCTCCTACAGCGGACAAAGGAGCCATCACCGCTTCCCATAAAAATCCATGTGGTCAGCGAAGGTGGACAGAAAAACAGTGTCAGGGCTGAGTTACCAAATGCATATCATCTGGTTCAGGTTCTACAACTTCGAATAGTCCAGTATAAGCGTCCGCCATACCATTATACTTCTCTCTCCAAACAAAACCATATTTGTCGTCTTTAAACATTCTCTTTTCGGCATCAACCATGATTGAAAGTCTTATCCCAAGACTTTCAAGCTGAGAAATAGAATAGTTCCTAGCCCTATTGATGTCCTGATTAAGAAAAAACACACGTTTAATATCATCGGAATCAATAAATGAATTCAACTCGCTTTGAGTAACTCTCTTTTCAATATGCCATCTTTCGAACAGGAATCTTGAGAGATTTTCGTTAACCCCGTATTTTTTCTTTAATCC
>JBGSYX010000227.1:0-12890 GCA_041750735.1 Cyclobacteriaceae bacterium
GAGATTTTCGAATTGCGGCCGCGGCAGTCGCCACGCTTGGTGACGAAGTTGTAAATGCCCCCCTTGCCATCCTTGTCGCCCGGGTACCAGTTTTGTACGGTGGAGTATTTAACCTCCGCGTTTTTCTCTGCATGAATCTCCACAACTGCTGCGTGGAGTTGGTGCTCATCGCGCATGGGGGCCGTGCAGCCTTCGAGGTAACTGACATAAGCACCTTCGTCTGCCACGATCAGCGTTCTTTCGAACTGACCGGTGCCGGAAGCATTTATCCTGAAATACGTGGAAAGTTCCATGGGGCAGCGAACGCCTTTAGGAATATAGCAGAATGAGCCATCACTGAAAACTGCGCTGTTCAGTGCCGCGTAGTAATTATCCGTCATCGGAACGACAGAACCGAGGTATTTTTTAATGAGTTCAGGGTGTTCTTTCACCGCTTCGCTGAACGAAGAAAAGATAATCCCAAGTTCTCCGAGTGTCGCTTTAAACGTAGTTTTTACCGATACACTATCAATCACTGCATCGACAGCTACACCGCTCAGGCGCTTTTGTTCTTCGAGTGATATTCCCAGCTTCTTAAAGGTTTCCAGCAGCTCCGGATCTACTTCATCCAGACTATTGAGAAGCTTATTCTGCTTAGGGGCAGAGTAATAGATGATGTCCTGAAAATCGATTTTTGGATATTTTACGTTGGGCCATGTTGGTTCTTCCAATGTAAGCCAGTGCCGGTATGCCTTCAATCGCCATTCAAGGAGCCATGCTGGTTCTTCTTTTTTAGCAGAGATAAAACGCACAATATCCTCATTCAGCCCTTTTGGGGCCGAATCATTTTCAATTATAGTTTCAAACCCATACTTATATTCAGAACTGGTAAAATCCTCAAGAACCTGGTTCCCTTTACTCATTGATTCCTTATTTAGAATTATTTTAAACAAGCACAAAAATAAAACAGAATCGTCAAAGATTTGTTCAACCGGGCGAAAAAAAAAGTGAACGAAATTTGAATTTTGGCGATAATCGCCCATCAATCACCACTGGAAATACCGACAGGAATTTTGTGGATTTTGATATCTGTTAACTGCTGGTCGACGCAAGAAGGCAGGTCATTTACCTTTAATACTGGGATAAAAATAATTTACCGGGGATCACTACTTTTGCAGTTTGGATAAGCCTCAAAAAACCCAATCAACTACTTTCAGGACATTAAAACAACTAATTATAAAAGCATAAGCAAATGAAGCAGGCAATAACAATCGGTTTACTGATTTTATCAAATACATTCATGACCATGGCATGGTATGGACACCTTAAGTTCGCGGAATGGAGGTGGTTCAACAAGTTTGGTCTTGTTGCCATTATCGCCATTAGCTGGGGGATTGCCTTTTTTGAATACTGCTTCCAGGTACCAGCCAATCGAATTGGATTCCAGGGAAATGGCGGCCCCTTTAGCCTGGTCGAATTGAAAGTTATCCAGGAAGTCATTACGTTGGTGGTTTTCTCAGTGTTCACATTGCTCGTTTTCAGGAACGAAACCATCCGGTCAAACCACATCATCGGTTTTATCTTCCTAGTCCTCGCTGTTTATTTTATTTTTAAGAAATAATCAGGCGCGACATTATGCGACCCAAAAGCAGTAGCCCGGAATTCATTAAATTCTTCCTGGTTACAGGACTTCTTATGATGAATGCTTTGCTTTTTAGCGTTTCTCCCCAGTTGGTTTTTCGATGATAAAGGCGATGTCCTGTCCAATGTAGTGAGCATGCGATTCCTCGATTTGCATTCCCGGCATCGAAAATGTCAGTTTGTTATTTTTCACAATAACTTCGTCCGTTGCTTCCTCTATAAAACTCCCGCGCCATGGATGATACAGTCGTAATTTGTATGTTCCGTCCTTAAGGTCAGGCAATGTGACGGTTTTTGAATATAAATCCGTTTGCGTGTTCACCACCCAGCCGTAGATCAGTTGATCACTTCCGATAGCATAGGCATCTCCGTCTGAATTTTCGATTTTTTGTGTTACTACATTCGTCAACCTGGAAAATGGTATCTGGTCTGTAAACCTCCGAAGGCTGAGCAATTGATTTGTGACGACATTGTCATTAAGAGCCCGCGAATACGACCACCAGAATGGTGACATTGCCGTGCCTGTTGCCAGGCTCACCCAAAGCGCATTATGAAACTGTGCCTGGTAGCCAGGCATGCTCATTTCATAGAAGGTATGGTCCCAGCCGGTTTCTGGAATCAAGACCGGTTTGTTAAATCCGTTCCAGAGTTTTTGCACCTGCTCGCCATAATTCCTGTAACTGGAAGTGAGCGGATGGATTTCTGATGATTTTATATTGCCGTCTTTTATAATCTGGAATCCCTGGGCCTCGTAGATTTCCCGGCCGGGCATATCAAAGATTTCATAGCCTTTCTGCCACCACTCATTTATGCCTCCACTTCGCGTGCCTGTTGTCAGGTGTTGCCAGGGATCATGTTGCTTGAAGAAATCGTGAACTTTTCCGGCCCAGTTGGCTGCACCTAGACTATCTCCCGATACCCATCCATCTGTACCATTCACCTCATCTACAACAAACCATATAGCCAGCGATCGGCTATAACCCCATCGTGCGATCATGTATTTGTACATTTTTTCCTGGTATTTCCAAGCTTCCTCGCTGCTGAAAAATCCTTTAGCGTCCGTCACTGCGACGTAAGGATTAGCATACCACCTTACATTACCCCCTCCCCAAACCGTTTCAGAAAGGAAAGAATGGAACCAAATGTTCAAACTGAGCTGCATATCCCGTTCTTCCAGCAATGCGAGCATATTGTCAATTCGATCGCATATCAACTGATCATAGCGTCCTACTCCGCTTGCCCTAGTTTCTAATGGCGTGATGTAGTTACTGATGAAATTGACGCCCAGAGCTTTCAATTCGTCAAGAACTGCCGCTTGAGTTACACCATTATACCATAAGCCTACACCGTAATAGGGTGTGCCGTCGGCATGTTCAAGGAAGCGTTTGTTTTGTGAAATTGTTAAAGGGCCATGATAGAGGGATTTAATACTTGTGAATTGCTTGGTTTCACTCTGCACCTTACCGTTGCGGTCCTTAACAGAAACACTATATTTCCAAACACCGGTTTCGTTAGGAGAAAAACGTAGCATCCACCCAGCCCAGCCTGATGTTGTATAATATCCATTTATAGTCCAGGCTTTCCCCTTCGGTGATGTGAATATAGCCGAAAGTTCAATGTCTTCCGGGTCAAACGGATTTTCGAAACTTGCCTCAATAGAAAGGCGCGCCTCGAACTTATCGTAAATTCCTACTGTGTCGCTGGCGTGCCAAATATTTTTAATTGACGGTTGGGCGATAGTAACAACTACAGTAAATAGAATTGCGCTTAATGTGATCGAAAAGTTTAAAATATTCTTCATGGGATTCGGGTATTAAGGTGATGCGTTGACCAATAAGGTCAATTGCTGACATCAATAAATATCGGGTACTATTCTGAATAAACCATGAAATGCCATGGGTTTAAAACGTTTTTCTTAATTCAGAAATACATTCTGCATTACTTATATGATGAGCAATAGCAGCAAGCCGATAAATTATTTCTCGATTTAAATATTTTTTAAACCAGATAGCCCATCTCACACTAGCCGCTGTATTAAGGGTAAGTTTTGAAAAAAATGAACCAAAGTCCGAAAGAATTATTAGATAAGCTCATCAAAAACCGCATCACACATGAGGAATTTGAAGCTCTCCTTGCCGGACTGGACGATGCCGACGCCCTGGAACAATATGAAATCTATCTGCAACAAAAATTTGAAGAGGAAGTAATTCAGCAATCCAGTGAGGAGAAGCCTTCCCCAAAATTAGTTGTAAGTAAGGGCATCAAAAGAAAAAAGCTGCCATTCCGAGGGAATAAAAACATTTTATCTATTGCCGCTACGATCGTGTTCTTCGCCAGTGTGTTGGTTGGAACGCTCTATTTTGTTTCACAATATAAAATAGGCAATAACTCCATGGCGATTTCCGGCACTAGATCAGCCGTTATCACCAAAGCGACACCTAAAGGCCGTATGTTCCGCATGAACCTGGACGATGGAAGTTTTGTACAAATGCATGCCGCTTCAAGTATCACCTATCCGAATTATTTTGAAGCTGATATGCGAGAAATAAGCATGGAAGGAGAGGCATATTTCAACATTGCACGCGACGAGCAAAGACCATTCAAAATCCATGTTCGTGATTTTGATGTTGAAGTATTGGGAACATCTTTTAATGTTCAGGCATTTCCTGATGAGGAAGATTTTTCTGTGACGGTCGAATCGGGAACTGTCAGAGTTAAATTGAATAATAAAAACCATGAATCAGTAATTCTCGAAAAGGGCCAAAAACTCGTGGTCAGAACAAAAGAAAACCTAACCGAAATATTGGAAGTTGATCCTCAGGTGGAATTGAGCTGGCGGACAGGAGTCCTGCGATTCGACAGCACACCATTGCCCAAAGTAGCGAAAATGCTGGAGCGTTGGTATGGTATTGAAGTGGAATTGCAGGATGAAGCGAAATTATCAAAACTGATGCTGACCGGTCTCCACAAAAATGAAAACCTTAAGTCGGTAGTTCAGGCGATCACTTTCGCCACAGGCACACAATACGAGATAAATGATAATTCACTGATAATTAAAAATTAGCATATGGAAAAAACACATCTACGAAACCAAAAAAATGAATATGAACTTAATTCTATCGAAAAACCAATTACTTCCTTAACTAAATAGTACGACTATGAAACGAAAAACAGACGTGAAACACTACCTATGGCAACTGCTTGCAGTGATGGCCATAATGGTAAGCGGGTCAGCATTTGCTGAGCTTGGCCAGGCAGATCTGAGGGGCACCAAGCTTGACCTTGGCGTAAAACAGGGAACCATCCTTGAGATTATGGACAAAATATCGGATGACACCAACTATGTGTTTGTTTATGAAGATGGTATAAAAAGTCAACTGGCTCAAAAAGTGACAATCGAGAATGGTAAAAACCTACAGGAAGTTCTCAGTGACATCACACGCCAGTCGAAGCTTGAATTTCGGGCTATCAACAACAATATTGTTGTCAGGCAGCGGACGGCTGATCAGAGTTCGGTCGGCGAAGCTTCATTTCAGGCAATGCGCATCACAGGTAAAGTCACCTCTGCAGAGGATAACACCGGATTACCGGGTGTAAACATCGTGCAGAAAGGCACCGCCACAGGCACTGTATCTGATATCGACGGAAACTATACACTTGAAGTACCTTCTGCTGATGCAATACTCGTATTCAGTTCGGTGGGCTTTATGAGTGAAGAAATTGCCGTTGGTGGCCGTTCGGTTATTGACCTTGCGATGAACCCTGATGTTCAGGCGCTCAATGAAGTCGTGGTAACTGCCCTCGGTATTGAAAGGGAGCAAAGATCATTGGGATATGATGTTGGAAAAGTAACAGGTAAAGATCTCACCGTAGTTCCACAGGATAACGTATTAAACTCACTTGCCGGAAGAGTATCAGGTGTTACGGTGAACCAAACAGGTATCGCGGGTTCCACTGTTAGTGTTGTAATTCGTGGTGCTACATCGCTTACTACAGACAACCAGCCGTTATTCGTGATCGATGGTGTGCCGGTTAGTAACAAGCTGAACAATATCAGTGTAAACGGTAGCGACAACCAGGTGGATTATGGAAATGCCATCTCCGACCTGAACCCGGATGACATAGCGAGCATGACCGTACTAAAAGGCCCCAGCGCTGCGGCACTTTATGGGACCAGGGCTGGTAATGGTGTTATTATCATCACCACCAAATCAGGCGTAGGCTCGAAAAAACTTGGGGTTTCAGTTTCCACCAGCACCCTTTTTGAAAAACCAACCAAGTTGCTGGATTTTCATTACATATATGCCAACGGTGGCCGACAGAATGAATTGGATGAAACATCGGCATATTGGGGAGGCCCTTCGTTGGATGCGGGGGTTGTTCTTCCGCAGTTTGGTTATCCTGATGGAGCAGAGCTGAAAAGTTACCCGAATAATATGAAAGATTTTCTCCAGACTGGTGTCACTTCCAATAACAGCGTAGCGCTGTCAGGTGGTAACGACAATGGAAATTTCAGGATTTCATTCAACAACATGAGCATGAAGGGTATGATCCCTGATCACGACCGCTTCAATAACAACCTGAAGACCAGTTTGAATTATAATATAAGCAGCAAATTGAAATTTGAATCCAACATTTCCATAGCCAGAACCTGGTCCAACAACATACCAAGTACGGGTGACAGGAATAATAATCCGCTGGAAGCAGTGTATCAATCACCCTATATCTCCATGGATCTGTTGAAGGATTATTGGTTGCCGGGACAGGAGCAGATCGCTCAAAATCAGCCACCCGCTGGCGACAATCCATATTTCCTTGCCAAAGCCATCGACAACTCTTTTGTCCGAGACAGGATCTATGGAAATCTTGGATTGACATATAGTTTTACAGACGCTTTGTCGTTGAGGGTGAGGTATAATCTGGACAGATACACCGAAAAACGAGAAACCAAAGTTCCATTTAGTGCCACGCGTATGCCAAAAGGAAACTATACCATAGAAAACATTTCCTTTCAGGAAGCTAACACGGAAGCATTACTTACCTATACGAAGCAGCTTTCTGATTTTGATATAAGCATTTCGGCAGGTGGTAATCTTATGAATCGCCAGGGAAACAACCAAAGAATAGGATCTGGAGGAGATCGCAACAACGGTCTTGTGATTCCGGGATTGTACACAGTGAGTAATATACCATTGACAAATATCAGTGTAGGTAGCAGTGAATACGAAAAGGCCATTTATAGCGTGTTTGGGCTAGCCTCCATCGGTTTTAAGAATCAGCTTTATCTCGATCTGACAGCCAGGAACGACTGGTCAAGTACGTTACCGGTAGAAGACAATCAGAATTCTTACTTCTATCCATCAGCTTCGCTGAGCTGGCTGGCAAATTATACGTTTGACTTACCTGATAATATTAGTCTCTTGAAATTGCGCGGTGGTTGGGCACAGGTTGGTAATGATACCGACCCATACAGACTACAGCAAACCTTAGGGCTTGGAGTATGGAATACTCTTACAACTCAAAGTGTTCCAAGCACCTTGCTAAACCCTGACCTTAAGCCTGAATCTGCAACTTCGATTGAATTTGGTCTGGATATCAACCTGTTCAACGATCGATTCAGGTTTAGTGGTACCTACTATACCATGGACAATGAAGACCAGATATTCTCAGTGCCGTTACCAAGGTCATCAGGATACAGTAGTAAGCTTATCAATGCCGGTTTAATTAACAGCGAGGGATGGGAATTCACCATTGGTGGAACACCAATTCAAAACAGCAATCTCACATGGGACATCGATTTTAACCTGACGAAAAACTCAACGACGGTTGAAGAGTTGACAGATGATCTGGACAGAATAATTTTATGGTCTGAAAACGCCGGCGCTATTTCTTTTATCGGAGATAAAATCGGAGATATATACAGCTATGGAATTGCCCAGGTTCAAGATCCGAATTCAGAATACTACAAGTGGCCAATCATTGATGGAACTGAGTGGGTGCGACTGAACCAGGTTGAGGACTGGGAAAAAGTAGGAAATTTCAACCCTGACTTCCTGATAGGGATGCAAACCAGCCTTACTTTTGGTAAATTCAGAGTAGGTGCCAGTTTCGACTGGAGACAAGGCGGTGAATTCGTTTCTTATACCTATCGCTATGGTGAGTCTGACTGGAAATCACAACGGCAGATCGATCAGTTGATCCCCGGTGGTTTATATTCAACCGATGAATTGGTTGAGCTACTGAAATCCAATCCTGAAGAAAATATTATTCCACAGGTCGGAAAATACCCACGCGTTGGTGGCCATACACAGGAAACAGGCGGCTATGAAGTTGATGGCGTATATGACGGCGCTTTTATTCCAGGTGTAGTACAGACTGCAGGTGATGATACACCAGATGATTTTAGCGACGATGAATATACCGAACACCTTGGCGGACCAGGAACACAGATCATCCCGATTACTGATACTTATCCATGGAGCTATAACAAAAATATCACCTTTGATGCTTCATTCATCAAATTGCGTGAACTCTCCATATCGTATCAGTTACCTAAAATTGCCGGGATCTCTAATGCAAATTTCGGTGTATTCACCAGGAACCTGATGCTTTGGAATGCTGCAAAAATAGGTATTGACTCAGAACGAGCTTTCCAGGCTACCGGTGGAAACCAGGGTAATACAGCCAGCCAATTCAGGCAGGGTTTCGAGCGTCAAAACGTAATGCCGTGGAGCGCCTCATTTGGCTTCAAACTCGACTTCAGCTTCTAATTAGAAATTTAAACTTCGATTAAAAATGAAAAAGATATTTAATAAAAAAGGTATTCTCGCGGTTGTCCTCACGCTCTTTGTAGCGTTTGGATGCGATGATCAACTGGCTGAAATGAACCAGAACCCCAGCGCGATAAACCCCGCCGACGGTAATGTAAACATGCTCATGCCACTCGTACTCGGCCCTGCGGCCCAGCGTTATCTGGACCTAGGTCTCAACAATATGGCTGGTGCCATGCAACAACTTCAGCTTTCGGGCTGGGCTGGAAGCGTCAATTACTACGGCTGGTCAGGCTCAGACTGGACAGGATATTTTGATAATCTCAGGCAAAATGACCTTATGCTCAGGCTTGCACAGGAAAAAGAACTGAAATTCCATGAAGGAGTAGGCCTGACAATGCGTGCGTTTCTTTTTGGCCAAATAGCTGATTATTGGGGTGATGCTCCTTACGCATGGGCTGTACGTGGTTATGAAGGCGGTATTGAAACACAATACCCGGTTTTCGATTCACAGGAGACCATCTATATGGGAGTTATTGAAGACCTGAAAAATGCCGTCGCATTGTTTGCCACCGGTGACAAAACCTTTGTGCAAGCTACGGCCGATTTATACTTCAATGGTGACCCGGCAGCATGGGAGCGTTTTGCAAACTCATTGCTGATCAGGTACTATGTCAGGATTTCTGAGAAGAAGGATGTAAAAGCCGCTGTGGAATCAATCGTTTCCGGAGGCAAATTCATTCAAACTTCCTCACAGGATGCTACCATGGATTATACCGGCGGATCGAGTGACCAGTGGCCGCTTATTTACTCCAATGAAACAAGTTCTACAAGGTACCAGGCTTGCAAAACTTTTATCGATCAAATGGTAAGCACAGATGATCCACGTTTGAAAGTATGGTTTGATCCGGCAAGAGTACGTTGGGTACAAGATACCAATGTCAGTGGTGAGGAAGATGCGATGAGCATCAATGGCGGAGCTCCGGTAGCCATCTGGAAGGATTGGAAAGATTACAGGGGTAAAACCGATCTTTTCACCAGAAGATACAACCCAAATGACGTAACCCGAGATGATAGCGAGTATTTAGGAATTCCTGCCGGTATATTCCAGTCAGAAAACCAGGCGTATAATGGCAATCCAAGCCCAGGACAGGGAAGGCATAACGTACACGTGTCTATGTTGAAGGAGAAATGGATGGATGGCAAGCCGGTTAAAGGTGATATGCTTCGGGCAAGATTACTTTCATCAGCTGAAATGCATTTTACGCTGGCAGAAATGGCGCTGAAAGGCTGGAGCGTTGGCGGATCCGCACAATCGCATTACGAAGCCGGTATCCAGAATTCATTGAACGTCTGGGGAATTGGTGATAAATACGATGACTTTATAGCTGAAGTGCCTTATGCAGGTACTGTGGAGCAAATCATCACCCAAAAGTGGGTAGCAGGTTTCATGGCGGGTGCAGAAGCATGGAATGATTATAAAAGAACCGGATTCCCAATCCTCACTGTAGGTCCGGGCGCCACGGCTCCTGTTCCGGCTATCCGTTTCGGTTATGGCCCGGATGAGCTGAACAACAACACGGATAATGTTTCGAGTGCTATTAACAATCTTGAAACAACCGTCCACTCAGGACAACTTGGTAAAGATAGCCAGTATTCCAAGCAATGGTTATTGCAAGGTACAAGTAAGCCATGGTAGGCAATAGATTATATAGTTTAGGTTGAACAATGAAAAAAGGCCATCCGCGATAGTGTGGGTGGCCTTTTGCCTTTACTGGAAGGATAATTGACCAAATTCCCATGAAGGTTCTTTACTATTTCATACGTATTCAGTACATTATAAATTCTTATTAACTCTAAATCGACAAAAGCATGAAACACTTTCGACTAAAGTTTTTTGTGAATGTTATCCTCCTGACGGTAGTTTTCTTTTCCTGTGAAGAAGAAGAAAAAGTAGAATTGCCGACTTCTGCTCTAATCCACTACAGCGTGGCTGATAAGCAGGTTGCCTTTACCGCGTTGGCCCATAATGCTGACACCTACGCCTGGGATTTTGGCGATGGCGAAACAAGTACAGAAAAAGATCCGGTCCACATATATGCTGGCGGTGGGTACTATACTGTCACTCTTGCCGTTAGTGGCGGCACGGGTGTTGCTAATGCAAGTGAAGAACTTGCAATTGCGCTTACACCCTATGTATTGCTTACCGGAGGTGCTACTGCTACCAATGGGAAAACATGGAAACTTTCTGCGGCACATTCAAGCAATGACGATTATCTTGCTACTGCGGATGCTGCGTTAACGCTGGTTGGTGGCACACCCAGGCCACTTCCTAATGGTATTTTTTCCACGCAGTTTGGTATGGGCGATATTTACACAGATACGTACACTTTCTTTTATGATGGCTCATACCAACACGATGTAAAGGAAGATGACGGCGCATTCGGTGGATTTGTTTATCAATACTACATTGCTGGTTTTAATGATGCCACCTTGCTTGGAAATCTTGTGAACCCAAGTGCTGCTGACATTTTGGCCTATGTGGGGGCCGGAGGAGAAATCGGGGATCTTGTTGAAGATCTTTACGGACTTTGCATTGCGAAATATACTCCTCAATCCAGCGCTACTTTCACTTACAATGAAAGTGAAGACCTCACGGTATCATCAGTGTATGCACCGCCTACTTACTCTATTACTTTCAGTAGTGTAATGACACTTGATTTTTCAGGCGACGAGTTTATTGGCTTTCGCGATTTTCAACGCAAAGTGATTGTGAATTCCATTTCCAACACTAAAATGCAGTTGATCATGTTTATGGCGGCAGGTACTAGCCCCGCTCAAATTATTGGTGTAAACACAAACGCACTTATTCTTACATTCGAGGCAGTTATTTAGTCTTGTTGATTCATTAATTAAATATGATAACGATGAAATATAATTATATAATAAGCAGTATGTCAGGTAAGTCCATCATAGCATTGATGATTAGTATGATGCTGACAATATCTGCATTTGCTGAAAATATGCAGGGAGTGACTGTTACTGGTTTGGTACGGGGATCGGATGGTACGGCATTACCAGGTGTAAACGTTGTGCTTAGAGGAACTCAAATCGGAACGATTACTGATATCAGCGGTGCGTTTACGATCGAGGTAGAGAATGAAAACTCGGTTCTGGTTTTTTCTTATGTAGGATACAATACTGAGGAAATACTCGTAGGAAATAAAACCGTAATCGATGTCGAATTGATTGAAGACATCACTTCCCTTACCGAGGTAGTTGTTACAGCCCTAGGTATTCAAAGAGAAGAAAAATCCCTGGGATATGCCGTAGGGAGGGTACCAGGCGATGAACTTACGCGTGTGGCGCAGGAGAATGTATTGAATTCCATGGCAGGTAAAGTGGCAGGTGTAACCATTAACTCTACGGGAGGAGCGGGTTCATCAGTCAGTATGGTCATAAGGGGAGCTACATCCTTAAGTACCGACAACCAGCCTTTGTTTGTGGTTGATGGTGTTCCTATAACTAATACGGTAAATAACGTTGGGGGCTTTGGCAGTGACAATAGAGTGGATTACGGAAATGCTATTTCTGATCTGGATCCTGAGAGTATTGAAAATATCACCATACTAAAAGGGCCGAGTGCAGCTGCTTTATATGGTACACGGGCTGGCAATGGAGTGGTGCTGATCACAACAAAAAAAGCAAAGAAGAATGAAGGAATGAAAGTTACCGTTACTTCGAATACCGTATTTGACATACCATCTAAATATGTGAATACGCAAACTCGGTTTTCTACTGGGTTCTTTTCATTCAGACCGGAAAATGTAGGGGGCGGCGTATTACCAGATATCAATCCAGGTGATGGTACAGGAAATGGACCTGAAAATGACCAGGGTTTCTGGGCTGTACAATGGGATGCCCCATTGGATGCCAATGGCCAACCGGTTCCGACCGAAGTAAGATCATATCCGGATAATATTAAGAATTTTTTAAATGACTACGCTTTTACAACTACGAATGGCGCCACGATTTCAAGTGGGGCATCGGCGGTCAATTATAGGTTGGGCTTTACAAACATGACGCATAGTGGGTTAATTCCCAATAATGATCTGAATAGAAATAACCTATCATTAGCAGCATCTTCCAAATTATCTAATAAACTTACTATTGGTATAGATCTCAACTTTAGTAATTCGTGGGCTGATAACAGATCTTCATCAAACCGGGGATCAAATCCTTTACAATGGGCGTATTCGCATCCTACAAACATCGATATACTAAAACTCCAGGATTATGGATCGGGCAATGATATACTCAGAGTTTCCAATAACCATGAAAATCCATATTTTTTGGCGAATGAAGTTAACAATAGCTTTAATCGTTACAGAGTATTTGGTAATGTAACCGCTAATTGGCAGATATCGCCGGCATTCAGCATCATGGGACGCTACAATATGAATAAGTCAGATGAAACTGAAGAATCGAAAATTGCTCCAG
>JBGSYX010000228.1:0-2848 GCA_041750735.1 Cyclobacteriaceae bacterium
TCCAAACAGTGGCGCACAGAGAAATTTACCTTCACCTGGAAGTAACGCGCAAGTTAGCGTGGCATTTTAAACCCAGCGCAAAAACACACGACTCGAATGAATTCCTTACCCAACGCGAGCGCGAAGTCATTCAACTGGTAACACGTGGATTGAACAATCAGGATATTGCAGACAAGTTGGGGATTGGGCTAAAAACCGTTAAAACTCATATTAGTAACGTTCTTGAAAAGCTGGCATTGGAAAACCGGGTACAAATAGCGATCTACGCACTACAAAATAATATCGTATCGCTCGATGATTTATAAACGTTCATCAGACTTAAGTCCTACCCACTTGTGACAGGCTTTGTGAATAACGACACTTATTAACTTGCTTGTAAAAATATATACTGCATGAAACAAACATGAGGAAGCTGGTGAAAATCCTGCACTGTTGCGCAACTGTTACCGGCGCGCGCCGGAAGCCAGGAACTCAAATTCGTTTCGTGCCAGGTCTCGCATAAAGACGCACGATGACAATTCTGTCATCGTGCGTCTTTTTTCTCAGACCAAATTTTCCTGGTATTGCCGCCGATGAGAATCGGTAAAAAAATATGAAGGAGTAATTCTATGTCCAATCAAGATGTAAAAGGAATTTCTCGTCGCGATTTCATGAAAATCGCAGGGCTTGCGGGAGTTGCGCTACAGGCAGGGGGCATGGTGGCGGGAGGTGTCGCTGCTGGAAAAGACCCGGAAAGCTACACCGGCTGGGAATCATTTAATCCCGGCACACAATTCTTTAATCGCAAACCGTTTGAATTTGAAGGCCCGGCTCATACGCCGGTCGGGGAAGTACGTCGTCCTTCCCACTTGACCGATTATGTCTTCGGGCGCGTTGCCATGTTCCAGAAGGCACTTGAGACTCATCCCAATTGGGCAATCAGCGATCCATTAGAGGATCTGGAATTTCCTCCTCCACTCCTGGCCTTTTATAAGGAATTCCCGGAGCGCCTGGAATGGGATTACAAGACATTCACTGAAACCATCCCCACTAATAAAGAGGATGCCAAGATTTATGGCAATAACTACCTGCTCGCCAATGTCTATGCATCCGGTTTTTCTGCGGTCAGCGCTTTTCTTCCAACCATCACGGATCCCCCGGAGGTGTCAGACTTCAATGTCAAGAACGCCAAAGGCGAATTAAAACCGATCCGTCCAGACCCGTTGCCTTTCAAATCCCCGGATCTGGCAGCCGAGTTCATCAAACAGATTGCCCACCTCTACGGCGCCACCTTGGTTCGTATTACTACGGCCAATATTGACTGGCATTACGGAGATGGCTGGCGCGGTACACCTGAAGGATACGACCATTCCAAACTGCCCGCCCATTGGAAGTACGCCATCATGATCGGTGTGCCGATGGAATGGGATGTCGTTCTGAGCAACCCGCAATTCGGAACCAGTGACGACGCCTATAACCGTGTTTCCATAGCAGCCCTTCGTTTGGAAGGCGCCCTCAAGAGCATGGGATACGCCGCTCGTACCAATTCCCCGGTCACAGGCTATGACCTGGTCGAGCCGCCTTACGCCATCCAGGCAGGCATGGGTGAGGTAGGCCGTACCGGTTTCTGCATTACACCTGAACTGGGTGGCAACTGCCGCATGGCGGCCGTGCTCACAAATCTGGAACTCGCGATCGATAAGCCCATCAAGTATGGTGTAGCAGAATTCTGCACGAAGTGTAAGATCTGTGCTGAGCAATGCCCCTCTGGCGCCATTTCAATGGCGGACAGTCCTGATGGGCTGGTAATACGCGGATTTGAACACTGGTACATCAACAATGGCGCTTGCTACAATTTCTGGCGTGAATCCATGGGACCGATGGGCTGCCGTATGTGCGTGGCAAACTGTCCATACAGCCGTAAGGATAACTGGATGCACAATATTGCCAGAGAGCTTGATCCCCGTGATCCCACTGGCGTGTTCAGTTCCGGCCTGCTCTGGATGCAGAAGAATTTCTTCGAACATCCGACTGCCGAGGAATATCGCAGACCGCCCATTGGTGAATTTGCCAGTTATCGACCTGAACCATTCTATCTGCACAGCGAGACTTATCTCGATGTTAAAGTAGAATATCCCACGCACTAGTCAAGGAGGATGGTATGTTTTTTACAAGCGGTATTTTCTGGTTCGTGATGGGGATCATCTCTATCGTTGTCGCAGCAGGCTTCAAGGCTTTCGCTGACGACCGTGGCTGGGTGCTCACCTGGTGGAAGGGACTTCTGGCTATAATTTGGTATGCCATTTTCAGCGTAAGCTTGCTGGGCTGGGGCACATTAATCGGAGAGAATGAAAGCAGCGCAGGTTTTAAATTCTTCATCTTCGGTTTTGTTGTCAGCGTAATTTTAGGTGTGGGGCTCTGGCGACTTTTATCCACTAAACCCAAAGGCACTTAGCGTATCGGGATCTCAATGTTTCTTAAATCAGGAGGAAGGGAAAACATCCCTTCCTCCTGATACGTAAAATACAGCAGTTGATAATTGGAGATGGTTATGGATCAGAAAAAGCAGGAATCTCCCCGGCAAAATGTAGAAAACTGTCGCGCAGCCTTACAGGTTGTGTCTGAACGTGGGAATGAGCACGATATAAGTGTTGCGTCAGCAAATTTGGGTTTTGCCTTGTTTCAGGTTAAAAATTTTGAAGAGGGAGTAGCCCAGTTTGATGAGGCTATAAATCTTGCCAACAAACTTCAGGATATCTCATTACAGGTGAAGATTTTGGGCATCAAAACCCTGGCATTCCAGATCATCGGCCGCCTGCCGGACGCCTTTGCTGTTGCTGGAGAAATTCTAAAACTAGGGGAAGCACAC
>JBGSYX010000229.1:0-4754 GCA_041750735.1 Cyclobacteriaceae bacterium
TAGGCGGCCTTACCTCCCATGATTCCGAGTGGCATGCCCAGCGCGCTGCGCCACATCATGTCTTTGACAAACACGTATTTCTCCCCATCCCAGGTATAGAGAAACGGGCAACTGCCCTTCAGCTCCTGCTCTTCGATGAGATCCTGATCGGTTCCTGGAGAAAATATATTTTGTGGTACGCCATTGGTCCATAGAATTCGTACAACATCCACCTTCTCCTTTTGACCAATACCAAATAGCAAACCAGGCTGTGTAATGAGTTTCTTTTGATAAAGATCACCAGCTCTAACCTCCACCTCAGCGCCGATTCCGTAATAATTGTTTTTACCGCTGCCAGACCGCAAACCAACGAGTTGAAGTTTAAGATAATGGTTCGTATTTGAGCCATCGTTTCGGAGGAGTCTTATACGGCCATTCGTTTCAATAATAAAAATATCCTGATCGCCATCCTGGTTATAATCGGTCGTAGCTACCTGCCTGCCTTCAATAGTGTTTTCCGGAAGCAAATGGGAAGCGTCCGAAAAGGAATTTCCATCATAATGTGCTATGATTAGCCCTGAACCACCAGACTCGCGGGGTCGCCCGACAAAAATGATATCGGTATAACCATCATTGTCAAAATCTACTACAGCGGCATCAAGGCATGCCATCTTCGAAACCAGTTTGTTTAATCCATCCGAAGGATCAGCGATTTCAAAATACCCGTCGCCGTTATTATGGAAAAGCGCAACACCTTGCTCTGACACCAGAAGCACGTCCATATTTCCGTTATTATCATAATCGAATACTTCTACGTCATGACTGCCTGATGGAAAATTGATATGGCTTTTTTGAGTTACATCCACAAAAACCCCTTTTCTCGAGTTCGAAAAAACTTGCAAAGGTCCATTGGGATTAGCAACCAAAAGATCAATATCACCATCGCTATCCAGATCGCCAAAGGCCAGTCCATCTGAATTGTATGCGCCTGCTACTAATCCAGAAGTGCCTGAAATATCATCGAAGGTCTTATCGCCATTGTTTTGCCAGACAGCATTTTTACCATTTCTGGAAATGATCATATCGAGATCGCCCTCATGGTCCAGATCGACAAAAAGTACATTTTTCCCATTGCCAGATATTTTAGCCGGTTTTGTCACATCGGAAAATTTCCCCTCGCTGATATTCCGGTAGAGTATATTGGCTGATTCATTAGCAACAAAAACATCCAGAAAACCATCATTATCATAATCAACGAAGGCAGCGGATTGATCGCTACCGGTATGATTCATACCGGAATTTGCTGTAATATCTCTAAACCGTCCGAAGTCACTTTGTAAAAGGTAATGGAATGCCTGGTTCTTATTTGCAGTATAGCCACCATAATATATGTCCTGATCTCCATCCCGATCCA
Organism: Cyclobacteriaceae bacterium; assembly: GCA_041750735.1. Taxonomy (GTDB): domain Bacteria; phylum Bacteroidota; class Bacteroidia; order Cytophagales; family Cyclobacteriaceae; genus JAAUQL01. Next base: position 1,394 of record JBGSYX010000229.1, read on the forward strand.
TATCACCCATGGCGAGTGTGGCAATTATTTCTCCCGAAATCTCCGATAGTCGGTTATTGATTTTGTCAAGTTCAGCGCCCTCAGTTGCATCTGTAAACCGCATAATATCCAGTATCGACTCACCTTCCTGCAGGCCACCTTCATTTTGATTCATTGTAATTACGGGGACGCCTACCGCAGCTCCCTGAGTTCCTTTAAGCTCGCGTATGCCCGACTGGTATTCTGCTGATAATTTTAAAAAGTTATGAAATATAAGAAGGGAAGTGAGTGCGTCAGAAGTGGTGTGTGTGTGCAACGAGGCAATGGCTTTTTCGAGATATTCCGATGCCTCTGAAGAAAACCCGGGGAAAATTTTCTGCACTTCTTCCAGGTTCTTCAATGCTTCGTCGTCTTTATTATTTTGAATTAAGGCTTCTACGAGGTAGAGTCGGGCAACAATATTGGTCGGCGAGGAGTCAACAATTTTTTTCATATAGGTTTCCCATTGGGCCACTGACTGGGCATCCCTGCCACCTTCATATTTTTCAGCAATGCTAAACAGTGTTTTCACGTGATCAGGATCTGCATCTTCGCTCTTTTTCAGTTGCTCCAATGAGGATTGGTGGTCATCTTTCATTTCATAGACCTTCGCGAGATTCACCCTGATATCCGGATCTTCAGGGGAAATGTCAACAGCCTTTAAAAGGTTCTTTTCAGCATCATCCAACCTGCCCATTCGAAGATATACCACACCGAGATTCGCATATCCCGAGGCATCTTCCGGCGATATTTGCACAAGCTTTATAAACTGCTCCTCTGCTTTTTCAAGGTTATTTTCTTCCAGGTAGGCTAGTCCGACCGATTTTAATGAAATCGCTTCTGCGGTATTTTTTATCACGTCCGAAGATTCCTTTTCAGCCTTTTTCTCCCTGATGCAGGATACAATGCCTACCACACAAACAATTATAAATAATGAAATGGATGATTTCTTCATTGAGTTGGATATCTATAAAACTACATTGAAGTTACCTGTTTCTACTAAATCGTGAATCACCTTTAGGTAGAATATTATTGACTAGTGGTAACTAACTGCTTTATTTCTGGGATGGAATCTTCAAGGGATGAAGAAACTGAAAGTAGTCATTGTTACACCCTGTCACAATGAGCCGGTGATCCAAGTGTCGTACCCAGGAAAATTTTTGCACTGCAAAAGGCAAGGAAACACCGCTTTCTAGCGACGTCTTTGATTGGAAATTACCTTTTCCATCACCCAACATCAGAAGACCAATACCTGCATCGGCGCGCACAGTTTCGTATTCAGTGCCAAATAAATTTCCGGCGATCAAAAGGTCTATATTACCATCACCGTTAAAATCTTCTGCGATGATTTCATTGATGGATGAAAACTGAGCTTCCAGAGGTAGTTTGTGAAATTCAAATTTACCACTGCCCAGGTTTTCAACATATACGCTTGCGAACGTTTTAGTCTCATAATGAAGCGCCCGGCTTAAGTTTTCTCTACCATATATTTCATAGATATCGGATTTGGCGAATTCGTTGAATGTGCTGATTTTTTCTTCGAGGAGCGGCACCTGTTCTACTGATCGAAATCTTTCACGAACGGGATATAACTTATCTCCTTCATAGTAGGCAAGCACCAGGTCGCCTGTGCCATTATTATCAAAATCATGATAAAAAATATGAAAAGGCTTTTCTGCTGATGCCTTGTACTCATAGTTCAATCCGAGATTCCCTAGGATAAAATCCGGATCGCCATCCTTATCCATATCAGTTGACTCAACAGAAAACCACCAACCTGTTGTATTTCGCAATCCCAGGTCATTACTGACATTTTTGAATTTTTTGCCATCATTTCTGAAAATGGTGAATGGCATCCATTCACCGGCCAGCGCCAGATCCACTAATCCATCACCATCATAATCAACCCATACGGCGTCATTTAGCATTCCCAGATTTTTAAGATCAGGCGCTACTTCTTTCGTGACATCCGTATACTTACCTCCGTCGTTTCTTAACAAGACACTCGAAGCCGGTTTTGGATATTCCCACGGAGTGTGCCGACCTGCGACAAACAAATCGAGATCACCATCCTTATCGTAATCACTTGCGATAACCCTTGAACCACTTTCCATACTTTTTGGCAAGCCATCCATGGATTTCACAAAATTCCCCTTTCCATCATTGATATAGAGTCTGTCCTGATACTCAGCCGCACCGGCACGGTATTCATTTCCGCCGCTCACGACATAAAGATCAAGGTCACCATCATTTTCTAAGTCAAAAAACAACGCATCCACATCTTCTGATTTCTTGTCGTTTTTTAATTCCGGAAAGGAAAGTACACTAAACGATCCATCCGTATTTTGGGCAAAGAGGCGTCCTTCGTTACCGGCAGCGCCACCCATATATATGTCATCGGTTCCATCTCCGTTAATATCTCCGGTAGCCAGGGCAGGACCTCTGTCAGAGAGTTTGTGAGGCAGCATCATTTGTTTGTCAAAATCCTCAAATACATTTTCTGAATGTTTGATAACGAGTCCTACTTTTTCTGTCACATTCTGAAAATGGGGTTTTGTTGCAAGTACATTTTCTGAATCAGGCTGTTTAGCCTGGCTATATTTTAACTCAATTATTTGATCAGCCTTCTGATTGGTAAGGATATTGACCTTTCCGTCTGGCCATTGCAGTTTGATGCGATCAATTTTATCATGAGCCCCAAGCCCAAAATGGGCAACGAATTCACTCGTGGAATACATGCCTCGAACGCTGGTGATTTCATGATATTGAACTTCATCTCCCGTCTCTATCCATACTTTGGTATTCAAGATATTACTGCCTGGCGCATCGGCCACCGGAATAACCCTGAGGAAATGGGAATTAGTTGCCTTTTCAGCATTGTTCCTGTAAACAAATGCTTCTTCATTTATATTATTAATGACCAAATCAAGATCACCGTCATTATCCAGATCGGCATAGGCGGAACCGTTGGAAAAGGATTTTTCCTCCATTCCCCAGTCATCATTTACCTTTTCAAAAGTAAGATCACCCTTGTTGCGATAGGCATAATTTTGCAATTTCACGGATGGTGAAATGTTCATAGCCCGGTCAAAATCGACCACATCCCACAAATCCACATCCCCGGCAGTAGGATTCTTCCTGGTGAAATCCTGAATGGCTTCATCGAGGTATTTTGGAAAGTTTTTTGCCGCGTCATTGTCGCGGATATCACGCATCAAGCCATTGGCAATATGAATGTCCTTCCAGCCGTCATTGTCGAAGTCGGCCAATAATACCGACCAACTCCAGTCTGTAGCATCGACCCCGGCGAGGTGAGCGATGTCGCTGAACGTGTTATTGCCAT
>JBGSYX010000230.1:0-26931 GCA_041750735.1 Cyclobacteriaceae bacterium
AACATCATTTAATGATTACGCGATGAAACCAGATTTTTCAAAAATATCATATAACGACATAAGGAACAGCAATCCAGGGATCAGGCATAATACTGAAAAAATGCAGTCCTGGATTTCTCCTGAAAAAATAAAGGTAAGACCGGACTATACCCTTGCGGATCTTCAGGATGTTGAACACCTGAACTTTGCAGCCGGTGTACCACCGTTCCTACGCGGCCCCTACTCCAGCATGTATGTTTCCCAGCCATGGACGGTACGGCAATACGCTGGATTTTCTACTGCTGAAGAATCAAATGCTTTTTATAGGAGAAATCTTGCCGCAGGCCAGAAAGGTCTGTCAATTGCATTTGACCTTGCCACACATCGCGGATACGATTCCGATCATCCAAGGGTAGTTGGTGACGTAGGAAAGGCTGGTGTAGCCATCGACTCCATCGCGGATATGAAGCTCTTATTTGATCAAATTCCATTGGACAAAATGTCGGTGTCCATGACGATGAACGGCGCTGTAATACCAATAATGGCCTTTTACATCCTTGCTGCTGAAGAACAGGGCGTGAAGCCCGAGCAACTGACCGGAACAATTCAGAACGATATTCTGAAGGAATTTATGGTTCGCAATACCTACATTTATCCGCCGATGCCTTCTATGAAAATCATTGCGGATATCTTCGAATACACATCGAAGTTCATGCCCAAGTTCAATTCCATCAGCATCAGCGGCTACCACATGCAGGAAGCAGGCGCTACCGCCGATCTGGAACTTGCTTACACATTGGCTGACGGACTGGAATACATCCGAACTGGTATAAAAGCAGGAATTGATATAGACAAATTTGCTCCCAGGCTTTCATTCTTCTGGGCAATTGGCATGAACCATTTTATGGAAATTGCAAAACTGAGAGCAGGTAGATTGCTATGGGCAAAAATTGTAAAACAATTTAATCCCAAAAATCCAAAGTCCATGTCGCTGAGAACACACAGCCAGACTTCCGGTTGGTCGCTAACAGAACAGGATCCGTTCAACAATGTGGCCCGTACAGCGATCGAAGCGATGGGTGCGGCGCTTGGCCATACACAGTCGCTCCACACGAATGCGTTGGATGAAGCAATAGCGCTTCCCACTGATTTTTCAGCCCGAATAGCGCGGAATACCCAGCTATACATTCAGGATGAGACGAACATTTGCCGGGCCGTAGATCCATGGGCCGGTTCCTATTATGTTGAAAAGTTGACCCATGAATTGGTACAAAAGTCCTGGGCGCTTATCGAGGAAGTGGAAGAACTCGGCGGCATGGCAAAGGCCATTGAAACCGGTCTTCCAAAGATGCGTATCGAGGAAGCTGCAGCACGCAAACAAGCCAGGATCGACTCAGGCAGGGATGTGATTGTGGGTGTGAATAAATACTGGACCAGCGAACAAACGAATATTGAGTTACTGGAAGTTGATAACACGGCGGTAAGGCAATCGCAATTGGAACGGCTTGCCAAAGTGAAAGAAGAAAGAAACGACACTAATGTGAAAGCGGCACTGGGAGCCATCACGAAATGTGCGGAAACCGGAGACGGCAATCTGCTCTCTCTCGCGGTTGATGCGGCCAGAAAGCGCGCAACACTGGGTGAGATTTCCTTTGCAATGGAAAAAGTATTCGGCCGCCATGTCGCTACCATACGATCAATCTCAGGAATATATTCAGCAGAGGCATCATCTGACGAAAGCTTCGAAGAAGCCAAAGCCCTTGCCGATAAATTTGCCGCTATGGATGGCCGCAGACCCAGGATCATGGTCGCCAAAATGGGCCAGGACGGACACGACCGCGGTGCCAAGGTGATTTCTACAAGCTTTGCCGACCTCGGCTTCGACGTGGATATCGGACCGTTATTCCAAACTCCGGATGAAGTAGCCCTCCAGGCTGCTGAAAACGACGTGCATGTAGTCGGAGCATCCAGTCTCGCCGCCGGTCATAAAACGCTTGTCCCCCAGCTCATTGAAGAATTGAAAAAACTGGGACGAGGTGACATTATGGTAATTGCCGGAGGTGTCATTCCGCCGAAAGACTATGACTACCTGTATAAGGCAGGTGTAGCCGGTGTATTTGGTCCTGGCACGGTGATATCAAAAGCAGCTAAGGAAATATTGGAGAAGCTGTTAAAACATTGATGGTTTCATCCCAATTAGCTAAAAAGCCTCTGGTAAAGCAGAGGCTTTTTTGTTTTCCCAAATGTGCTAGAGGTCAGACTTTGCTGCATACAGATTCCTGATCGCGCTTCGTTTGTCAGGAATGACGCGATTGGATGGATTTTCTTTAATATTTGCGGTAAAACCGTCAATTAGCGGGGTTGCCAGTTTCAATGCACATAGTCAATTTGCGAAGTAAAAACTTAGATATTTAACAATTACGAAAGTTAAAAAGAGAAAAAAATCTGCGATGAACATAATTGTCACCAAATAATACCCTTCTAAAATAAGTTTTAACGATTTTCTCTCTTTGCCTATAGCTTTTAGAATTTTTGTTTCATATGAGAATTGTGTGATAAAGTAGTTGATTTTATATCCATTCAATCTCAATATAAATTTTGAAATAACTGAAAAGGTTCCATGTAGTATTGCTAATGGAACAGACGCGTAAAAAAAGAATAAAATTAAATCCATAAATTTATGGTTCGAATGTCCAGTCCCTGCTGTTTGTAGTGTTCCAAAGGCCTGCCCGCCGGAGGCTGGGATCACTACAAGCAATTTATGAAATATTGACATCTCTGACTTCAAGACTACTGTAGAAATTCAACATCTGAATTCCTTTCCATCAATTTAATGCTACTCCAGTTTGAGCTGAACCGAGTTCCTGTTTTCATGGAAGTTCGAAGGCTCGCTTAGCAAAGACTCCGGGCAATTGGGCTTATTGTTTAGTCCGCTTTTGATATTCCTGATATTGACCTAATTTTAAAGAAAAAACTATCACGCTCATGAAATCATTAAACTATTCCACACTCTGTATCGCCATCCTGGTAATATTGATAAGTTGTACGCCGAAAAAGCCAGTTGAAGATCAGGCCGCTACTTCCACAGCACTGACCGCTCCCACACTCACTGAAGTCTGGGCTACGGATACACTTTTAAAGACTCCGGAATCGGTGATATACGACCCTGCCAATGGGATTATATACGTTTCAAATGTCAACCAAAACCCATGGGTAAAAGATGAAAATGGTTTTATATCCAAAATATCAAAGACCGGTGAAATCCTTGCACTGGAATGGGTAACCGGTTTCAGCGGACCAAAAGGGATGGGCATAATGGGCGACACGCTCTTTGTTGCTGATCTCGACGAATTGGTTTTGGTAAGTATTTCCAATGGCGCTGTCATTGAAAAAATCAAGATTGATGGCGCTTCCGGACTGAATGATATAACCACGGATAATGGAGTCGTCTTTATTTCAGACTCCAATGCCGGCAAAATATTTAAATATGCCAATGGTGAGGTTACTGTATTTCACCCGGATGTACCAGGTCGGCCTAATGGCCTGTTTCCCGGAAACGGAAAACTTTTGGTTGCATTTTCCGAAACATCACAATTTATAAGTATCGACCCTGTTTCGCTGGAAAAAATCGTGATTGCTGATTCTATTGGCGCTGGTGATGGAATTACCCCCACGACTCAGGACGGATGTTACCTGGTGTCGGACTGGAACGGTGAGGTGTTTTATATTGATAATTCCGGCAGCAAAACTTCTTTATTAAACACAAAGGAGCAAAAGAAAAACACTGCTGATATCTGGTTTATTACTGAAGAAAACCTCTTGCTCGTGCCGACATTTTTTGATAACCGGGTGGTGGCTTATAAGCTGCAATAAAAAGGATATGGATTATGAGTTAGGTGAAGGGTAAAGGGTAAAAGGTGAAGGGTGGCTTAAGACTTTTAACTTATGACTTTTGGCTTTTACCTTATGCCTTATTGTCTAACACAAAAAAAAGCCACTCTGTTGGGAGTGGCCTCGAATAATGTTTATCCGTGATTACAAATGAATCACTTCGCCATACGCGGCGGCGGCGGCTTCCATGATTGCTTCTGACATGGTTGGGTGTGGATGGACGGTCTTGATGATCTCGTGACCTGTTGTCTCCAGCTTTCTTGCTGCTACTACTTCAGCGATCATTTCCGTGACATTCGCGCCGATCATGTGAGCGCCAAGCCATTCTCCATACTTGGCATCAAAAATCACCTTTACGAAACCATCTTTTGCACCTGCAGCGCTTGCCTTTCCTGACGCGGAGAATGGAAATTTCCCAACTTTAATTTCATAACCGGCCTCCTTAGCCGCTTTTTCGGTATAACCAACCGAAGCGATTTCGTGATTGGAATAGGTACACCCCGGGATGTTATTATAATCCAGCGGCTCAGGATGATGGCCTGCGATCTTTTCAACACAGATAATTCCCTCCGCTGAAGCCACGTGTGCCAAAGCCGGACCTTTCACGATATCACCAATGGCATAAACTCCGGGAACATTAGTTCTGTAGAAGTCATCAATAATCACTTTGCCACGATCAGTTGCCACGCCGACTTCTTCTAAACCAATGCCATCCAAATTGGTAGAAACCCCGACCGCAGAGAGCACAATATCACAATCAATAAGTTCCTCACCTTTTGGAGTCTTGATGGTCACTTTGCACTTTTTACCGCTTGAATCCACTTTGGTTACCTCTGAACTTGTCATAACGGTAATACCCGATTTCTTATAAGAGCGCTCAAGTTGTTTAGAGATCTCTTCATCCTCCACCGGAACGATATTGGGCAGAAATTCCACCAGGGTCACTTTGGTGCCGATGGCATTGTAGAAATAGGCAAACTCAGATCCGATGGCTCCCGAACCCACAATCACCATGGATTCCGGTTGCTTTTCAAGGGACATTGCTTCGCGATAGCCAATGATTTTTTTTCCGTCGATCTTCAAGCTCGGCAACTCGCGTGACCGACCGCCGGTGGCGAGGATCACATGATCGGCTTCGTAAACCGTTTTAGCGCCGGCAGCAACGGTCACTTCCACCTTTTTTCCTGGCTTCAGTTTACCGGTTCCAGCGATCGTATCGATGCTGTTTTTCTTGAAAAGGAAAGTAATGCCTTTACTCATTCCGCCAGCAACATCGCGGCTGCGTTTAACAACAGCATTGAAATCAATCGCGGCATCTTTTACCTTGATGCCGTAATCGGAAGCATGATTGATATACTCAAAAACCTGGGCGCTTTTTAAAAGTGCTTTGGTTGGAATACATCCCCAATTGAGGCAAATGCCACCTAATTCCGCTCTTTCAACAACCGCCACTTTCATTCCCAGTTGCGATGCGCGGATAGCGGCTACGTAACCGCCAGGTCCACTTCCTACGACAATAATATTATACTTTGTTGCCATGATTTATGCTGATTAATAGTTTGAATGAGGTGCGCAAAGTTAGTTTTTTTGGGCTTAGAAAAAAAAGTTAGCTGATACATTGACTTATGGGTTTTATGGATTTTAGAGTTATAAAACAGTGTCGAATCATTATGATGATAAATTGATAACTCCACAATCAGATCCATGAATTAAACCCAAGCTCGTCGAAGAAACCTGATCCAGTTTTCAGAAAGTATATTTTTCACATCGTCATGACTATAGCCTCGGCGGGCGAGGATCGCTGGAATTTTCTGAAGATCGGCAATGGTATCCAGATCAGCCGGGCATTGCTCCGTACCGAATGCGCCATCGAGATCAGTTCCAAGACCAACGTGATGCGTATTTCCAGCCAGTTGACAGATATGATCGATATGATCAATGATTGTTTCGAGGGTTACATTCGCGGTTTTTGGTGTGGTTTTTCCCCTAATCCAGCCTTCATACAGCATCCAGGCATCGAAAGCCGCGCCAATAACTCCTCCACGATCAATGATGGCTTTTATCATTTCATCAGAGAACTGACGGTTATGATTTACCAATTGTCGGCAATTATTATGGCTGGCCCAGAGATGGCCATGGAAGTGATCCAGGGCTTCCCAAAAAGAAATATCGGATAGGTGGGTGACATCGAGGATGATGTTCAACTCCTCCATTTTCTTTAGCAAAGCCCGGCCTTTTTGGCCCATTTCACCGGAGGAATCTGTGCCATATGCATATACTCCGGGTCCATAATGCGCTGGCCCCAATGCGCGCAATCCGTTGGAATAAGCTTCCTCCAAATATCCGGGGTCCACAATCGAATCGGCGCCTTCAAGACTGAGAACATAACCAATGGGTTTTTGGCGATTTTTTTCTTCTTGCCATTCTACAAGATGTGCATCGAGTTTCTGCCGGTCAGTAATCTGTCGCAAAATGCCTTGTTTTTCCATGGTCTTGTACCAGGCAAGTTGCCCCTGTGTTTGCGCCCACGCCTGTTCCTGAGAGTTCCACCCCGGCAATGGAGAATCAGGCTTTACATAACGTGCTATTTGAGTAGCAACCACCAAACCTATGTTTCCATTTCGCAATTCTGAAAAAGAGACTGTCGCATTTCCACGATCGGGCTTATCGGTCATTCCTGCTTCCCGCTTTCGGAGTTCTGCAACTGACAGACGTAGGTCGCGATTCCACTCCATGGCATTCATGCTGAGGTCCAGGTGCGCATCGACGATAAAATACTGGGGATGACTCATATCTCAATCCTTCAATTCAAATAATGCTTCAATCTCCACCGTAATATTTTCGGGTAATGAACCCATGCCCACTGCGCTTCTGACACCAATGCCGTTTTCCTCGCCGAATATCGCTGCGAATAATTCGCTGCAGCCATTGAGCACATATGGATGAGCGCCAAAGTCACTGGTGCAGTTGACCATACCGAGGACCTTGATCACCCGCTTTATGCGGTTCAGTGTACCCAGGTTCGTGCGGAGGGTAGATAAAATGGCTAGACCCGTCTGGAGTGCGGCCAGTTTTCCCTGTTCCTTATCAACCTCACTCCCTACCCTGCCGCGCATCAGGCCATTGTCTGAAGTCACCGGGCCATGACCGGAAACGTAGATATGTCTCCCGTCGATGATGAATGGTTTATACAGTCCTTTTGGCGCGGGCGCCGGAGGAAGTTGGATATTGAGCCGAGCCAGCCTGGCTTCCGGGCTAAGATGTTCCATAGGTTATAGATTTTAGATAAACATATTCAAAATCAAGCATCCGCCCAAACCCGATACAGCAATTATCGTTTCGAGTATACTCCAGGTCAGCAGAGTTTGTTTGACAGACATATTGAAATACTCTTTAAAAAGCCAAAAACCTCCATCATTCACATGGGAAAAAATGAGGCTACCTGCGCAGGTGCTTAACACTAATAATTCCGGAGAAACTCCAGAATTTGCCAATACATTAGAAAGCATACCTGCTGTAGCAGTGGCGGCGACGGTGGCAGAACCAACCGCAAGACGAATACTTGCCGCTACGATCCAGGTTAGCAATAGTGGAGAAATCGAAACATCAGCAATGGATTTTGAAATATATCCATCCAGTCCAATCTGTCGACATACCTCGCTGAATGCTCCTGCACCAGCAATGATCAGCAGAATCATAGCAACTCCACTGAAGGCTTGTTCAAATTGCGACATTATCTGTTTCAAGCTTTTTCCTCGCCGGTGACCCAATAAATACATCGCGGCAACTAATGAAATGAGCATGGCCATAAATGGCTGAGCAGTAAAAAGTACAATATCACTAACTATTCCAGCATTCCCAGCCGGGATGAAAACCGGTAATATAAGTAGCAATAGAGGTAACAGGGCGCAAAAAACACTCACCGTCAAGGAAGGCAATTCGTCGTTTTTTATAGGTGCCGCTTCGAATATTTTGAGTGGACTGACTGACATTTTTTTTATAAATCTTGCAAATACAGGCCCGGCAAGTATGATAGAAGGAATTGCGACTATGCTCCCGTATATTATTGTCATATCCATGGCAGCACCATAGGTCTTCACCAGTGCCATTGGTGCCGGATGTGGAGGCAACAAACCATGGGTTACGGATAACGCCGCGACCATTGGAATTCCCAGGTATAATGGAGAAAGTGCAGTTTTTTTGGCAACGGAAAACAGTACAGGTGCAAGTATTACAAAAGCTACCGCGAAGAATAATGGAATTCCCACCAGGACACCAATAGCCATCATCGCCAATGGCAGGTATTTGTCACCAGCGGCAAGGAGTATGGCTTGAGAGATTTTTTGAGCCGCACCGCTGTCGGCCAAAATTTTGCCAATTACAGCGCCAAATCCAAGTATTACCACCAGCGACCCCAGGGAATTGGCCAGCCCCTTTTCAATGGCTGAAATTACCAGTATCGGCTCAAGACCAGCCAAAAGTCCGGCAACAAGCGACGCAACAAGGAATGCAATAAAGGCGTTGACACGGATAAGAATCAATCCGATGAGCAGTCCTAATGATAGTGCGATAATAGATAGCATGTTTTTCTGGCTTCATGCAGCCGGTTAATCTATTAAAAAATTATGAACCCTGTGACAATTCAATTAAAATAGATAATTTTCTGAACAGACCATTCATTATGCACTATCTGAAAAATCCTAAATGTTTGATTTCCCCTACATGGATTTCTTCTGTACTACTATTTTTTATTACTGTGAATGCGGCGATTTCACAGGATTCAACCGCGATAAACACAGACAAGTCACCACTTTTTGGGTCAGAAAACCCGATAGAATTCATATTGAAATTGGATATTAAGGCAGTGAAAAATGATGATTCTGATGACCCACAATACTCTGACGCCGCACTTGTCTTAAAAAATCCAGACAACAGCACAAAGGATTTTTCGCTAAAAGTGAAAGCCCGAGGACATGCAAGGCGGGTCTATGATTTTTGTACGTTTCCTCCAATTAAAATCAATTTTAAGAAAAGCGAATTGGAAGGCACCATCTTTGAAGGGCAGGACAAACTTAAATTGGTATCGTATTGCCGGGATATTGATGACTATGAGTATTTGGTAATGAAAGAATACCTCATTTATAAAATATTCAATATTATGACGCCAAACAGCTTCAAAGTGCGATTGGCACATGTTACGTATCAGGATATAAATGATACTGGAAAACCAGTGACCCGCCATGGTTTTCTCATTGAAGACGATGAGCAAATGGCTACTCGCATTGGTGGCCAACCAACGGATGTAGTACTCGCAAATCACGACAGGTGTGAACGTAACAGTTTGGATTTATTTACCATTTTTGAATATATGATTGGAAATACGGACTGGTGGATGGCCCGGCCTACAACACATAATGTTCTATTAGTGGCTATGTCAAACGGCAACATCATTCCTGTTCCATATGATTTTGACTATAGTGGCCTGGTAGGCGCAAGCTATGCAGTACCCGACGAAAAACTTGGAATTAAGGATGTCAAGGAGCGGATATTCCGTGGGTATTGCAGATTTCCTGGTACCTATGAGAAGGCTGCAGAATTGTTCCTGGCAAAAAGGCAAGAAATTAACTCCCTAATAGGGGATTTCGAACTGTTGCCTGAAGTGCATCGCAAACTTATGATCAAATATCTTGACGCCTTTTATAAAGACATCGAAAATCCTCAATCATTTAATATAAAGATTAACAAAGCTTGCGAATTGGATCACGACCATTTGTATAAAATGAAAAATTGATAGGCCGATGTTTCAATTCCGGACAGTAAGTGTCTGAAGTTGGTACATTGAAAATACTCTTTATAAACCAGAACATCTAAAATGCGTACATCTATGCAACGGCATCCGATTTGAATGATACACCGCTATATTGATCCGAAAAAATGAAACCCTTTTTTTTGCATAACTTAATCTTTGGTGTTTTTGCAATCGCAATACCATTGCAGGAATGCCACGGCCAAACCCTGTTCGACGAAACCAAACCTCTGGAGATTACGCTGTCCATGGATATCCAGCACCTTTTGGGCGACACTTCCTCAGCAACTGATTACATTCCGGCTATACTTATTGAGTACAAAGATCAGGGCAAAAAGAGCGAATATGCCATAAAAGTAAAGGCCGCCGGGAATACTCGACTCAACGAAAATGTTTGTGAATTTCCCCCCATCAGAATAAACTTTAAAAAGTCAGAACTAGAGAACACCTCCTTTGCAGGTCAGGATAAAATAAAATTGATTACGCACTGCCGGGATTTAGATGACTTTGAAAACTATGTTATGCTGGAATATCTCGCTTATAAAAGCTATAATTTCTTTACTGATTTCAGTTACCAGGTGCGGTTGGCGAAAATTACCTACAGAGATATATCGGGCAATTTTCCGGAAACAACAAAGACGGGCTTTTTCGTAGAATCAGATGAGCAGATGTCGGCACGTGTTGGTGTCAAAATTTCTGATAAGAAAATCTGGAGTGCAGATAGCTGTAAGCAAGAAGCGGTAGCATTGCTCACGCTATTCGAATTTATGATTGGCAATACTGATTGGTGGATACATACTCGGCACAATGTGGATATCGTAGAATTTCCAAATGGAGATCTTATACCATTGCCTTATGACTTCGACTACGCCGGATTGGTTGAAACGCCATATTCTGTTCCATCCAAACTTCTGCCAATAACCATGGTGAGACAACGCTTCCTGAAGGGTGATTGCCGTGAAATAGAGTATTATCAGGATGCCATAAACACCTGTAAGGCGCATAAAGCCGATATTTTAAATCTAATAGAGGGTACAACCCAACTCGACAGAAAATCACAAAAGACAGCAATCAACTATATCGAAGATTTTTATAAAATCATTGATTCGCCCGAGCAATTCCAAAAGTTCATAAAAACCTCATGCGAATATTTTTCTAATCCGGAAACACAACTGAAATAGTTTTGCTTAGAATAGATGGATTTATATTATTCCTTTGATTCCAAAGAGCTAGCGAGTCCGAGGTAATAATCGCGCTGGCCTTCTGGCGCATTATCCGCGGCAATCCTGTAGTTTTTCACGGCGAGTTTATATTTTCCCACCGCTTCATAACCTCTTGCAAGACCAACTATGGTGGCAAACTTGTCATCAGGATGATTCTTACGATTCAATTCAAAAATCTCGAGTGCTTTGTCTGGGTAACCATCAGTTATCAATTGCCTGCCAAAATTATGAACTTCATTCATGGTAGCAGTCGATTCTGCCAAAGCCTTAGCAATAACCTTATCACCATCAACCTTTCTATTCAATTTGTAAAGGACACGTGATTTAGTGGTAAGTGTAGTAAAATTCTGCTCTCCAACAAACACTGCTTTAATGGCATACTCCGACCACTGAAGGGCTTCATCCAGATTTACATCCCTTGATAAGCAAAAGTTCACCGCAGCGACCCAGTTTTGCCAGGTGAAGCCAGGTGCATTCTGCAGCTCCTGCCTGATTCGATTCAAATAGGCTTCGGTGACGTCTGCCTCGATCTTTACAGGCACCATGAGCTCTTCCCATTTTAGAGCCAAGGTAGTTGATGCTGGATTTTTAATAATAAAATCGTAGGTAAGCCACTCCGTATAGGAAACTTTTTGTGGAACCACCTCCACCCGCAAAGCATCATCTTTTTCATTATAAAAGTAGCTCCCCCATGCCGATGAATTTTTAGAAAAGATTATGGTACACTTGTCTTTTTCAGGGATCATGTGCAAACCATACGTACCGGCTGCCAAGGGCTTGCCTTCCACATTGACGTTATGGGAGAAACATATAGTTGTATTTTCATTGGCTCCAGCGCGCCAGGGCATTTTGGCAGCGCTGCCAAAGTTATTATCCGAAAACCCATAGGGGACAACACCTCCCCAAATTTTACCCTTTCTGTCTTCGCCATTGGGCCCTGTGACATCCGGGCTGTTGTAGGTTACAGTAACAGACACCAATCCCATCCATTGAGTAATGCTACACTTTTGGTTATCCCCGCTTGGCGGCTGGGTTATCGACTGGGCATTTGCAATATTAACTATGGCGAAAAGGAGGAAAATAGCAAGGATTTTAAATGTTTTCATGGTGTTGGTGGTTTGCATCAGTTGGAAGTGTAATGGTGATCGTTTTGTTATTCACGAATTACTGGAAAAGTCATACAAATTAAGTAAATAAAAAAGGCGCTCCTAAAAACGCCTCTGATATTCTATTCCTGGGCTATTACCCTTTTCTTTTCATAGACCTGAGAGAAATTCTCAAGAGCCACAGAAAGCATTTTAAAATAACTCTCTCTGGCACTTCTGTCGAATGACTGACTTTTAGAATAGAAGAACTGGTTGATTGGATGAGTTAAAATTTTCATAACGATGATTTTTAACTGTTCTGATATACGTTTTACTATCTCATAAGACAACTTTTTGAGAAAAAGGTTGCCACTTCATTAATTTCTTTTCGGGCAAACAAATCTTTTCTCTTTTGAGGTTGACTCATGGAGCTGGTTTGAATAAACAAATATCAGACCAAAAAGATGATCAGCGTAGTAATGATACTGTGCCTTTAATATCAACACCGGTATATGAAACAATATAATAGTAAACACCCGCAGCATAACCTTCACCGGTCCACTCGAAGTTCTTATCCTCAGAACGAAATACCTCTTTGCCCCACCTGTTGAATATGGCGATGTACTGAAATTGCTTTTCACAATTATCAACCGGGAGGTTTGGTACTAGGTATGTTTCGTTGATCATGTCCTGTTGATTGGGGGTGAATACATTCGGTATAAAAAAGTCGAAATCTATCGCCCTATCCCTTACCACAATGGTGATGTCTTTCATATCATTTTTTGGAACTGCACAGGTAAAATCCTGCAAGACAAAAGTGAAAGTATAAAAAGCTTCCTGAAACCCATCAGTTAGGTCAGCGCAATCTGTTTGCCAGTTCAATTGACTTGAAAGGCTCCCGAAGCCCGATTTATCGCTGAACAATGCGCCGATTTCTTCAAGTAAGGAGCTGTTTATCATCTTCAAGGTGATGGAATCACCATCAGAATCCAATCCGGTCAGGTCAAGGTCGAGTAGATCTCCTGCCGTGACCAACAGTGTATCTGCCAATAATTCGTTATTGATCAGTAATTGCGGTGCAGTGTTGTTGGGCGGAATGATAGTCACGCGGAGTAGCAGCGTATCAGCATTGGAGACCTTGCACTTATCGGCGTCTTCTGCAATAAACATCAAATCGTAAATGCCAGCTTGGGGCTGATTCAGCAGTTCGCAGTAGGTTTTCCAATTGAATTGTGCCTTCACTTCCTGCTTTCCGGAAATTCCCTCAAAATAAATACCCGCCTCCTCGAGGTTGAATCCGATGCCTGTTCCGATCAGACTTAAAAGATCATTGCTATCTGCGTCCGTAGTATTGATGTCCAAGGATATTTTTCCGCCAGCCACCATGACAATTTCTCTATCGCCGGGTTCCCCATTGGCGGTTAATACCGGTGAATTATTACCAGGAAGCTCTACATGGATATTTACAATAACACTATCGCGGTTATCCAACATACAGAGGTCTGCATCTTCCACAAAGAATTTAAGTTGAAAATCATTCTTCATGGCAAATGGATAAATTTTGCAATCGGTATTCCACCAGAGCCTGAAATTCATTTTTCCTGCGCTATCCTCAATGGTATCTATGACTATACCAAACGCCCCCAGATCGAAGTCCAAACCCTCAATTGTAAGCCAAAGGTTATCGTCATCCGGATCTGTAGCGAGGAATTCCAGACTTATGGTATCTCCTTCAAAAAAGGACAGGAATAACTCCTCTTGCTGAGGTAAGGTAAAAACAGGTGGTTTATTTGGCGGCGGTTCCACGACTACAATCAATCGCAGTGTATCCATCAACGGCAATGGGCACGTATTATCCTCGGCAATGATGTCAATAATGAAAGGCTTATCCTGAAGATATGGGCACTCCGGCAGACATACCCGAATGCCAAGAGTATCATCTGTATTTGGTAAATAACCAATGCTGGCAGAAAGAATACTCTGAATATTTTCTTCGAAATTGACCGCTTCGGCTCTGAGCCGGATGGTCTCGCCTCCATCCTTGTCCTTGACGCGAAAGTCGAAACATCTGTCATCTCCAACCTTTAAATGAATGGTGTCCAATTGCGAAGCAAAAATATCTCTATCGGGAGCCTTTACCTGGAGTTCAGGCTTATTACCTGGATCGGGACAATCAATTACAAATAACTGAAAGTCTCTTAACACGGTCCCAATTTTTACACCATTGCGATATTCTTCGCACTTAACAGAAAACACAAATAGCCCTTCATCGGATGGAATAACTGTTAAAAAACCATTGCTATTGATGGTTAAGGTTGGATTGCCAGGTATCTGATAGTTGTCGCTGATGCCAGGTTTCCAGGTTACCTTATTGTGTGGTGCAGGAGTTGGTACGGGCAATGGATCATATTGTGAACTATTGAGCGGCGGATTCAGACTGTACACCAGCGAGTCTCCATCCGGATCATATCCCCGGAAATCCACATAATAGAATCGGCCTACGCAAGCGTAGTCGCTCAAGGGCGGGAAAAGCTGAGGCGAAGAATTTCTGAATTCCTCACCATTTTTTCGAATGGCAGGAAATTCAATGAAAAAGGTTTGACCGGTCTGGTCTGGAAGTACAATGTTGGTGATGATATTATTCCGGCAACAACGTTCCCACACCATGTAATAGCCTTCCGGATCGGAAAAGGAAAGAGAATCCAGTGTTACTTCCGTAGAATATACGATTCTATTAGTAATGAGACGGTCATCAGTACATATGGGATTGGTATATTTCACCAAGCTTTCCGTCCTGTATCTCATGGTAACAGTTCGAACAAAAACATTTCCTCGTTTTCTGAAAATGGAAGCCCTGATTTCATTGTCTTTGGCGAGAGGTTCACCATTAACCACATCAAAATATTGGATCTGCCGGAACAGATAGGTGTCGCCTTGCACATGGGTAATTTCAAATTCTCCGCCCACAATATGCGTCGCTGCCGCCCATTGTGAGCAAAGAATCAAAACCCAAAGACTAACGACCTTTTTCATCCCTACCTTACTGCATTCCAAATTATACGAAATATAATCAGCCACCAAGGGTTATTGTTTAACTTTGCCATGAGGAAATACGATGAAGAATAAAATTTATTCAAATATCACCATTGAATCCATGGCTGCCGAAGGCAAATGCGTGGCCAGGATCAACGGACAGGCGGTTTTTGTGGAGGGTGTGGCGCCTGGCGATTTGGTGGATTTATTTATTACCAAACGGAAGAGAAATTTCCTGGAGGGAAGGGTAATAAAACTTCTCAAGCTATCTGAACATCACCGTGAACCATTTTGCAAACATTTTGACCGGTGCGGTGGGTGCAAGTGGCAACAGGTTGCATACGAAATGCAGCTCAAATCCAAACGACAGCAGGTTATCGATAATTTTGAGCGAATTGGAAAATTTCCTTTTCCTGAGGTTAATGAAATCATCGCTGCCGATGAAACCACCCATTACCGGAATAAGCTGGAATATACCTTTAGCAACAAACGGTGGCTTGAAAAGGAAGAAATGGACGCTTCAACGCCGATTGAAAGCAATGGCGTTGGTTTCCATCTTCCGAACCTCTTTGACAAGATCCTGGATATTGACGAATGCTGGCTGCAAAAAAATCCCTCCAATGCCATACGCAATGCACTCCGAACCTTCGCTTTGGGGCAAGGGCTGAGCTTTTACGACATCAGGGAAAACCGTGGTTTATTGCGGAATCTGGTCATCAGAACTACTTCATCTGATCAGTACATGGTAATTTTGCAGTTTGGTGAACAGGATACTGAAGGCATCCAGGCCGTCATGGCTTTTCTTGCCAACACATTCCCCGAAATCACCTCCTTGCAATATGTCGTGAATCTTAAGAAAAATGAAACATTTAACGACCAAGCGCTCATTCTATATCGTGGCAAGCCATACATCGAAGAAAATATCGACGCACTTCGATTCAGGATCGGCCCGAAGTCATTTTTCCAGACCAACACATCCCAAACGATAAAACTATACCGAAAAGCCCTTGATATGGCCGAACTAACAGGAATGGAGACGGTTTATGATCTTTACTGCGGAACAGGAACCATTGCCAATTTCGTTGCGCGAAAGGCTGAAAAAGTCATTGGCATTGAAGTTATTCCTGAAGCTGTTGTAGATGCGCATGAAAACGCCTTGCTGAATAGTATCCAAAATACAACCTTTATTACTGGTGATATTAAGGACATGCTCAGCGATTCATTCAAATCAACACACGGTCATCCGGATGTGATCATCACCGATCCGCCAAGAGCCGGAATGCATGAAGATGCTGTTGATGGAATAATCGCGTTAAATCCAAAACGGATCATTTATATAAGCTGCAATCCGGCAACACAAGCACGAGATCTGATACGGCTTGTTGAGCGCTACGCCATCCAGGAGGTACAGCCTTTTGATATGTTTCCGCATACACACCATCTTGAAAATATTGTATCATTGAAACGAAAGGATTGATATGACACAGGAAATCACTTCTAAATACCTCGGCACCATCACGTCGGATTTGATAAAAATCGTGGATAACCTGAAGGAAGCCTCCTATCTGATCAGAAAGCGGGGATTTTCAGATTACCCGATTTTTATTATTTCAAAAAATGATATCCCCATCGGTCAGGTGCTTTACAAAAAGGAAGATTTCTCCACGTCGTGGAATTACAACGTAACCTATGTGGATGAATTTGTACAACGAAAAATTATTGCCGAAGATAAGTTGGATATCTTTTTGGAAAACTATAAAAACCCTGACGAATTCTGTTGCCTTTTCGTCATCGATGGAGAAATGATGAATTTCGTCTTTGTGCCTTACCCAGAAGATTAGCGGGCAATTTTAAAAAGTACCGATCCTTCCACTGGGAGTTCATTTTTGGTCACCTCCGATACATGCGCCCAGCCGGGACCGGCTTTGCACTGATCCAAAAAAAATTGGAGTTTTTCCGCAGGGCCCTCGGCTTCGATAAGTACTGACCCGTCATATTGGTTTTTTACGAATCCTTTAATTTCCATTGATTCAGCTACTCGCAACACAAACGCCCGATATCCAACCCCTTGCACCCGACCGGTTACCTCGATCTTATACCTGCGAATGTCAGACATGGGTTTTATCGCAATTCTTTCATAATATCGACACCCGCGGATACTCCCAGCCGATCGGCGCCGGCTTCTACCATGGCTATGGCTGTCTTCAGATCACGGATACCGCCGGAAGCTTTCACCCGAATATCAGGCCGCACAGTGGATCTGATGAGTTTTATGTGCTCTACTTTCGCACCAGCCGGCGCAAAACCTGTCGATGTCTTCACAAAATCAGAACCGGCATCCTGGCACATGAGCGAAGCGGCGACTATTTCCTCATCACTCAGGTAGGCAGTTTCTATAATTACTTTCATAACGCAGTTGTGCTCGTGGATCAACGTGGCGCATTTGGCAAGATCGATTTTCGCCCAGGGCATTTTCGATTTGAATGCCGAAATATTCATGACGATATCGAGTTCGTTGGCGCCGTTTTCAATCGCAACTTTTATTTCATCCAGCTTGTTCTCAGTCATTTGATAACCGAGTGGAAACCCAACTACGGTCACCAGATTAATTTGACTGGTGCCCAATTCTCGCTTGGCCCTTTTTACCCAAAAAGTCGGTACGCATACACCTATGAAATCGTAGGTAAGTGCTTCCTGCACCAGTTGATCGATGTCGCTGCCAGTGAGCGTTGGTTTCAGTGCAGTTTGTTCAATGTATTGATTGATATTTTTCACAGGTTTAAAAGTTTAGCCAAAATATTACTGTCAGAAAATTACTAATTATCCATAATACCAATTGGATTGCATCGGATATTAATGCGTCATTCCACATTCTTTGCAGAATTTCTTTTTACCGGGTGGGCGTTTTTTGGGTTCTTTTTTATGGCCGAAATAAGTGGGATCGGAATACTGGGGCTTTTCCATTTCCTTCGCAATTTTTTCATTCTTTTTGGCATTGGCTTTTACGAGCTCATGGTGTTCTTCCACCTTTCTGTCGTACTGACTTGCCAGGGAATTCTTTGATTTTCCTTTTTTCTTTTGCTTTGACATCCGCACGTCATAGGTTGCTCCTCGATCTGACTTTGCCGAAGGTTCTCTGGAGTTTCCCTGGTCGCGTGTTTGGGCCATAGCTACAGAGCCCAAAAAAAACAATATGACAACCAGGCCATGGAAGGCTAACTTATTCATACACTTGTCTATTTACATCACTCAATGAGTGAATCACCTAAATCCTAGAACTCCTAATCCATGGAGATATTGTGCTCCGAAAACATTAATTCACCGCACTTCCATTGGCTACTCCCTGCTCCGGGGTAACAAAAATTAAATTCCCGTCCTGGTTTTCAGCCAGTAATACCATGCCCTGCGATTCAAGACCCATCATTTTCCGAGGAGCAAGATTGAGCAATACAGTCACTTGTTTACCAATGATGTCTTCCGGTTTAAAGTACTTTGCTATTCCGCTCAATATGGTGCGTTGATCGATACCGGTATCAATAAGCAGTTTTAATAGTTTATTGGAGTTTTCTACTCTTTCAGCTTGTATGATGGTACCAATTCGTATATCCATTTTGGCAAAATCGTCATAGTTTATCAGCTCTTTCATCGATTGGACAGGAATTTTTTCTATGCTGACATTTTCAACCGGTGCATCTGTAGATTTGAGTTTGGCGATTTGCTTCGCTATTTCTGCATCTTCGATTTTCGCAAAAAGAAGTTCCGGTTCCATAATTTTGTTTCCAGGATTGAGCAGATCTATACTTCCAGCATTTCCCCAGGAAAGTGGTAAAATCCCAAGGGCTTTGTATATTTTCCCTGATGTCCTCGGAAGGAACGGCTCACCCATAATTGCCAGATTTGCCACAACCTGGGCAGCAAGATTTAATATTGTTTTAACCCGTTCCGGGTTTTCTTTAATGAGTTTCCACGGCTCAGAATCAGCGAGGTACTTATTTCCTTTTCGGGCGATTTCTATAAAATTGGCAAGTGCTTCTCTGAAACGGAACGCCTCCAATGATTTCTCGACAGTTTTCGGCGCTTCCTTCAGAAAGCTGATTAACTCCTGATCAAGTGGATTTAAATCACCTTTTTCAGGTATCGCTCCATCGTAGTACTTTTGAATAAGTACTAGCACGCGATTGACGAAATTGCCAAAAATGGCCACCAATTCATTGTTGTTTTTGGCCTGAAAATCCTTCCATGTAAAGTCGTTATCCTTCGCTTCAGGAGCATTGGCACAAAGAACATATCTTAATACATCCTGTTTTCCAGGAAAATCTTCCAGGTATTCATGCAACCAGACCGCCCAATTGCGTGATGTTGAGATTTTATTTCCTTCGAGATTTAAAAATTCGTTTGCCGGTACATTATCTGGTAATATATATTCCCCGTGCTCCCTGAGCATGCTTGGGAAAATAATGCAATGGAAAACAATATTGTCTTTGCCTATGAAGTGAATGAGCCGTGTATCGTCATCTTTCCAGTACAGTTCCCAGTCCTTGCCGGCTTTTTGCGCCCATTCTTTAGTTGCAGAAATATAGCCAATCGGCGCATCGAACCAGACGTAAAGAACCTTTCCTTCGGCGCCCTTAACAGGCACCGGAACCCCCCAGTCGAGGTCACGGGTTACGGCCCTTGGTTGTAATCCCTGATCGATCCAGGATTTGCACTGACCATAAACATTCGGTTTCCATTCCTTATGTTCCTCGAGAATCCATTGGCGCAGCCATGGTTCGTATTGATCGAGGGGAAGGTACCAGTGTGTCGTTTTCTTTAGAACCGGTTTGGAGCCACTGATCATAGATCGCGGATTGATGAGCTCTGAAGGACTAAGAGTGGATCCGCATTTTTCGCATTGATCACCGTAGGCATCGGCCTGCCCGCATTTCGGACAGGTTCCCTGAATGTAGCGATCTGCCAGGAACTCGTTGTGTTCTGTATCGAAATATTGCTCAGACTCAATGGTTATCAGTGACGATTTCTCATTGAGTTTTACGAAAAAATCTGAGGCTGTTTTATGATGGATCGGATGAGTAGTTCTTGCATATATATCGAAGCTGATGCCGAAATCCTCAAAGGATTTTTTGATCATGGCATGATAAAAATCTGCTACTTCTTGTGGAGCTTTACCTTCTTTTTTAGCTCGGATGGTAATCGGCACCCCATGTTCATCAGAGCCGCAGACAAAGACTACGTCCATACCTTTTGCCCGAAGGTATCGGACATAGATATCTGCCGGTACATAAACACCTGCCAGGTGACCAATGTGAATCGGGCCATTGGCATAGGGTAACGCTGATGTTATTGTATATCGTTTATAGTGATTTTTCGTCATGACAATTTTTTTCCAAAGATATGGATATGATATTTCTTGTAAGACAGAATTGGAGAAAAAGCCAGACTAGGTACTTAGTACAGGCAGAATAATTTCAAAAATAGTATCTTTTGCTGGCTTCACCAGCCGAATCATACCCTTGAGTTTGTCAACCGCTATTTTTGTAGTATATAATTCCAAGCCAGTGCCTCCTGACCGGGGCGATCCTTTGAAAAATATATTGAAGACCTTGTCCTCGTCTCCAGGCTTTATGCCATAGCCATTATCTTCGATTAGGATTGTCATATTGAAGGCATTACGGCTTGATTTAACGGTAATAGCAAAGTCCTTACGATCCTTGTAGTGATACGCACTTCGCAACATACTATCGATTATTAGCCGGTAGAGGTGCTTGTCGGTAATCCATGGTCCTTCGGCAGTAAGCTCTGTGACAATGGTAAGTGATGCATCGTTGAGATAACCGGCGATTTTTTCTACAACATCTTTAATCTCTTTTATGGGATCTACCAGTTCAAATACGGGTTTTTTAGTATAAGTTTCATGTACTTCTATAAGTCTGTACAGGACGTTATTCAGATTATTCGAAACGTTATTGAGGGTGCGGAAGTATTGCATTGATACCGGTTCCTTAGATTCGAGCATTCCCAGGTTGATTACTCCCTGCATAGTCGCGATTGGTCCGCGCAGATCGTGTGATGTTTTATAGATGAATTGGTCAAGATCGCGAACTGCCTTCTCAAGTCCACGGTTAGATTTGTCAAGCTCAAGTGTCCTTTCCTGAACTTTTGTATCCAATTCCTGATTTATATTAGTGAGTACATCGTTTTGTCGCTGAATGGTATTGTGTGCCTCCGCAAGTTGATCGTTCTTTTTTTCCAGATCCTCTTTTTGTTCCTGGATTTCATTTCTGCTTTCACTGAGTTGCTTGTTAACCTTCTGCATTCTGGCGTTGTTTCGAAATATAACGACAATCAATGCAATACTGAGAAAAAGGATGGATGCCAGAAAGGCAGTGAATATCCTCGTTTTTTTATTGGCCTCTTCCTGAACGGCTATTCTTCGTTGACTTTGTTCCTCGATGGTGGCGATTTGGACATTTGCCAGATTATTAGCTAGTTCTTCATTGAAAATGCTGTCTTTCATAATCGAAAACCACTTTTGGTAGTAATAGGCACTATCCAAAAGATTTTGCGCAGCATAAATTTCAGAGTAGAGACCGAAGTTGTTTTTGATTCTGTTTTTATCCCCCAATTGTTTCAGTAAGCTCTGACTGTGGTTTAAGTATTGGATCGCATCTGTATAATTACGCTCTTGAAAAGACAACTTTGACAATAAGAAATAATTGGATGATTCAAGTTGCTTGTAATCCTTCTGGATGCTTTGTTCATTTGATAATTGAAGATAGTATCTGGCTGTATCATAATTATTTTCGTTTATAAAGGCTTGTGCAATACCATTGTATGCAAATCCAAGTCGGTGTAGTTGGTCATACTTAACTGAGTAATCAATCGCCTTTTTAAAATTGAAAATTGATTGCCTGTTTCCTCGACCATCCATTTTCTGCGCTGAATACGCCAATCCAAGATTTATATAGGGTACAATGCACTTGGAAGTATCCCCTGACTCGAGTTTAATAGCAAGAGACTTTTCATAATATTCTATGGCTTTCTGCGGATCATCAATTTTATAATAGATAAGCCCAATATTATTGTAGGATACACCAATACCAGCCTTATCCCCAAGCTTTTCTTTTATTAACAATGACTTTGAATTATAATTTAATGCCTTATCATAAAATCCAAGCTCATGATATACAATACCCAATGCCGTATATACTTTAGCAATATTGACGGTGTAATTCTTTTTTTCACTAATGATTGCAGCCCTTTTCAATTCATTTAGTGCTTTTTGATAGTCCCCTTGGAACTTATAATAATACCCCAATTCAATTAGAAATGCAGAGACAAAATTACTGTCTTGTTCAGCTAAGGCTTGCTCAAAACCAAATTTGGCATACTTAAAGTATTCCTCATTGCTTTGGTACTGTAATTCATACGTTAAATCAAGCAGGGTTTCTAATCTTGCTGTTCCGCTTAGTTTATTCACTTCTTCCTTCAAACTATCAACATTTCTTTGGGCAATTGCACTTTGCGAAGGAAATAGAAATAAAAATATTAGTACAAATACACTAAATAATACAATTTCATTGCGAATTGCTAGTTTAACAGATTTCTGAAAAAAAGACATTATCCCCATAAGTACTCCAATAAAATGGAAAAAATTATAATAACAAAACGAATAATGCAATTATTCAAACATGATGCATGATTGTATAACAATTCATAGGCTGGTTAAAATATGAGCGAAATTATTCACAACTAAATAGTGCTACTAAAAATCAAACTCTAACATACTGTAATTGTGCATAAAAAAAAGATAATATTGTATTTTTCATATATTTAATATAATTATTTTGATAATAAAAATATTTCTTCTATATTTCGCTTACAAAAACGAACAGTTCGGAAACTTCAGTAGATAATAAACTAAAACTAAATGAAAATGAAAGCTAAACTTTTAACTCTCGCAGTATTGGGTATGATGACCCTATCATTCATGGCATGCAACAACGAAGAAATTGCACCTGCAAAAGATGTAACTACAGTCCAGGCAACTGCAGATTGTGAGTGCGAAGGTGGTCTAACCGAAAGAGATGACCCTAGGTAGTATAGTCCCTTAGTAAGAAAAATACAATTAATGCTCCTTTTCATAGGACATAAAACTAATTAAAAAAATACTAAAATGAAACATCTGTTACCAAAGTTGTTAATTGTTGTTTTTTTGGTATTAGGAATTTCATCCTTCGTGGTATTAAATGGAAATGGCAAACATAAGTCCGAAAAGGACACTGGAAACGTGCGGTTTAACACTGAAATGGACAATGGATTTGCCGATCGCGAATAGTTGAAGTTACCCTTAGAAAAAGTAAAAAAAGCTAAGCCTGGAGCAATTCAGGCTTTTTTTATTCGTTTTTATTACACTTTTATGTTTGTACCTTTAGGTTAGTAAAAAAGAAAACCAAACAACCAATCCATTGACGATTAATTCTAAACCAATAATTAGTCAAAATGTGGTTGAGCGATTATAAGCATCTATTCCAATTAACTTTAACCAGTATAATAGGTGGAGTACTGGTCTTAGTATTCCACACGACTTACTCTCAATCAAATTTACGTTTTGAACATATCCGTGTCGAGAATGGCCTTTCTCAAAGCAATGTCAATTATATTTTACAGGACAGCCAGGGATTTATGTGGTTTGCAACAAACGGCGGACTGAACAAATATGACGGCACTCAGTTCAAGACTTTTAACTATTCAGGAAATGATAGCACCTCGCTTTCAAACAATATCGTAAATCATCTTTTCGAGGATAAGGATGGCAACATTCTTATATCGACTCAAACCGGTCTGGACATTTACGACATTAACCTGGAGGTTTTTTATCATTTAAACCAGTTTATAGGTAACGACCCTTTTTTTAATATTAAACAGGTGAATTGTGCCACTCAGGATCTGAATGGGAATTATTGGCTAGGTACGGCTGGTGGAGGGCTTTTTAAATTTAACCAGGCATCAAAGAAATTTACAAACTTCAAATATGAACCCTATGTTACTTCAGGCATATCGGGAAATTATATAGCATGCTTGCTTGTGGATAAACAAGGACTGCTGTGGATTGGAACGGAAAATGGATTGAACTGCTTGAATCCGACATCTGAACGCATCATGCGCTATCAGGTCCATCTCAAGGATGAAACACCTCATATTCCAGTAAACTCAGTATTTATAGATTCCCAGCAAATTCTCTGGATAGGCACACAACAGGGCCTTTTTAAAATGCGTCTCGAATCATCGGGAGACGAAATGCCACCTCAGGATCAATTGGTTCATGTTAAAAATATCTTATCACCCAGCAAATCAATACTCTCTAAAGCCGTATTATCAATTCAAGAAGACAAGCTTGGAAATATCTGGTTTGGTACTAATGATGGAGGCCTTGGCCAATTAAATGTTGAGCAAAACTCAATCCAGGTGTTTATTGTAAACCCCAACGACGATCACTCATTGCTCAGCAATCAAGTAAATTCAGTATTTGAAGATACATCCGGAATTCTGTGGATTGGCACAAATGCCGGAATAAGTGTTCTTGACAAATTGAAGGATCGTTTTAGCTGGCACAAACGCAGCCAGGGAATAAACAATACGATAAGTAGCAACAACATCCAGGCAATACTTAAGGAAACAAATGGTAAGTTATGGTTAGGGACACACGACCAGGGACTTACCATGTACAACCCATCGACAGAAATATACACCACGTTTCTTTCCAACGATCAAATAATCGAAGGACAAAGCATAAAAGAGCGAAATAAGTTGTTCAGGCAATTTGACCAGCGACAATCTGCAGTCAAACCAATTCCAATCAATTATTTATCGCATAATCGTATAAATGCCCTGCTTAAAGACAAATCAGGTAATATATGGGTAGGTACCGGAGGGGGTGGCATTAACATAATAAATACTGGGACCGGAAAAATCACAAGGATGACTCATGATCCGCTGGATTCAACAACTATATCCAGCAACAATATCAGATGTATTTATATGGATTCGAAAGATCGGTTATGGATTGGAACAGAGGATGGCGGTCTTGTAAAATACGACAGAAAATCCAATGTAAACTGGAAGCATTCGGAATCTGATCTCTTCTCTATTAGCGGAAACGATATTCGATGTATTATCGAAGATGACAATGGTAATATCTGGATAGGCACTTTCTCAAATGGACTGAATCGCTTTGATGAGGCAAAAAACCGGTTTATCCGATATTTCCATATGTCAACAAATGACAACAGCCTTTCGAGTAATACCATCTACAGCCTCCATAGTGAAAAGAACAATATTTGGATTGGTACTGCCAATGGACTGAATATACTGGATGTTGCAAAGAACTCTTTCACCAAAATAGGTGAAGAAAGTGGTTTATTGACTAATTCCATTTATTCCATGGAAGATGACAATAAAGGCAATCTATGGATAAGCACCAATCAGGGCATAAGCAGCATTTCAAAAAATACATTGTCTATCCGCAACTACGGCTTGGACGATGGAATTCAAGGCTCAGAATTCAATCCCGGTTCCTCCTTTAAATCAAATAAAGGCGAAATATACTTCGGCGGTATCGATGGCTACTGCACTTTCTTTCCGGATAAACTCACCGAAAAGCGTCAGATTCCCAATGTTTTGATTACTGATTTCAAAATACTGAATGAAAAAGTACGCGTAGGTACACCGCGATCACCGCTAAAAACTCACATTTCGAAAACCGATACGCTTATACTTTCTTATAAGGATCTATCCATTTCATTTGAATTTGTTGCATTGAACTATACAAATGCCCGAAAAATGCAGTATGCATATATGATGGAAAACTTTGATAATAAATGGAACTTCATCGGAACCCGACGATTTGCAAATTATACCAACCTACCACCCGGCCAATATACCTTCCGGGTAAAAGCTTCGACCAGTGACAGCAACTGGGAAGAACCGGGTCGGTCAGTCGTAATAATAATCAAACCTCCATACTGGAACACCTGGTGGTTTTACTTCATCCTATTCGCGTTTATCTTAGGAAATATACTTCTTATAATTCAATTGCGGACAAGGTCTCTTTCCAGATCAAAAGCTTTGCTGGAAGAAAAGGTGAAGATCCGCACCAAAAAGATTAAGGATCAAAATAAAACACTCGCTAATGCAAATAAGGAAATCCTGACCCAGAAGACTGAAATAGAAAATCAGAATGCGCTGTTGATACAAAAAAATGAAGAAATTTCCATAGCAAAAACTGAGCTTGACAACACCAACAAAGAACTTCTCGATATAAATAGTAACCTGGAATCTATTGTCGAAGAGAGAACATCATCGTTACTTAAAACCAACGAAGATCTGAAAAATGCCAATAACGAACTTGATAAGTTTATCTATCGCGCCTCGCACGACCTGAAAGGGCCGATTGCTCGCCTATTGGGCATGACACTTTTAGCCAAGATGGATAATAAAGATGAAGCGCTCAGAGAATACATCGATCTCATAGAGCGAGGAGCTCTGGATATGAACAAAATCCTTAATAAGTTGAACAATATCCATTTCATAAACCGTGAATCTTCGGTCACGGAAGATATAGATTTCCATAAAATCATAAAGGACTGCACACCAAGCCTGACTAACTATATTGACCCTAAGGATTTGGAAATAAGTCTGCACGCGGACAATGATTTTAAATTCAGGAGTGATTACATTTTAATGAAAATAATACTGGAAAACCTTATTGAAAACGGGGTAATCTTCCGAAAAACGAAACAAGCTAAAATAGAAATAACCCTGAAAACTGACCGCCGTGCCATACTGATCAGCGTGAAAGACCATGGATTGGGCATCCTAAAAGAGCAGCACGAGAAAATATTCGATATGTTCT